>NZ_JACJRY010000002.1:0-470641 GCF_014697485.1 Anabaena sp. FACHB-83 | reverse complement strand
TGATAGACCTTGGTACAAAGAGATTCACTCTCAAGTATTGCAGGAAGTCCCTAAAAAAGTTGAATTGGCTTTTGATAGATGGTTGAAAGGTGATGCTAACGGCAAAAAGTCTGATTGAGTAAACAGCACAAAAAAGTCGCTGATACTCGCAAAGACTTTCACTTTAAAACAGTTAAATTACTGCTTGATAAGTATGATGTTGTAGCTGTTGAAAAGTTGAATATTAAGGGACTGGTTAAAACAAGACTGGCTAAAAGTGTTAATGATGCCGGATGGGGACAGTTTGTAACAATACTTTCAAATAAAGCCGAAAATGCTGGTTTGAAGGTAATAGCTGTTAAACCAAATGGTACTAGTCAAGAATGTTCTAACTGTGGTCACAAAGTTAAAAAGCTGTTATCTCAAAGAATGCACAATTGCCCTGCTTGTCATACTAGTCTGTGCAGAGATTTGAATGCGGCTATAAACATAAAGAACCGTGGGACGCATGGTCTTAAAGCTCAATTAATGTCTTCCTAGAAGAGTCATTGAGAAGCCCACACTCACCCGAAGGGGAGTGTGTGGAGTACGTCACTAACATCCTTGGCAGATCAAGGTGCAGTAGAAATTTTTGAACTGCCTATACAAACACAACCGTGGATGATTTCAATGTTGTGGAGCCGACTAACAGATCAAGATCAGGCAAATTCTTGGTTAAGACAGATGCTCAAGAGTATTTGCGAGGAAATTTAAAACACAAAATTCCTAGAGTCGTTCACAGCATTAGCTGATACATTGCGTAACCTCACCAACTCCAAAGGCACACGTTGACCAGCAGTACCATCTAAGTCAATTAAAACTAAGGTGTCTGTCCCTGCTGTTTGCAACTGCAAGTAACCGCCAGCAATGGCTGTGGCAAAGTTCAAGTTGCTCAAATCTAAACTCCGCCAAAGTGCTTGTAAGACAATTTTATCTGTACCAACGGCAAAGTCTGTAATTGTATCGCCGCTATCGGCAAGGCTGGTATAAACAAAGCTATCTGCACCCGCGCCACCTGTTAGCACATCTGCGCCTCTCAAGCCAGCAATCAAATCATTGACAGTAGTACCTCGGAGATTATTAGGATAAGCCGTGCCATTAATTACAGATGCTTCATAAGCTCCGATGTCTACTCGACCATTCAAAATACGTCGATAACCACTACCTCGTTGATCAAAAGGTATGCCTTCGGTAGTATTGCCATCTCTGTCTAAGTCTGCAATGTCGGCAGGGATATCGGCGTTATTTCCAGCGTTAATGGCGGGACTACCATAAACTAAAGCGTGGGTTTTGACTGGGCCGCCATTGTCACGCAGAATGGTATCGATAACTTGAGAAATGCTGACTTGTAGTTGTTCGCTGGGGTTAAAGCCTGTACTGCCATTAAGGTTGCCGATGAGGTTATAGCCGTTGCTGATAAAGTTACCGACGACATCGGGGTTAACTGCACCAGGAATACCATCGTTATTGCCTGCGATGATGCTGTTTTTGATGGTGGCTGTACCTGTTTCTGAGTTATAGATACCAGCACCGCTAGATACAGTGTTTTCTTCATCATAGTAAGACTTGTTGAAGGCGATCGTGCTATTGCTAACGGCTAAAGTGCCAGAGTTGTAAATTCCGCCGCCTTCGTTGTATGACCGATTGCCACTAATGGTACTGTTAACGAAAGTTAGAGTGCCAGAGTTGTTAATGCCTCCGCCAATGCCTGCGGTGTTGTTGTTAATGGTGGTGTTAATTACAAATGCAGTGCCGTTGTTGAGAATACCACCTCCTAAACCTGCTGAGTTATTGCTGATAGTAGAACTAATGATGCTAATGATGCCATCATTAACAATCGTGCCGTTTGCGGCTCCCTCTGCATTGGAATTACCTGTGATAGTACTTCTAATAACTGTAAGATTGCCAGATGCAGAGTTATAGATACCGTTGCTGTTAATATCTCCTGTGACTTCTAAGCCTCCTATGTTGCTGCTGATGGTGCTGTTGCTTACCGTTGTATTGCCATTGTTACTAAGACCTGCACTGCCGTAGTCTGACGAGTTATTACTGATAGTGCTGTTATTTACTGTCACTGTGCCACGGGTAATAAGACCAGCATTGCTAAAGTCGTAGTATGAGGTGTTGCCATTGATAGTACTTCTGTCTATTTTGATAGTGCCATTGGCAATAAGTCCGCTAGAATTTCTGCCGCTATTGTAATTAATCGAGCTATTAGTTACTGTTAGGGTTCCTGAATGGATGACTCCACTCGACCAATATGACTGATTATTATCTATGTGGCTGTTACTGATGATTAGTGTGCCTGAGCTATCAATACCAGATGAAGCGCCACCACTATCAATTGCTCTATTACTACTCACACTACTATTTCTGATAGTGAGGCTGCCATTACTGACAATGCCGCTAAATGCGTTATAGAATTGGTTGCTTGATTCATTATTATTAACACTGCTATAACTCAAGGTTACGGTTCCAGTACTGTAGATACCAGTACCATCACCTGTGCCTCTGTTGTTGTTGATGGTGCTGTTGTTAGCTGTTAAAGTACTCGTGTTATATATACCTGCACCGTTGCCTAAGTTATCGGGAAAGTAGGAGTCATTGTAGTAACCAGCAGAGTTATCATTAATGGCACTGTTGTTAAGAGTGACGACACCCGCGTTATAAATACCGCCGCCATTACCTGCGTAGAATATACCCTCAGCATCGACTTGGCCTGCGTAGTTACCTGTAACGGTGCTGTTGTTGAGCCTTAAAACTCCAGAGGTGGAGTTATAAATACCACCACCATTATTACCGGAACTGTCTTGACCACCAGAAAAGTTATTGCTAACGGCGACGTTTCTTAATGTCAGATTACCAGCGTTGTAAACGCCGCCACCGCCTCTTGCATCTGTGGCATAGCCATTAGCAATTGTTAATCCTTCAATGTCAACAGTGATGCCGTTAGCAATTTCAAATACACGAGATATGTTGTTATCTTGAGCAAAATTGTAGTTACCGCTAACTGTCAGTAAGTTTGAACCTCTACCATCAATACTTAAGTCATCGGTGATGAACAAACTACTACCGCCAAGGCTGATAGTATCGGCGATGTTGTCTGTGAAGAGTCCGCCTGTAAATCTGATTAAGTCTTTGCCGGCTGAGGCGTTGGCATTTAAAACTGCTTGCTGTAATGAACCAAGACCACTGCTTTTAGTGTTGGTGACGTTAAAGGTAGCCATTGTTTATCTCACTCCTATTGGTTTTGGTTGTGTTAGCAATATGAGCTTTCGCTAAACACACAAAATGACGGCGCTGTTAGTAACAGTGCTTTTTTGGGTATTTGGTTTGGGAGTTGATAAGCACTGGATTTTGAGAATAATTCCGAAAATTTACTTAACCCAATAAATTTAGGTGATGATTAAGATTTTACTAATACTCTTTTGAAAGAATATTAAGTAAGATTACGTAATTGGTTTTTGGTCTATGTTGTCATTGAGGGATAAGAGGGGGACAAGGTAGGCAAGGGAGACAGAGTATACAAGGGAGATGGAATGCCTTGAGGGAAAATTTTAGCTAAGTTCTGTATAAATCTCGTCTAAAAATGCGGGATTTTGTGGCGCTTTCAGTACATTATTACTATAATAGATATATCAAGTACAGGTTATAGTCTTCTACGCCAAAAAGCATCTTTTTGATTTCAAGATGTGACTATTTTTTCACTACTCCAGAAGAAGTTTGAAAGCAAAGAAATAGAAGTATTTAGACATACTTCTGATATCTCTTTTGCTATGTGATGAATTGAGATTTTCAGAGGAAGATTATTTGATGATGCAAATGAATCATTATCCATCTGCGATCGCTCAGGCTGCTCAACGTGTAAATGAACTAGACTCACAGTTGATGGCTGTACAGCAGCAAATTAACCGCTTTGAAGGAAATGCAGATCGCGCGGCGGCTTTTGATGTGGATTTGAAAAATGATGCTCAACGCAAGGCGCGGCGGTTTGAGGTATTACTGTTGAATCACGAATATCAAAAGGCGGTGGATACTCAAATTCAACTAACTGTAGAAAAAGCTAATGCGATCGCGCATTTAGAATATCTGCGTAATCAGTTTAGTGTAGCGAAGTTAGAAGCAAGATTAGCGATCGCACAACAACTTACTGATTATGAATCACGGGAATTAGTTGGTTTGTAGTTTATATGTAGAGACTTTGCAGTGCAAAGTCTCTACTCAAAGCAAGTAAAATCTAAGCAGCTTGATTAGATTCAGGTAAGCTAGAACGCGCATTTAAAGACAGCATAACGCGAGAAATACCTGTAACCACAATGCTAGAGCCTAATAATGTGCCTAGTAGCCAAGGTGCGTTGCTGGGAAACTGAAACCAAATTAGTGCGCCTAAAAATAGGGTAATAATGCCATTACCTAATACCCATGTCCAGTTTTGTTGGGGACGTAAGCGGAATGCCAAAATTAACTCGAATGTACCTTCTGTCAGTAAGAAGCTACCGAGTAACAGGGTGAGTGTAAGAATACCAGTTCGAGGATAAACTAATAGCATCACACCTGTAGCAATATAAAGTCCGCTTAGGAGAATTTTCAACAGAAAACCTCCTTCGCGGCGGGTATGAGTAGCATAAACAAGCTTGGCAAATCCCGCACTCATCAGGATTAGCGCCACCCAAGTCTCAGCAAATATGGTTGTAACTACAGGTAAAGCGATCGCTACAATCCCTAAAATAATCAAAAGAGCGCCAATGACAATTGAAGTATTAACTTGCTTGTTAATATTGCTGGACTGGTTGATATTAGTAGTAATATCGTTTGTCATACAAAATTTTTCCTTAATCTTGAGCGAACTCTAAGATTAGGTTAAAAATTTTTTCTCAGGCTAGACAGAGCCTTAAGGTAGACACATTGGTAGTAAATTAATCTTCATTACCCTGAAAATCTACCACCTTGGTATCATTCACATCTATTTTCCTGGAAATCAATAATTGGGCAATTTGCTGATTAATAGTTGCGATATCAAAACGCTGACTGGCAATATTTCTGGCATAATCAGCGATCGCTGTAGTGATTTCTATTTCTTGAACACAGGTGTTAATTACGTTGGCTAGTTCTTGGAAATCGCCGGGTGTGGTTAAAAAACCATTGACACCATGTTCGACTAATTCAATCGCGCCGCCGGCTTTGGCTGCGACGACAGGTGTACCGCATAACATCGCCTCAACAATTACTCTCCCAAAGGGTTCTGGTGCGGTGGAAGTGTGCGCCACTAAGTTACAAGCTGACATTAACTGCGGAATGTCAGCGCGAAATCCTAAAAATTTGACGCGATTTTCTAACCCTAGTTTGGCAACTTGTTTGTGTAATTCTTGGACATAATCTTGTTCGCCAAATAAAGCATCACCAACTAAAAGTGCTGTGACTTGTGGCGGACATTGTGCTAATGCTTCCAGTAAAATATGTTGTCCTTTCCAGGGTGCGAGACGGCTGAAATGTCCAACAACAAATTTACCTTCTAAGTTTAAATCTTGTCGGATTTTTTGAATTTCAACTTCAGGAATTTGATATTTTTTACTATCAAATCCGTTATAAACAATTGCTGTGATTTCCGGCTTACCGCCAGCTTGGACAAATGCTGTTTGACTAGCTTGTGAATTAGCGATAACTAATGATGCAAATTTATTAGCTAAGGTGACAGCAACTCGTAAGTTAATTGGGCTAAAGTGTTCTAAGGAAAGGATATCGTGTAAATGATAAACTAGAGGACGATTTGCTAAAACACTTGCCAGTGCGCCAATAACTAGTGCTTTTTGGGTATTGGCATAAATTACATCATATTTTTTTGCTAAGTTTACAACTTTAATTAATAAAGGTGCTAGTTGTTTAATGCTGGCTATTGCTTGCAATAAGTTACTTTGTTTTTGGACTTGAATTGGTTTGGTTGTTAATACTTCAACGGGGATTTGATGTTGCTGGAGTAAGGTTTTAAAATCACCATCAGCGAACAAACCAACTAAAGCGCGATCGCGGTATGGTTTAGCAATATCAATTAAACAAAGTTCTGCACCACCAGGTTTACCACTTTGGTCTAAAAATAGAATTTTCATAAAATATTAAATACTTTAAAATTTAGATTTTAAGCTAAGATAACATCACGAACTTTTTGCGCGATTAAAGACCAGTCATAATTAGTTACGGCATAATCACGGCAAGCCTGACGCGAAGGAATTGAAATTTTCCCTAAGAGGATATTCTCTAATTTGTCAGCTATGTCATAAACTTCTATTGAACTGGTAATCAAATCTGGTGAAAATTGCGTTAAAATTTCTGGCATTCCCCCCACCGGTGTACAGACAACAGGTGTACCGCAAGCTAAAGATTCAACTAATGCTAAACCAAAACCTTCAAAAGATTGACTAGGCATAACTGTTAAATCAGCAGCTTGATAGGCTATGGGTAATTGCTCATCTGGGATAAAACCTAAAAATTTAACTGTATTTTCTAAGCCTAATTCTTTTGCTTGCTGTTGTAGTGCATCTTGCATATAACCACGACCAGCAATTGCTAACCAAACATCAGGAATTTTAGGTTTAATTATAGCTACAGCTTGCAAGAGTTTATCAATACCCATACGATAAACTAAGCGGCGAGATGTAAATAATATCGGACGATTATCTGGCCAGCCTAATTCCTGTTTTGCTGCCTGTTGCGATAAATTTGGCTGAAAGCGATGAATATTTACACCACCAGGAATAATGTGAATTTTTTCCCAAGGAACTTGATATTGTTGATGTAAAATATTACCAAATGCTTTACTCAGAACAATAAAGCGATCGCAGCGATGATAAGTGCTTTTTTCAATTAATAACCGCTTGATAATAATACTCAATTTATTAGTAGTTACTTCTTGCTCACTTTCTGATGCCCAAGGGCCATGAAAGTTAAAGGTAATGGGTATATCTTGCGGTAAAATATCCATAATCGGAAAGCTATATAATGCAAAATGTAAATTAATTGCATCTGGCTTGCCGATTCTACTATTTTTAAAGTTATTGCGAATATGCCAAAGTCTTTGCCAAATTGGCAGATTAGGAGAAGCTAAGTTAGTTAATTTGATTGGTGAATTTAAATCAATTTCTGGTAAACCAACTCCACATAATTCTATTTGGTCTTGACGGTTGGCTAATTGATGAGTTAATTCATAAATATATCTTTCTAATCCTCCTGGTGTTTTAGGGAACCAACCCAACCCCAGTGTCAGTATAGATGCAGACTTAGTATTAAAATTTTCGTTTTTACATCCCACTTTTTACTCTCCTATGATTGTTTGAGTGTATGTTTAATTACCATCACTCTCAAGTTATTTCTTTTTAATTTTGCAGTAGATTAATCAGACTAATATTTATATCCTGTAATTTTTACTAAAATCAGCATTCTTTGGGTCTGACTGGATGCAGATTTTGATTTTAGATATCTAACTACTAAAATTTCAAAAGCCAATCATCAAAGACAAGTGTTTTTGCAGAGGACAATAATTTATAAACGATTTAGATTCTAGTGTCAAGCAGAAATTTTGTGATTTAAATTACATGATTTCTGGTGTTCAACAGTCTTAAAGTAATCAAAGATATTTATGTTGGGTAAAATTATTGATTCAATGTATTCAGTTTTACTTTTTTAGCTATTGTTTAGTAAGTTTAGCTACAAATATAAAGATTCTTCTAGGAATTTCTCTTGACTAGTTGAAAAATATGTGTGGTTTTCATGAATTTTAGGTAAATATCAATTTTCAAATACCCAGTGTTTGTTATCTATGTAATATGTCCTGGGAAAATTAGGCTGAAATATTAGTCTTAATTTTTGAAAGTTTCCACAGGCAGACTAATATCAGGTGAAAAATCCATAACATCCTACCATCGATAGTAATAAACCAGGGTTTTTGAGCATTATCTATTGCTACTTAGTTGTGTTGATTGTATCAGTTAGCACAAAAGTATCTGCACGCCATTTTTTGATAGCTAATTTGTCGCCATACCTATTTGACTGGCGAACTTTTTGATATCTGATTTCAATTTAAATTTTAAGTAGATTATGCCAAAAAATACACATACAAAGTTGAGTAAAATCCATCAACAACTGCATAAATATATTCAAAGAATATTCAAGTTAGGCAATAATCGACAGTTAAAACCAATTTCTTTGATGCTGATGGGACTAGCCGTGATATTTCTGGCTTTTTCCCTTGATATAACTACTGAAACCAGCGTCACAGGAGTAGCAGCTAGTACCTATAAAACTTCTTGGATAGGTAATAGTTTTGGTGGTGGTAAGAAGTGGGTACAAAATAATATTGAAGCAATGTATGTTGCACCCGATGGCACAGTTTATACTAACAGTCATTGGGATGAAGCTGGTAGAGAGGCAGGTATATATAAAGATGGTAATGTAATTGGCGCTGTGGAAGAGACTCACGGCTGGAGTCGCACTGGTGGTAAAGCAGTCACAGCTAATAGTAAATATATTTATATTGCCTTAGCACAAGGCTCAATTGGTAAAACAAAGGATGATTATCCACCGGAAGGGATAACTTGGTATACTGTCAGACGCTATAACTTATCGGGAAAACCAGCACCTTTTAATGGGGGAAGGGGTTGGGATAAAAGTATGCTAATTATCAGTAATCAAAGTGAAGTTACTGGATTAGCAATTGCAGGAAATGAGTTATATGTGAGTGATTCAGCAACGAATAAAATTCGCGTCTACAATAGCGAAACTATGCAAGAACTACGTAGTTTTAGTGTAGTTCGTCCTGGTGCGATCGCTATTGATAAACAAGCAAATCTTTGGGTGATTCACAACCAAAACAAAATTTCCCACTACTCCCCTACAGGTAAGTTATTAGCGTCACAAATTACTAATATTCCTAAACCAACTGCGATCGCCATTGATCATCAAGATAGACTTTTAGTGGCAGATAACAGTCAACGTCAGCAAGTATTAATTTACAACATCAAAAATCAGCCTGTGCAGGTTGGTAATTTTGGCATGAAAGGCGGCGTTTATGCGGGTACGCCGGGAGAAGTGCAACCATTAAAACTATATGGAATTACCGGAGTTGGTACAGATAGTTCTGGGAATATCTATGTGAATAGCAATGGATTTAACAACTCAGGTACAGACTTACGCAAGTTTTCTGCATCGGGAAAACCAATATGGCAATTACACGGATTATTATTTGTGGATAACGCCGATGCAGATCCCCAAACCGATGGTTTAGAAGTGTTCACCAAACAAGAACACTACTTGATTGACTATAACCAACCAGCAGGGAAGCAATGGACTTACAAAGCTTACACCTTAAATCCCTTTAAATATCCCCAAGATCCCCGCTTACATACTTCCCCAGATGCTACCTTTGTTCGCCGCATTCAAGGTAAGCGATTTTTGTTTGTGACAAATATGTATGCTAGTTTTATGCAAATTTACCGCTTTGACTCTGCAAAGGATGGTAAGATTGCGATTCCGGCTGGGATGTTTGCTGGGACAAATGGCGGTGGAGAAAAATCAGTTAGCGGAACTTGGCCGCCTTATCAACCAAATAAAGGAGAATGGATTTGGGGCGATCGCAACGGTAACGGTAAATTTGATCAAGGTGAGTATGATCAAAGTGAAGATTATCCCTACTTAGGTGGTTGGTGGGTTGATAGTAAAGGTGATATTTGGAAAACTTTACGCACTCAAGATGGAATTGGGATTCGCCACTATCCCCTACAAGGACTTGATAAGTATGGAAATCCCATCTATAGCTATAGTTCTATGGAGAAGCAGAAAACTCCTAGCATGATTACCGATGTCCGCCGCATCGAATACTTTCCCGAAACTGATACGATGTATTTATCAGGCTTTACGGTTGATCATCCTGCGATCGGTGATGATGCTGGAGTCGTTGGTTCCGAAATTCTCCGCTTTGATAATTGGCGTAAAGGAAATAATCCCACACTGCGTTGGCGCGTTGTTGTTCCCCACGACACCACAGGTAAGCGCGAAGTTTCTACCGCCGCTATGAGTGTTGCTGGTGATTATGTATTTGCGGTGAAAATGAAAACCGCCGAGGTTTATGTTTACAATGCCAAAACAGGTGCTACTGTCAAAACATTAAAACCAGGCGCAGAAGTCGCAGGCGAAAGTGGTTGGATTGATATACCCCAAGGTATCCGCGCTTTTCGTCGTTCTAATGGGGAATATGTAGTGTTTGTAGAAGAAGATTGGAAAGGGAAAGTAATTATGTATCGCTTCAAAAGTTAGCTTCTCTGCTCAAAATTAGTGTTTTTTAGATACCCGACTTCTTGAAGAAGTCGGGTATCTGTTTATGCAAACCAATCTAGAAAAATTGTATTACATTGCTACCACAATTCAATATTTATTAATAATAGAAATTGCTTTATATTGAATGCTATTTTTTCATCAAATAAATAAACAAATTACCTTCCCTCTAGATCAGAAGTGAATTATCATACTAAATATATTTCACTAGAAACACCGCATAAAGTTTATGTACAGTTGCCAAAAACAAGCTGAAAAAGCAGAAATAAAAAGTATAGAGAATATAGCTCTAATTTAATTGGCTAATCATCATAGATTATCAGTTATTGAAAGCATCAAAAATTAATATGCCCAGATTATTTACCTAAATGTATATGAAAATTAAACCTTATTTACAACAATTACAAAAACTAGTACCGAGTATTTTGCTGGAACGGATGCAATATATTCATTCCAACTTAATAACTCGTTGGATTTTACTGCAAGGCAGTCAGCAATTAAAATTTAACCAAAAATCTGTGATGGTATTTTCTCCCCACCAAGATGATGAAACATTTGGTTGTGGAGGGATGATTGCTTATAAACGTGAGCAAAATATTCCAGTAATAGTAGTGTTTCTCACCAATGGTCAAGGTTCAAAAGATATAGATACAGAATCGAGAAATAAAATTATTCAAACCCGTAAACAAGAAGCAATTAAAGCCTTAAATATATTGGGTGTAGAGACATCAGCAATTCACTTTTTAGATAAAGCTGATGGGTATTTACAAGCTTTAAACGGTGACGAAAAACAAACAGCGATCGCCCAAATAGCTGAACTCCTCAAACATTATCAACCAGAGGAAGTTTATTTACCCCATCAAAAAGACTGTCACCGAGATCATGAGGCGACATATCCTTTAGTAACAGCAGCAATTAACCAAGCAGAAATTCAAGTCGAACTATTCCAATATCCTATTTGGTTATTTTGGCGATCGCCATTATTTATCATGCTCAAATTATCAGATATAGCCGCCGCGTATAGCTTTTCCATTACCTCAGTACAGCAGAAGAAAAATCAGGCGATCGCAGCCTATACCTCTCAGCTTGAAAGCTTACCGTCTGGCTTTGTTAATCGCTTCTTAGGTGCTTATGAGATATTTTTTAAAGTTGAATCTTAATTATTTTGGCTTATTTCTGTCCGTTTTATGTCAGGAAAAATAATATTTTTACTCCTGCTTCCGGTTGGTGAGTGCAGCCGAACCACTGCCTTCTAACTATCAATTACATCTATAGAGAAAAAATCCTATGAAAATCTTACATATTACAAATCACGTCGAAAAAATTGGTAATGGCATTGTTAACGTAGCCGTAGATTTAGCCTGTCTACAATCACAAGATGGACATGATGTAGCTGTTGCTTCGGCTGGCGGTGGATTTGAAATTTTACTAACACAACATAACGTCAAACATTTTCATCTCAATCAATGCAGACAACCCCTCAACTTAATTAAAGCTGCTTGGCGTTTTAAAGAGATTATCCAGCAATTTCAGCCAGATATTATCCATGCACACATGATGACAGGCGTTGTACTCGCCGGAGTTTTACGCAAAGCTTACAACTATCATTTAGTCTCTACAGTTCACAACGAGTTTCAACGTAGTGCCGTATTAATGGGATTGGCAGATCGAGTCATCGCCGTCAGCCAAGCCGTATATAATTCTATGGTGCGTCGTGGTATCCCTGAGAATAAATTATGCGTAGTTGCCAACGGCACATTAGGTAGTCCCCGCCACCCCAGCATTCAAGATTACCAACCCCTACCCTTACATCGTCCAGCCATCACCACCGTTGCCGGGATGTATACTCGTAAAGGCATTGCAGAGTTAATCACCGCATTTACCAAAATTGCTCCCAACTTTCCCGCAGCACACTTATATTTAGTTGGTGATGGCCCAGATCGTTCTATCTTTGAAGCAATAGTAAACAACATACCCTGCGGCAAACTACGTCAACGCATTCATTTTGAAGGTTTTCAGCCAGAACCCCAACGTTATATGCTGGCTAGTGATATCTTTGTTTTGGCTTCCTACTGCGAATCTTTTGGTTTAGTCTTAACAGAAGCGCGAGAAGCGGGTTGTGCCATTGTTGCCAGCGATGTAGACGGCATTCCCGAAACATTAGATCATCGTCAAGCTGGCATTCTTGTACCACCAAAAGACAGTCAAACCTTAGCCAATGTTCTCACGCAATTACTTGGTGATCCTGTGCAACTCCAATATTGGCAAAACCGCGCCAAACAAAATTTAGAACGCTTCAAAGCAGCAAGAGTGTATGAAGAAACAATGAATGTGTACCGTGAATTAGTCAAAAACTATAGCACCCGTACCGTTATGAATACACAAGAAGTCTTACTCATCAAAACTCCCACCGCCCCAATGCGTTAAATTAACTGGGAAGTTCTGGTGATGTTGCGATCGCCACGCAATTAGGCTAATTTTGTGGAGACTCATTCAGTTGTTGTTGAAGTGTTGTTGAAGTTGTTGGACTTCTGCGATCGATAATCCAGTAATACGAGCCACAACTTCAACTGGAAAACCTTCTCGTAAAGAATTATTGGCAATTTCTCTTTGCTTTCTTGCCTCTGCTTCTTCCTGAATTGAACGGTAAATCACAGATTCTTGCATAATGTCTCTCCGTACTAGACTATAAATTACGTTTTGCTCTAATCTTAACCCAGCCAAAATTGCTGAGGCTGCTATCAGATTTGCCTGTATCGTTGAGTCTTCAATTTTTATTGTGAGTAAATCTAAAGTTTGATGAGGTATGGTAGGGCGATCGCTCCCATACTCCCACCGATCATGCTTAATTCACTCTCTGCATGAGATAATTTAACCCTGTTGGTGTTGATACAAGAGCGGAAATTTATGGAGTACGACTTCAAAGCATTGGCGGAACTGTACAAAAACGCACTCCTGAATGACGTACTCCCATTTTGGGAAAACCACTCCTTAGACTCGGAACAAGGAGGTTACTTTACCTGCTTAAATCGGGAAGGCCAAGTTTACGACACCGACAAATTTATCTGGTTGCAAAACCGCCAAGTCTGGACTTTTTCAATGTTGTGCAACCAATTAGAAAAACGCGAAAATTGGCTTGAAATTGCCAGTAATGGTGCAAAGTTCCTCGCCCAAAATGGCAGAGATGACAAAGGAAATTGGTATTTTGCCCTGACGCGCGAAGGTCAACCCCTAGTTCAGCCTTACAATATTTTCTCTGATTGCTTTGCGGCGATGGCATTCAGCCAATATGCTTTAGCCTCCGGTGAAGAGTGGGCAAAAGATGTGGCAATGCAAGCTTACAATAATGTCTTGCGTCGTAAAGATAATCCCAAAGGTAAATATACTAAAACTTATCCCGGTACAAGACCAATGAAAGCTTTGGCTGTGCCGATGATTTTAGCTAACCTGACTCTCGAAATGGAATGGTTACTTCCCAGTGAAACTTTAGAGAGTGTTTTAGCCACAACCGTTCAGGAAGTGATGAGTGATTTCCTCGACCAAAAACGAGGATTAATGTATGAAAATGTTGCCCCCGATGGTTCCCACATCAATTGTTTTGAAGGCAGATTAATTAATCCCGGTCACGGTATTGAAGCGATGTGGTTTATTATGGATATCGCCCGCCGGAAAAATGATCTTCAGACAATTAACCAAGCTGTTGATGTGGTGCTGAACATTTTAAATTTTGCGTGGGATGAAGAATACGGCGGCTTATATTACTTTATGGATGCAGATGGACATCCACCACAACAATTGGAATGGGATCAAAAGTTGTGGTGGGTACATCTAGAATCGTTAGTTGCATTAGCAATGGGTTATCGCCTGACAAAACGCGCAGCCTGCTGGGAATGGTATCAAAAAATGCACGATTATGCCTGGAAGCACTTTGCAGATCCCGAATATGGGGAGTGGTTCGGCTATCTCAATCGGCGTGGAGAAGTATTATTAAATCTCAAAGGCGGTAAATGGAAGGGATGTTTTCATGTACCCCGCGCTTTATACCTATGTTGGCAGCAATTTGCGGCTTTGAGTTCTGAGTCTGTCAAATAGTGCTAAGTACAGCTTTGCATTAATTCGTAGCGAATTTCTCCATCATCTGCGCCACTGTATATGACCATTTTATGGGTTGTGCAGAGTCATTGTGGCGAATAATAAAATCGGTGATACGTTGCTGTAATGTATTAAGGTCAGGAAAATCATTCGGAGTCAGTAATTTTCGCTGTAAAACGCTGAACCAAATTTCGATTTGGTCTAACCAAGAAGCGTATTTTGGCAGCCAGACAACTTCGACCGTAAAATTCCAACCTTCCTCTTTTTGTTTCTGATTCAACCAAGCCTGTAATTGTTTTGGTGCATGAGTAGAGCCATTGTCAAGGATTAAATAGATATGGCGTACACCACGACGAATGGCTTCTGGGATTAATCCGGATAGTAGAAAAGTCTGAAAATCGATAAATGTTTTCGTGGGACTACAATAACCATAAATCAAACCCTCAGCAACACTTAAAGCTGCAAAAAGATGTGTTGCTCCTTCCCTGATATATCGGGCTGCAAAATGAACTGGTTGTTCTGCACCTGCTGGTTTATTCGGACGCTTGAAAAAGACTTGGACGACCAGAACGTGGTGCTTCTTCCAGACTACGGGTTTGACACCAACGTTTACGCCACTTACGTACAAGACCTGATGAACACCCTATTTCTCCGGCTATTTGAGCATCCGTCCAATCTGGGTTTTCGTCAACTTTTATCAAAATTTTTGCTCGTCTGGCTTTGCTTTGCCCTGTTTGGTCTACACGTTCTGACTGGTGTGATTCTTCAAATTACGATGCTGGTTCGTTCTTTCCTTCCAGGTAACTATGAAAAAGGTCACTTTGGGGTGAGTGCTGCTACTTTGTTTTGGCACTTTGTTGATATTGTTTGGGTTTTTCTATTCTCGCTTCTCTATGTTTGGCAAGCTTAAAAAGTCTTACTCATACCATTTTGGATTTTAGATTTTGGATTTTGGATTGGGAAATTGCTTACTGGTGAGCTTTTCAGTAACCCATTTGTCGCAATCATTTTTCAAATTGGTATCACATAGCAGTTATAAATAATTATTGAACTAAAAGATCCCCGACTTCTTCAAGAAGTCGGGGATCTGCGCCTCTCGATTTTCACAAATCAAATAGGATGGCCATACAACCAGGACTTACGTAAGTGTCACAATTGGTAGTTGGTGCGTGACGCTACCAATGTTATGACTACGTTCAAAGCTTCTCGTTGCGTCACACACCCTACAGAAACAATATGCCAGTTGCGTAAGTCCCAACAACATCTCTACAGGATTTATGGAGTGTATGGCGTATATGCGAGTTAAGCTTTAATTCCTGCTCTTGGCGTTCTGATTTGTTCGATATCTTCTGCTGCTAATAACTCCCGAATTAGATGTGCTAAAGATTTTTGAACTAAACGTGTCCCGATTTGTTGACCTAAACGCTGCACGCCAGGGTTGAATAATAATTGAGCCAACTGAGGAGCCATTTGCATGGGGTCAAAGCCACGGGTTTCTTGCAGAATTTTCAAGATATTTTTGATATGCTCTAAGGTCTGCTGTTGTTCGACTGTGGCGGCTGGTGTTTCGTTGACTGCTGTTAAACCTACCTGTTCGCGCAGTAAATAGGTGAAGTTGTGCATCACGTTTTTACCGACAGCGTTAACTCCGTTGACAAATTCATCTACTAATCTGTCACGAATAAATGCACCTCGTTCAGAAGAGAGAAAATCTAAACCTTGATTTAACACTAAATTAAAGTCGTAATCTTCATTATTTCGCGCATTTCGTAACAAGTTTTCTAAACGATTCCAACGGAATTTGCCTTCTTTAAACAGTAAATCTCTCAGTGATGTTCTCAGTTGTGGTGCGGGGTCGGTTAACAGGCGCTTGGAAACGTAAGGATAAGCTTCGCTGAGAACTTTGAAGTTAGGATCAATAAAGATTGCTATTCCTTCTAAAGTTACCAGAGAGCGAATAATTAAAGCGTAGTAGGGAGGAACGCGGAAGGGATATTCATACATTAAAGCTGAGAGTTCATCGGTGATGCTTTTAATGTTGAGTTCGGCGACACTCGCACCTTGAGCATCAGCAAATACTCTGGCAAATGCGGGGATAATTGGGGTTAAGTCTGTATCTGGTGTTAAAAAGTCTAGTTTGACGTAATCTTGCGCTAAACCTTCAAAATCACGGTTGACGACGTGAACGATCGCCTCAATTAAACCATATCTCTGGGGCGGCTGAATCTCGCTCATCATCCCAAAGTCGAGATAGGCTAATTTTCCATCGGGTGTGGCTAACAAGTTCCCTGGATGGGGGTCAGCATGGAAAAAGCCATGTTCTAAAAGTTGCCGCAGCGAACACTGCACCCCAACTTCAATTAAATAACGTGCATCTATACCTTGAGCAGCAATTTCGGCTGCTTGCGTTAATTTTGTACCGTTAATCCATTCCATCGTCAGTACACGACGATTGGTATATTCCCAGTAAATTTTCGGGATATATATGTCTCTAATATGACCATATAACTGAAAGAAACGCTCGGCATTTTCACCTTCATGGATATAATCCATTTCTTCAAAAATGCGATCGCCTAATTCATCTAAAATACCAACTAAATCACTCCGCACTCGTTTGACGTTTCTTTGTACCCAACCAGCAATGCGGCGCAAAATATACAAATCAATCGTAATTCTTTCTCTTAAATCCGGGCGTTGCACTTTGACAGCAACTTCTTCACCAGTTTTCAGTTTACCTTTATAAACTTGTCCCAAGGAAGCGGCGGCAATGGGCTGTGCGGATAATTCTACATAAATTTCTTCTGGTGGTGCGCCCAGTTCTTCTTCAATAAACTGGTAAGCAATTTCATTAGGGAATGGCGGTAACTGGTCTTGGAGTCTGGTTAGTTCTTCTAAATATGTCGGCGGAACTAAATCAGGTCTGGTAGATAAGGCTTGACCAATTTTGATGTAAGCAGGCCCTAGTCGCGTTAATAACTCCCGTAACTGCACAGCGCGACGACGGTCATTTTTGATGACGACTCCGCGTTTGCTGTCCCACCACAAACCGAAGAAAAAAGCCAAGGTCGGACGCAGTACAGTAATAATTCGTTGTAAAACCTGTAGAGGTCGGCTTTGATAATGTTCCGCTATTTCTGCGGCGTTATATTTCACTGCTTCCGGTTCGGTACTTGGAATCAGCCGATTGGGCGATCGCACAACTAAAGCTGGTGTACCATTGTCTGATACTACTTCAGTCTTATATATTTCACCCTCAATCGTTTGGGAGGTTGGGGGAAGTGTCTTAACCATCATGAAGAAAGCCACCAGTCAAATGAAACATGTTAAGTATTGTAACAATATGTTTTGCTGTCCACATCCCTAAAATTGGGGATCAGCTTAATTAGCATTTTCCGCATAATATAGCTGTGGCTACTAAGACTCAAAATATTTATTTACACCAGCAGAGGCAAAGGCTAGGTTTGCTACACTGAAAACGTACTAGTTCCATTTTAAGTGCTGAGTAGAAAGTGCTGAGGAGCCAGTGCGTTGCGGAGGTTCCCTCCGTTGTAGCAACTGGCGTTGCTGAGTCAGGGCAATGAGCGCCTACGGCACTTTTGATTATTAATATTATTCTGGCTAACAAAACACTCAGCACTCAAAACTCAGCACTCAGCACTAACGAGGGAGAAGCTTGATGTTGCTTGGTCTGCGAATTGAAAACTTTGCCCTAATTGACCAACTGGAACTAGAATTTGGCGTTGGGTTAAATGTTTTGACAGGTGAAACCGGCGCGGGAAAATCGATTATTTTAGATGCGATTGATGCAGCCTTGGGTGGTAAAGTTTCCAGTCGAGTTATCCGCACTGGAACAACTCGCGCAATGGTAGAAGCAACCTTTAAATCTCATCATGCCCTAGCCGCTTGGTTAACGGAACAGGAAATAGATTTAATTGATGATCACTCAGTAGTAATTAGTAGAGAAATTACCGCCACAGGTAGTAATGTCCGCAGCCGATCGCGGGTGAATGGTGTATTAGTGAATCGGCAAATCATGGTAGGATTACGCGATCGCCTCGTGGAAATTACCGCCCAAGGTCAAACAGTCCAAGTCGGACAACCAGCCCAAGTCCGGGAATGGTTAGATGTGTATGGTGGCGATGCTTTAATTCATCAGCGTCAAGTGATTGCCACAGCTTATCATGCTTACCAACAAGCCCATCTTGCCCTAGAAAAACGCCGCACATCCGAACGGGAACGTCTGCAACAACTCGACTTGCTGACTTATCAAGTGCAGGAATTATCCACCGCCAACCTCAGCGAACCGCAAGAATTAGAACAACTGACCCAAGAACGGGAACGCTTAAATCATGTTGTTGACTTGCAACAGATGAGTTACAAAATCTATCAGGCTTTGTATCAAAACGACGGTGATACACCAGCCGCCGCCGACTTACTCGGAGATAGTGAAGCCACCTTAAATGATATGGTGGAATATGATAGCCAACTGCAATCATTATTAGAATTGGTCAGAGATGCTCAAACGGCAGTTGTGGAAGTTGGCAGACAAATTAACGCCTACGGGGATAGTTTAGAAGCCGACCCCCAAAGATTGGAAGAAGTCGAAGAAAGAATCCGAGAATTAAAGCAAATTTGCCGCAAGTATGGGCCGACGCTGACAGAAGCGATCGCTTATTATCAACGTATCCAACAAGAATTAGCCGAACTCAACGATAGTGAACAATCAATTGAAAGTTTAGAACAGCAAGAAAAAACTTGTTTTGATAAACTAACCCAAGCTTGTCAAAAATTAACCAAATTGCGCCGTCAAGCTGCGAATAATTTAGAATCGCGGTTGATTGCAGAACTCAAACCATTGGCGATGGAAAAAGTACAATTCCAAGTGGAAATAGTACCCATCGTTCCCACTGCGGCGGGTGCAGATAAAATTACCTTTGTGTTCAGTCCCAACCCTGGCGAACCATTGCAACCATTGACCGAAATTGCCTCTGGTGGTGAAATGAGCCGCTTTTTACTAGCACTGAAAGCTTGTTTTTCGCAAGCAGACTCCGCCGAAACATTGGTGTTTGATGAAATCGATGTCGGTGTTTCTGGGAGAGTTGCCCAAGCGATCGCTGAAAAATTATACCAACTCGGTCAACACCATCAAGTATTGTGCGTGACGCACCAACCCTTAGTAGCAGCAATGGCTGACCGTCATTTCCGGGTAGATAAGCAAATTATTACCCAAGGTAAAGGTAAAAAAGCTAACAATGGCAGCACAGAACAGCGTACCGTTGTCCGAGTTACTTATTTAGATAATATTAGTACGCGCCGGGAAGAACTAGCGCAGTTAGCTGGGGGTAAATCTGCCACAGATGCGATCGCATTTGCTGAGTCTTTGTTATTGCAAGCCGCTAACCACCGCCGCCGCGAAAGTTGACCATGAAATTTAACGCACCTGCATATAGTAGTCAAAATTAGGAATGTATGACATTAACCCTTAATCTCTCACCAGAGTTAGAACAGTATCTTGCACAAGAAGCCACTCAGCAAGGGCTTTCAGTAGAAGCATTAGCATTGCAGCTTTTGACAAATTCTATCCTACTGAAGCAAAAACAAGCCCAAGCAGTTAACTTACTTCAGTCGTGGATAGATGATGAGGATGGAGAGGAACAGCAGGAAACAGGTCAATATTTGATTCATGCTTTAGATAATGATCGGCTGTCAGAACGCAAGTTATTTCCGTCTGAGCTCAAAGGTATAACTTGGTGAGTCGAGTTATTGTGTTAGATACAGGAGTGCTTGGTTTAGTTACCAATCCCAAGCTTTCTAATGAGGGTGTTGCTTGTACTCAATGGCTCCAATCTCATGTTACATTGGGAAGCCGTATTATTATTCCAGAGATTGCAGATTACGAGGTGCGCCGCGAATTATTACGAGCGAATAAGACCAAAGGTATTGCTCGTCTAGATAATTTAGCTAAATTTCTTGAGTATTTGCCACTGACAACAACTGCAATGCGTCAAGCAGCTGAATTTTGGGCGCAAGCTCGTCAGCAAGGACAGCCAACAGCAGGTGACAAAACGATTGACGGTGATATGATTCTAGTGGCTCAAGCAATAGTTCTCGGAATTCCAGATATTGTAATTGCGACAACAAATGTGGGTCACTTGTCGAGATTTGTAGTAGCCGAGTTGTGGCAAAACATTACTTGCAGTTGATTACTACCTAATACTGCTTTAGCACAGACAATACATAATCCTCTATCTTAAGAGAAGTTGAGGCGATCGCTTTTGCTGAGTCTTTGTTATTGCAAGCAGCCAACCACCGCCGCCGCGAAAGTTAACTCAGCAGCAATTGTAGGAACTGGCTTGATTTTTGAAATTATCTTTAAAGGCTGGGAGTAGGAAAGAGGATTTTTTTGGTGTACTGTATTTTTTATGCAAATCCAATGTTGTTCCTAATAGATACCCGACTTTTTGAAAAAGTCGGGTATCTGAGCAGCACGACAAAATTAGTCAAAATGCGCGGATGGGTAGGTGTACAAAATCGCCCTTGAATCAGAATGGCTGGATTCCTTGGAGAGTAAGGTTTTGCAGAAAAATTTAATTAAAATCGTCCGCGCACCTTACGCAGTATGAGTTTCAGCGATTTCATGTAAATCAATTGACATTCCACCATGTTAAAATTATCCCATCCGCGAAACCGCACCTTGAAAACTAAATATAGTAAGCTTTTCCGGCTCCCGCGATTGCAATTCAAACTAATCCCTATTAGGGATTGAAACAAAGACTATATTTCGACCTTCTGGAAATTTGCCTATTGCAATTCAAACTAATCCCTATTAGGGATTGAAACCAAACACTAAATCTAGATGAGCATTTACCCACACATCATTGCAATTCAAACTAATCCCTATTAGGGATTGAAACAGAAAATACAGTAAATAAGGTTAACTACATTAAACCCGATTGCAATTCAAACTAATCCCTATTAGGGATTGAAACGATTTAGTAAGTTTATCTAATTCAAGATTACAACTAATATTGCAATTCAAACTAATCCCTATTAGGGATTGAAACATTAGGAGTAAATAAATAAAGTTCTTTATCATGTTATTGCAATTCAAACTAATCCCTATTAGGGATTGAAACCATAGTCGTATCTTGTGATATAGTGACAAACATAGTTTACAGCAATTGCAATTCAAACTAATCCCTATTAGGGATTGAAACAGCTTTGATAATGCTTGGCAGTGGTTAGGGTATAGCATTGCAATTCAAACTAATCCCTATTAGGGATTGAAACCTTTGTATCTATCCTAGCTCTATATCCAATTCCGTTATCCGGTATTGCAATTCAAACTAATCCCTATTAGGGATTGAAACATAATTACAGCCTACTGAGTGTTATACTTGGTAGGCATTGCAATTCAAACTAATCCCTATTAGGGATTGAAACATGCTTTTTCTCCAATAAAAAAGGAGGTGAGTATACCTCCTGAAATTGCAATTCAAACTAATCCCTATTAGGGATTGAAACCTTTAAATTAGATGGTTGTTTGCCCCATTCATAGCGAACATTGCAATTCAAACTAATCCCTATTAGGGATTGAAACCTCGCCTTCAACAACTTATCCACAGGCGCGATCGCAAATTGCAATTCAAACTAATCCCTATTAGGGATTGAAACATTATCGCTCATGGAAATTTTCAAGAGTTAGTAAATGATTGCAATTTAAACGATGAATTGTCTCACACAGAGGCACAGACGCGACAAGGCGTTTTATGTTTGAGTCCATGAAATTTCATCTCTTGATTCAGCAATACCAAGTCTTTATTAGTCAGACGATGGAGTTAATTATTCAAGGTGTTGGCAAAAATTAAAACGGGATAGGCGAACCTATCCCGTCAACATATACTAGCGTTTAAACTTTAACGCTGAGTTTAAGTTCCACTAGTCCAAGAGTTGATGTACTCAATTTGATCTGGTGTCAAGCTATCGATATAAATGCCAATAGCTTCCAACTTCAACCGCGCAATTTCTTGATCTACCTCAGTAGGAATCGAGTGTAAACCAGGTTCCAATTTACCTTGATTCTTCACCAAGTATTCACACGCCAAGGCTTGGTTTGCAAAACTCATATCCATTACCGCGCTAGGATGTCCTTCGGCTGCGGCGAGGTTGACTAAGCGTCCTTCACCCAAAACAATCACTGATTTACCACTCTTCAGTTTATATTGTTCGGTAAAGGGGCGGACTAGCTTAATTTCTTCAGCTTGACCAGCCAAATATTTCAGGTCAAGTTCGATATCAAAGTGACCGGAGTTACAAACGATCGCACCGTCTTTCATAACATCGAAATGTTCACCGCGAATGACGTGCTTGTTACCGGTTACGGTAATAAACAAATCACCTTGGGGTGCAGCTTCAGCCATTGGTAAAACGCGGAAGCCATCCATCACCGCTTCAATTGCTTTGATGGGGTCAATTTCGGTGACAATCACGTTTGCACCCAAACCACGGGCGCGTAATGCAGTACCTTTACCGCACCAGCCATAACCAGCAACAACAATAGTTTTGCCAGCTAAGAGAATATTTGTCGCACGGATAATCCCATCCAGGGTTGATTGTCCTGTACCGTAGCGATTATCAAAGAAATGCTTGGTGTCTGCGTCGTTAACATTCACAGCCGGGAAGGTGAGAACGCCATCTTTGAACATCGCGCGTAAGCGCACAATTCCGGTTGTGGTTTCTTCTGTTGTCCCAATTAAATCAGCAATTTGATGTTGACGCTGCTGAACTAGAGTAGCAACCACATCACTACCATCATCAATAATAATGTTAGGACGGTGGTCTAAAGCAATTTGGACGTGGCGGTTATAGGTTTCGTTGTCTTCGCCTTTGATAGCAAAAACGGGAATTTCATGATCAACAACAAGACTAGCAGCTACATCATCTTGAGTTGATAAGGGGTTACTCGCAATTAACACTGCATCTGCACCGCCAGCTTTGAGCGCAATGGCTAGATGTGCTGTTTCGGTGGTGACGTGGGCGCAAGCAACAAGACGCAGCCCAGCAAAAGGTTTTTCTTGGGCAAAGCGATCGCGGATTTGCCGTAAAACTGGCATTTCCCGTCCAGCCCATTCAATGCGCTGTCTTCCCAAGGGAGCGAGGGCGAGGTCTTTAACCTCGTGCTTTAATCGGGGAGAAGTTGCGGTCATAAGTTCCTCAAAAACGTAAAAAATGTACGTAAATATCGGTTACGTACTTTATTTAGTTTATTGTACGACTAGGATTTTTGGGTTGTTTAGTTCGGATTTAGAATTGGAGGGGATGAAGGGCGATCGCTCCTGAGTTTCATCTATCGCTTGTCTAACCAAGCCTGTAAATCAGCCAAATTAGTAAAATCTAACAATGCTTCGCTTACCTCTTCCAGAACAGGCAAAGACAAACCAGCAATTTTAGAGCGCATTTCTTCTGATAATTCGCCAAACCGCTTGGTTAAGTAGTTAAACATAATTAATTACACAAAGTCATTGCGAATGGAGCGAAGCGAAATGAAGCAATCGCAAGGGCTGGGATTGCTTCGCTTCGCTCGCAATGACTGTAATTAATTTTGCGTGGTTACTTAGCAATCGAAGAATCAGATTAACTGTTGCTTGTTCTCGACCTTCTTCACGCCCTTGTTCTCTACCCTCTTCCAGTCCTTCTTCTTTAATTTCTCGGTAAACTCTGGTTTCTTTGAGTGTAATTCCCAGCATTGGCTCAACCTCCGTTCTGGTTAATTGTTCAAACTTGTACACCATAATCGTGAGAAATGTAACCAGTGTTGCATTAGTTAGTATTGAAGAAAGTCAAGTGAGGAGTCGGATTCTGAAAAAGTTTGAATTGAAAGGGGTTGAAAAATTAATTGGGCCGATCGCGGCGCTATTGGCTTTTATATGCTTGTTACAGTGGTATATCTTTGGAGACTTGCGATCGCCTTCTGATCCTGTCTTTAATGATAATCAACCACCCCTAGTCATGAAAGGCGGCGACCCCTATATTCGCGCCTTGATGCGAACCATTTCCGCCAGCGAAGCTAATGGGAACCGTCCCTACTCTCTGTTGTATGGTGGACAACAAGTTACAGACTTAAGTCGTCACCCAGAAATCTGCGTCACTATCGTTACCGGGCCAAACACAGGTAATTGTTCTACAGCTGCGGGCAGATATCAAATTATCAATACTACTTGGTTTAATATCGCACCCCGATATCATCCCAGCCCAGCGAGAATGGTGTTTTGGACTTCTTATAGTTTTGAACCAGAATTTCAAGATGTAGTAGTTTATCGTTGGTTAAACGATAATCAAGTTTGGGGTGTGGATATTTCTAAACTTTTGCGTCAAGGCAAAATAAATGATGTTTTACGCCGTTTATCTCCGACTTGGACAAGTTTAGGATATGGAATTGAAACAAATTCTATCAGTAGTTCTTTACCTAAGATTTATCAGAAAATGTTAAAAGAAGAATTAGCCGCAGCTAATCAATCAACATCAGTAAATGTCGCACCAACTCCTTAAGTAAACGTCTTAAATTTCTCAGTAAATAAATGAAAATGGTAATTTTCCAATGACAGCAATAACATTAAATCTTGATTCTGTAATTAAACTCACAAGAGAGGAATTTTACCGCCTATGTACAGAAAATCCAGATTTAAAATTAGAACGCAATGTTCAGGGAGAATTAATTATTATGCCCCCAACGGGAGGAGAAACAGGCAGAAGTAATGTTAATTTAATTCTGCAAGTCGCTTTGTGGAATGAACAAACACGAGCTGGAGAAGTTTTTGATTCTTCTACTGGATTTACTTTACCAAATGGTGCTGACCGTTCTCCTGATGTTTCTTGGGTAGAAAAATCTCGTTGGGATGCTTTGAGTAAAGAACAAAGAGAAAGGTTTATTCCCTTGTGTCCAGATTTTGTCATTGAGATTATGTCACCATCTGATTCTTTGGCAAAAATTCAAGCTAAAATGACTGAATATATGGCAAATGGCTGCCGATTAGGTTGGTTATTTAATCGCAAGCAACAAGAAGTAGAAATATATCGTCCAGGACGAGAGGTGGAAGTTTTAAAATCGCCTCAAGTTCTTTCTGGTGAAAATGTATTATCTGGATTTGTCATCAATCTGCAAAAAATTTGGTCTTAAAGATATTCCTGGACAAATAAAGAGTAATTAACCGCCGATAGACGCAGCGAAAAGTTGCGTGGGCGGCTCTGCCGACTTGAGCAAACTTTTCAAGACAGATGGACGCAGATATTTTTTACATCAACAGGCTATAAATTTAATTATCCTGCTAAAAAGTCTTGAATATACTGCACAAATTCTGGAGTATTTTCTAAATGAATATTATGAGCAGAATTACTAATTATTTTTAATTGAGCAACTGGGCATATCCCGGACATTTGGATATTGATATTGATAAACTTTTCATCATTATGACCTACTAGTAAAAGCAAAGGTACTGTATTATCTTTAAGTTTATGCCATAACGACAGTTGACTACCTGTCCCCATAATTCTGAGTGATTTAGCTAACTCCAGTGGTTGATTTTGTAATCGGCTGGCTAACATTCTGTCAAATCCTGGATGATTTTTGATAGAACCAAAAATTGGCTGATTATACCAGTTTAATAAAAATTCTCGAAATTCACTCTTAGAAACACATCTTAAGAGTTTTCTGGCTATTTGTTCATCTTTTTTAATTCTTTCTATTCGTTCTTGTTCTGTAACTAAACCTGGAGATGCTGATTCTAAGATAACTTTGTCAAAACGCTCAGGAAAATATAAAGTTAGGTATAAGGCTAATCTTCCACCCATTGAATAACCAACTAAAAAGCATTTGGGTATATGCAATTCATCTAATAAATTAATTAATGCTTGAGCAGTTTGTTCAATGTTATAGTATTTATCTTCACCAAATACTTGAGTTTTACCATGTCCGGGAAGGTCAACAGTGAGATAAGAAAATTCTGTACCCAGAAGTTGTAGAACTTCGTCAAATTCATCTAGCTGACCAATAAAACCATGTAGAAAAATAATATATGGTTTATTTGGATGGCTAACTAATTGATAGTGAAATTTATAATTTTCTCCCATACTATTAAATTTATACAAATTTTATGCGAAAAATTAGTTTATTTATTGCGTCTAGCCTTGATGGATATATTGCTAGAGAATCAGGGGAAATAGATTGGCTATTTACAGACCAAGACTATGGTTACTCTGAGTTTATTGCTGAAGTTGATACATTAATTATGGGTCACAAGACTTATCAGCAAGTACTGGGTTTTGATGAATATCCATACAGTGAACAAGAAGTTTTTGTACTTTCTCATACTCTGCAAGGTAAAGCAGAGAATAACGCAATATTTATCAATGATGATTGGGTTAATTTTATAACAAATTTACGTCAATCTCGTGGTGGTGTGATTTGGTTAGTTGGCGGAGGGCAGACAATTCATTATTTTTTACAGCATAATTTGATTGATGAGATAATTCTCTCAATTCATCCCATTATTTTAGGCAGTGGGATTCCATTAATTATTAAGGACTCAAGTATCGCTACAAAA
Organism: Anabaena sp. FACHB-83; assembly: GCF_014697485.1. NCBI lineage: Bacteria > Bacillati > Cyanobacteriota > Cyanophyceae > Nostocales > Nostocaceae > Anabaena > Anabaena sp. FACHB-83. The sequence goes on along the minus strand of NZ_JACJRY010000002.1, from coordinate 443,612 downwards.
CTGGAGTTGCGAAATGTGAAAAGTTATGATTCAGGGTTAGTGCAAGTTACGTATAATGTGAAAACTTAAGATTAATATTATCAGCGATCGCTCTCTGTTTTAGCTTCTAGGTAGGAATGATTTTATTAATGGGATTCCCCCAATTACAACAAACAGTGAACCCATACCAATAAACATTGTAGGTAAAAACCATAAATCAAACCAAGAGTGAATAGCAGCAGATTCTGGCTCTTGGGGATTGTAGAGAATTTTTACTTGTTGTCCTGGAGAATATGCTGGGGGGTTGCTGCCACTACCAGCTTCAAATTCTACTACTTTACCAGAATTTGCTGTAAATTTGATGACTGGATAATAAATAGTAGAAGAACGCCCTTTACTATCTCTAGATTTATGTTTGACTACGTTAATCACAGTTCCTTGGGCGGGGATAGAATTTTTAGAGAAACTGCGAGTATCTATAGCAATGATGATACCTGTGATCAAAAAAATACTACCAATCCCCGCAAATATAGAACCAAATATGCGAAAAAAGGTGACATCTTGATTTGGCATATATTTGAGACTTGAGTAAAATATCTAGATTTGGCGATCGCGGCATTTATAAGGTAAGTCAAAATTAATTATCGGGCCTACTGGCATCACTCCACTCGGATTTAATTCTGGTAGACCTACATAATACAGTTGTTTGATATGACTAATATTACACCATTGTTTCACACCAGGATATTGATATAGCTCCCGGCAATAATTCCAGAGATTGGGATATTCCACTAACCGCTTCAAGTTACACTTAAACAAGCTATAATATGCTAAATCATATCTAAACAAAGTCGTAAACATACACCAATCGGCTAAGGTAATTTCTTCACCGCAGAGATATGGCTGTTTACCTAAAACATTTTCCCAATGTTCCATAGCCAAGAATAATTCTTTCATGGCTTGTTCATAAGCCGTTTGGGTTGTGGCAAAACCAACGCGATACACACCATTATTGATCGGCTGGTAAATAGCATCAATGGTTTTATCAATGACAGCTTGTAGGGATTTGGGATAAAAATCAACCATTTTCTCAGCAAAGAAATTAAATTCTGTATTTAATATTTGGATAATTTGCCGAGATTCATTATTGATAATGCTGTTTGTATGTTTATCCCACAGTACTGGAACGGTAACTCTTCCGGTATAAGTGGGATTTGCCTTGGTGTAAATTTGCCAAAGATAATCAGCTTGGTTAACTTTGTCTCGAATACATCCTTGTTTATCAGAAAATTTCCATCCTTGTTCACTAATTACAGGGTCAACGATAGAAAGACCAATCACTTTTTCTAACCCTTTTAAAGCACGTAATAAAACAGTGCGATGCGCCCAAGGACAACCTAAAGAAACATACAAATGATATCTATCGGCTTCTGCTCTAAATCCACTAGCGCCATCTGCGGTAATTTTATGATGAAACTGTGTTGGCATTCGCTGAAATTCGCCTTTCTCATTCCGTTCTGTCCAGACAGTTGTCCATTGTCCGTTAACTAATCTACCTAATGCCATATTTTTTCCCTATATTAATTGATGGAATGATTTGGCGATAGTTTAACAGACTTTTTTGGCGTTTACAGCTTAATCAAAGGTAGAGTGACGATAAAAGTTGTGCCGACTCCTACCTCGCTGTTGAGCATAATTTCGCCGTTATGGGCATCGACACACTTTTTTACAATTGCCAAACCTAAGCCAGTCCCAGGAATTCCCCCGACGTTTTCGGCACGTTGGAAAGGTTGGAACATCCGCTTTTGGTCTTGTTTCGGGATACCGATTCCCCAATCTTGAAACCGGAACATGACGGAGTTTTCTTGGCTAATTAGTTCAAACTGAATTTTGCCATTAGGTAGAGAATATTTAATGGCATTGCCTAATAAATTGCCTAGAATGTGGCGTAGTAGAGTTTCATCCCAAACTGCTTCAGCTAATTCTCCATAACTGGTAAATACCAGATTTAAATTTTTTTCTTTGATATTTAATTGCGCTTCATAAACTAATTGGCGACAAAATCCTTCTAAATCTAATGGCTCAAGGTCACAGGGAAATTTCCCAGAGTCAACCCTATCAATTACAGACACTTCGTCTAACATTCGCGCCATGTTCTTAATAGCTGCGCGAATCATTTGTAAATGATTGCGTTTTTTTTCTTGAGTTAATTTATCTTCGTTATTTTGAAGTAATCCGGCGGCTAAGAGGATAGTATTTAGCGGTTGACGAATATCATGAGAAAGCATGGAAACTAATTCTGATCTGAACTGGTTAATTTCGTTAGCTTTCACTAGTTCGGCGGTACTTTCTTTAACTTGTACTTGTAATGTTTGATTAACTTGGCGTAATGTTTCTAAAAGCTGTTTACGCTCGATCGCATAACAGATAGAACGAACTAAGGTATGAACATTGACTTGGCGCTTGACTAAATAATCTTGCGCTCCTTCTCTGACTGCTTCAATCGCTAGTTCTTCGTCGTTAGTATTTGTGAGTACCACAATTGGCACGCTGGGCGCACAATTAATCAAGACTGGCAAAGATGATAATCCTTGACTGTCGGGTAGAGTCAAGTCAAGTAATATGATGTCGTAATCGCTGCTTTTGAGTTTATTGATTGCTTCTTGTAATCGCTTGACATGAACTAGCACAAATTCTTTAGCGTCGGCTTGCTGCAAAAACTCTTGCAATAACCTAGCTTCTGCCAGATTGTCTTCAATTAACAAGATTTTTACTAAGCTTCCAGCCATAGTTTTTTATTTCAAGCCCTGGGAAGTGGGAGGGGGAGTAGGGAGTGGGGAGTAGGGAGTGGGGAGTAGGGAGTAGGGAGTAGGGTAAATTTCTCCTCTGCACCCATGCACCCTTACACCCTTACACCCATCTAATTACTCTGAAGGTAAGGTGACGGTAGATAGCCAAAAATCTTCGATACCTTTGACGATTTGGAAGAGTTGGCTGAGGTTGCGAGATTTTGTAATGTAGCAGTTAACGTGTAAGTCGTAGCTGTGAAAAATATCATCCTCGTTTTTTGAGGTTGTCAGCACAACTACGGGGATACGTTTCAGGAGTGGGTCGTTTTTAATTTCTGCTAAGACTTCTCGACCATCTTTTCTAGGCAAGTTTAAATCTAGCAGAATCAGGTCGGGGCGGGGAGCATCGGCGTATTCACCTTCTTGGCGTAAAAAGGCCATTGCATCCACACCGTCCCTGACTATCACGACTTCGTGCGGGACTGCGCTATTTTTCAATGCTTCTTGAATTAAGCGGATATCGGCTTTATTATCCTCGACCAAAAAGATGGTTTTGGGCTTGTCTTCCGTTTCTACGCTCACGCTCGCGCCCTCCAACTGGAATTGTAAAGTAGAAGGTAGCTCCCTCACCAAGTTGTGATTCTACCCAGATGCGACCTCGATGACATTCGGCAATTTTTTTACATATAGCTAAACCCATACCCGTACCAGGATACTCGTCTCTGGTGTGTAGGCGTTGGAAGATGACAAAAATGCGATCGCTAAATTTGGGTTCTATACCGATACCATTATCGCGTACCCAGAACAACCATTCATCTTCTAATCTTTCTGCACCTACATGAATGCGGGGTGGTTGGTCGCTACGGAATTTGATGGCGTTAGCAATCAAGTTCTGGAATAGTTGCATTAACTGGGTACTACCAGCCATGACTGTGGGTAAGGGATCATAGGTAATTACCGTACCAGTTTCAGCAATGCGCTGTCGTAAGTTGCTGAGGGCGTGTTCTAAGGCGGTTTCGACTTCTGTTAGTTGAAATGCGATCGCTTGAGTATCAACTTTGGAGTATGCTAGTACGTCATCAATCAAAGTCTGCATTAAACTCACACCCTGAACGGCGAAGCCAATAAATTCTTTCGCATCTTCGTCCAGTTCTTCGTTGTAGCGCATTTCCAATAACTGCACATAATTCGCCACTTGATTGAGTGGTTCTTGCAAGTCATGAGAAGCAACGTAGGCAAACTTTTTCAATTCGGCGTTAGAACGTTCTAAATCTTGGGCTAATTGAGCCAGTTCATCGGCTTGGCGCAAGACAATATTTACAATTGCTTTTCGCAATTCCAATGCGGCTTTAATTTCCACATATTGCCAAGGTAAAGATGTCAGTTTGACTGTTTCTTTCCACAATTCAAAAGATTTGCGGGGACACAGACGCACATTACCATCTGTTTGACTAACTTCAAACGCTTTATTAGGATCACCACCCCAATTCACGGTCTGAATGACTTCGGGACGGAACCACAAAACATAATTGCGTTTAGAAATGGGAATTGCTAATAAACCACTCGCAACGTTTTTAAATCTTTCGGCATCGGGATAAACTTCTGGCAAAGAATTGGTATAGAAAACTTCTTCATCGACGTTATTCTTTAACCACTGCACCAAAAAATTCAAGTCTTCTTCGGCGGGAGTCTCACCTATAAGTGTACAGCGATCGCCAAAACAAACAGCCGCACCTTGGGCGCTGGTTAAATCTAATAAATTCGGCTGATGTTTAACTAAACCATCAATGAAGTTTTCTTCCTGAGACATATATTCAACCAACAGCGATTGAATATGTGTCAAATTCATCCGATAGTCGTAATCTTCTGTTTCTTCTCTGGCAGAAATTTCTGCAAATATCACTCGTCCTAAAAATTCGCAGGCTTTCCGCAATTCATAGGAGACAAATTTTGGTGTTTGATGATGACAAGCAATCAATCCCCAGAGTTTTTGGTCTTTAATTAAGGAGATAGTTAAAGAAGCACCCACACCCATATTATGTAAATATTCCAGATGGCAAGATGCCGCACTTCTCAAAATAGAATTGGTTAAATCTACAGAACGCTGACTAACTGGATTGATGGCGGGAATCAGTTGTACTGGTTCGGCTTTGGCATCCGGGATAATTCTAATAGAATTAGATGCAAATAACTTTCTTGCTGGTTTAGGAATATCTGATTCAGGATAATGTAAACCTAAATAAGGCTCTAGGGTTTCTAGCTTTTCTTCGGCAATCACTGAACCATGTCCATCATGATCAAATTTATATAACATTACCCGGTCAAAACCAGTTACCTTCCGCACTTCTTGAACAATGATTTGGCAAAAGTCCCGCAGGTTTGAAGTTTTTTCTAACTGGTTAATAGAAGCCTTCGCTAGATGGTAAAAACTTAAGAATGGGATGTTTTCTTGGGAAAAAGTTGGTTCTAGCTCCAGAATTAAACATCCTTCTGAGTTGCGGTGAAAAACTGCATCAAAAACTATGTATTCATCACCCTTCTTGCGGAACCAAAGTTTTGTCGGGTTGATAAACTCTAGATTAGCTTCGGCTAACCCTGCTTTAATTCTTTCGAGTTGATAAGAGTCTAATAAATCTTCCAGTTTCTTTTGTAACATTGCTTCGGGTTCTATCCCGAACACAGACCAAGTATTATTACTTACTTGTAAGATTTGTAATTCCGGTTCTGCCAAAACTAACAATATTCCGTGGGGCTGAATTTGGCGAGAATTATGAATTGGCGCTTCTTTTAAGCTAGTAATATTAATGCTAGGAAGTTGTACATTTAATTCCATTGGGCTTCTCCTCTATATCCTAGGGAGCATCAAAAGCAGGCTCTATATTAGGTGTTACATATAGTGTGGATAACTTTGTGACACTTCCTAGATGTAAGCTGATATAATTGTGATTCTATAAATCCGGTAATTACGGAATTCTTACAGTAAAAAAATAGAATGATGAATTATAAAATCTTTCTTTATTTTTCTTCATCATTTCTGATTTTTCGATACTTAATTTTTTGCTACCTCAGTTGTGCTACTTAGCTCTATTTTTAGCTTGACTTGCGTTTTTAGTCTAACAGCCAGACTCTATAAATACAGATAAGAAATGTAAAAAAGATGTGATTAGTTACCCTGCATATATGTAGCAGTATTAAGGAGATTAGAGGTGATAGGTGACAGGTTAGAGGTATTTTAGATTTAAATCCAAGAGTTAAACCACATTCTGAGGCGATAAAGTTCGATTTTCAGTGGTAAACCTAAATAAATCGGCAACCAAAACACAAAAGCCACCAAAATAATTACAGAAAGGCTGACACCGATCGCCTGCAATGGATAATAATAACTCCGTAGGCATTGATCTACAAACCAAGCGATCGCTAAAAATGCAAATACCACAGCCGTCATATAGTGGTAAATAAACGCGCAGCGCGATACTCTCATCCAAGGTACTAAATTAGTGGCATAATTTACCACTAGGTACAAAGCAATCCAGGTATCGACAGTAAAGTTTTTCGGTAAGGTAAATTGTTTTTTTTGCTGCAAAAACATTACCATTGAAACAATGAGCATTCCGATTAAAAATAACATGGCAGCAACACTAAACCACCATAAAAAAGGATTGCCCATTGCATGAACATCATAAATAATTTTTCCAGCATTCGCAGGCAAATCTGGCCCCAAAACAGGCAATGGCTCATGAATACTGTAGGCAGTTTTGTAATAATATGCCATTGGTCTGATTAACAACGGCCATTTATACCAAGCAGCACAGTAGGGATGCACGTTAGCATTATTTCCCCCCAACCGTTCATGAAAACTCAAAATTTGCTTGTGGACTTCAATAAATCCATATTTGGTATCTAGTTGTAAATGGGGAATCCAAATCAAGCTATAAACAATAAGTGGGATAACTCCTAAAAATAATATTATTTGCCAAGCATAGATTTGAGTGAGCTTTTGTAGTGGTGATTCAGTCTGCTGATGAATTTCTTCAGAATTATGATTGATTTTTTTGCCGATTATTTGCCATATCCAAGCAAATAGCCACAAACAATAAACACCTGCTAGAAAAAATAAACCATTCCACTTGGTCGCAATTGAGCAACCAAAAGCAATACCAGCAATAATTAAAAATAATTTACGTTGTTGTTTTTGATGATTTAAGGCTAAAAGAAACAACCAATGACCTAATAACCCAAATATTACGATATATATATTAATCAAAGCATAGCGGGATTCAACAATAAAAATGCCATCAACAGCCGTAAATAACCCAGCAATTAAAGCAAAGCTACGCCGTGAACTTAGTTGATAAGCAATCCCAGCATTTAATAAAGGGATAAATGAACCTAAAAAAGCATTAATCCAACGATAATCCCAAGGCGATCGCAGTGAACCCGTAAGCCCATTCACATTCTCATATAAAAATTTTACATGGCTACCCAGCCATATACCGAGAGCAATGATCAGTTTTCCCAATGGTGGATGACCATCGAAAAACGGAACATGGGTAAGATAGTTATTTCCAAACTTAGCGTAATAAACTTCATCGAAGACTAAGGTGTTAAACCTGTCTAGTCCCCAAAACCTGACAGCAAGTGAGAGTAAAAAGATACTCACTAACCCAATGCGAAACCAGTTTTTACTCATTAGTCAATGGTCATCAGTCAATAGTCTTTAGCTATTTTCCCCTTTGTGTTGCTTTCTGTGGAAAAATTTTTTAAGGTGAGCATTGACAACCCTAATAGTACTGAATAATGCCAACGTAAATTTGATGAACCTCTCCCCAACCCCTCTCCGACGCGGAGAGGGACTTCAAGATTAATAGTTTTGAAAGGTGAAATGAAGCTTTCAAAGGAAACCCGCGCAACGCAGGGGCTACGGTGTACACACAAATATTCGTGTGGTGCATCTGTCCCGCCTCGGAATGAATTCCGCGTCTCATAGCGCAAGTCATCTTCAGATGACTCAACAAGAAACTCATTCCAGTCCACTTGAGTGGACTTTGGCTATCAGCCTGGAACTTTAGTTCTAGGGGGGATGCGTTTCATAATGCCTATTTTCAACTTATATGTACAAGGTAGCCTTGCAGAGGAGAGGTTTGGAGAAGGGTTTTGATTAACCTAATATTAAGCGATCGCAAATTCTGAATCTTGTCGCAGTTCCTCAGACCAAAATCCCAACACAATCTGATTTTTCGGTACGCCAGCATTGACGAGTTCTTTAGCAATTCCGTCTTCCGTACCATCACGCTGAATCCAAATCTTACCATCAATAATATCAACGTGAATTAGACAGCCGTGAACCCGGCGAGTTGCAGTTGGCGAGAGTTCTGGTACTGGTTCTCGACCCAAAATCATCACTAAATATCGGTCTTGTTCTTTATCAAAGATAGTTTCGTGCTGAATATTACCGTAAGAGTAAGGAATTTTTGTATGTTCAGTCAGAATACGGCAAATTAGCTGTCTGTATTGTTCCAACGTACCCATCGGACGATTACCTCCCGTTTTGGATGAAAAACAATGAGAGGAATTTTATAGTCTTCCAATATGAGTTTACCAAGTGGCTCTTCCTCAAAAATATCAGTAAAAACATCCTCATGCACAGCAATATACAAAACCCTATCTGGATAATTGCGAGACATCACAGCAAGGTAGGTGAAATACTGACCAATTGCTTGTTCGAGGTCTGCAACTTCTGAGTCTCCACCAAAAGTTTTAATTTCAACTGCGATTTTTTGCGTTCCTTTGTTGGCTACAAGCAACTTTTCTGCACCCAAGTCAGCATATAAGTCTTTTTTACCCCATTTCAAATGAAATGGATCATCAGTAATCGTCCAGCCATCTTTAATTAAGGCATTTTTTACGTTTTGATGGTAGCGGTCTCTAACTGGCATATATGGCTTAAGTTATCGATTGTGATGATTGTAATACCAAGACGTTAAAGGCGTACTAGTATGACAGTACAGTATTTGCTGCAAAAAAATCGAGTCACCTGATGGCGACAAAAGGAAGGGAAAAAGAACAAGTGTAAAGTGTAAAAGGGTAATAAGTATAAAGGGCTACCGGAGAATCCTCCCAACACCGCAGACAACACGAAAACCAACAAGGCCGTAGATGCTGTCGCGCCCCGCCCTATGACTCATATTTGATTTTGAAATAGACTTAGGGTGTATTAGCTTTGTGTGGTGCGTTACTGCTTCCGCTTAACACACCACACACATAATTTATAAATTGTCTCATAATCAACCGGAAATAATATAGTAGTCATAAATTATTCGTGAACAAGAAGATCCCCGACTTCTCAAAGAAGTCGGGGATCTGAGTCTCTACAATCTAAACTTTATCGCTTTACTTAAGACTCAGGATTTTCTACTTTAGCAATTTCCAGCATTGTTTTTAATACCGAATCGGGATTTAGACTAATCGAATCAATTCCTTGTTCAACTAAAAACTGAGCAAATTCTGGATAATCGCTGGGTGCTTGTCCGCATATACCGATTTTCCGGTGGCGTTTTTTAGCGGCTTCAATAGCCATTTTCACCATTTGCTTGACGGCGGGACTGCGTTCATCAAATAATCTGGCGACTAAAGCTGAATCTCTGTCTAAACCCAAGGTTAGCTGTGTCAAATCATTAGAACCTATAGAGAAACCATCAAAAACATCAGCAAATTCTTCTGCCAAAATTACATTACTTGGTAACTCGCACATCACATAAACTTGCAAGTTATTCACACCTTGTTGCAAGCCATTTTTTGCCATCTCTGCTAATACTAACCTGCCTTCTTCGGGCGTGCGGCAAAATGGAATCATCGGGATGACATTTGTTAAACCCATTTCATCCCTGACTCGTTTGATAGCTTGACATTCTAAGGCAAAAGCAGCTTTATAACCTTCATCATAATAACGTGCGGCACCACGCCAACCCAACATCGGGTTTTCTTCATTCGGTTCAAATTGTTTACCACCTAATAAATTGGCGTATTCATTACTCTTAAAATCTGACATTCGCACAATCACAGGTTTGGGATAAAATGCGGCGGCAATTCTGGCTATACCTTGGGCTAATTTATCCACAAAATACTGTGGTTTATGATGATAAAGTGCGGTGATTTCTGCTATTTGGAGTTTGACTTTTTCATCTTGCAATTGGTCGTAATGAATTAACGCCATTGGATGAATTTGAATTTGATTAGCAATAATAAATTCTGTCCGCGCTAAACCTACGCCGTCGTTGGGAATTGCAGATAAGCTAAAAGCCTCCTGGGGATTACCAACATTCATTAAAATTTGTGTACGAGTGCGGGGTAAGTTTTCTAAGGGGACTTCTTTGACTTCAAAGGGTAACAAGCCAGGATAAACTTTACCGTCTTCGCCTTCAGCACAGGAAACGGTGACTGCTTGACCATTTTGCAAGACTTGTGTCGCATTCCCGCAACCAACGATCGCCGGCACACCCAATTCTCGTGCAATAATCGCTGCATGACAGGTACGACCACCCGCATTGGTAATAATTGCACTGGCGCGTTTCATAATTGGTTCCCAGTCGGGGTCGGTTCTCTCGGTAACTAACACATCCCCTGGCTGGAATTTATCAAGGTTGTGAACATCGACAATGACACTCACTTTACCTTGGCTGATGGCTTCACCTATGGCGCGTCCGGTTACTAGAGGGAGTGGGGAGTTGGGAGTGGGGAGTTGGGGGGAATTTTGCCCATTCCCTACTCCCGATTCACTATTCCCTAACATTAGGCGATAGCTGCGTAAGACATTGCCTTTTTTCTGTGACTGCACAGTTTCAGGACGCGCTTGCACTATAAATAGTTGATTGGTAATGCCATCTTTTGCCCACTCAATATCCATTGGGGTGTAATTACTGTGGACTTGGGAATAATGGTCTTCGATGACGCAAGCCCAATGCCCTAATTGTAAAATTTCTGCGTCATTGAGGGCAAATTTGGTGCGATCGCTTTCCGAAACCGGGACATTTTTGGTTAACTTGCAATTATCATCTGATTTAACTGTTAATGTATGGGCATTGTCAGCAGCACAAGCGACTAAATCAATTTCGGAAGCTGACACATAAATCATTTTGATTTCTTTACTGCCTAATTTTTTATCCAAAATCGGCCGAAAACCTGTTTTTAATGTGGGTTTAAATACTACATATTCATCAGGATTCACTGCACCTTGGACAACGTTTTCCCCTAAACCGTAGGCGGCGGTAATTAAAGCTGCATCCTTAAATCCGGTTTCGGTATCAATTGAAAACATCACCCCAGATGTAGCTAAATCAGAACGCACCATTTTTTGGACACCAACTGATAAAGCTACATTAAAGTGATCAAATCCTTTTGTATGACGATAAGAAATAGCGCGGTCAGTAAATATAGAAGCAAAACATTTATGACAAGCTGTAATTACTTCATCAACACCAACAATATTTAAATAAGTTTCTTGCTGTCCGGCAAAACTCGCATCAGGTAAGTCTTCCGCCGTGGCGCTAGAACGAACTGCAACATCAGTTTGGGTTTGATATTTATCACATAAATTTTCGTAGGCTTGGGCAATGGCTTGGCGTAAATCGTTGGGGAATGGTGTGTGTAATAATAGCGATCGCGCTTTTTCTCCACGTTCGCGTAAATTGTTCACATCCTCAACATTTAAATCAGCAAAAAGTTGCCGTAACTGGATTTCTAACCCAGCCGATTGAATAAAATAACGATAAGCATAAGCTGTAGTTGCAAACCCCGTTGGTACATTCACACCTTTGGGGGTTAATTGTTGAATCATCTCTCCCAAAGAGGCATTTTTTCCACCTACTAGGTGTATGTCTTGAATGCCTACTTCATCAAACCAAAGAATCAGCGATTGTTCTTTAGAAAGTGAAGACAAAATTTGATGAGATGCTGTAACCATAGTTGTTACCTCCCCATATAGATACTCTGAATTAATGAGCTTTAAATTTTAGTGATTAATTTCATATCTCGCACCCAGCAGGCATTTCGGCGCTGATTTAGCGTCTGGTCTATCTTGTTGGTGCTTAATAATTCCTTTGGGATCACGATAACAAATAAATTCAGATTTTGGGTAAGATATGCAGCATTCCTTAAGATATTGCTGGCAATTTCTCCAGGTATTGCAAGCATTCGGAACTCTCTGAGACTATGAGAAAGAATGTAAAGAAAAATAAAGAGACGTTGCATTGCAATGTCTCTAGTAAGGTTTGGCATAGATGTAATATTTTCATAAAGTATGAAGTTAGCGAGTTTGATTTCGCCGTGGCTGACTGGAGGAGGTAACACTGTTGGATGGTTGTGTACGAGTCACAGCAGAACCGATCATTAGTGATGGCGATCGCGTATTATTAGTTTTGCATCCTACCCTGATACCTGATGAATCCGAATGGCCTGTCGGGGGTTTTTGGTCTTTTGGCGGTTCATATCCAGCTAGTACTATTTGATTCATGCCTAAGATAATACTTAAAACACAAGTTGTGCAAATCTTTTTCTGCCAAAAGTAGTAATTTTCTGTCTGAAATACTAAAGATTTAATCATCATTTTTCTCCGTCAGTAAATTACTAAAAAATCAAAAATCTATTTAATATTCAATCCAAGCAATTCAGGTCTTTTCTACTTAAATTATATTAGAATTTAGGCTGGTTATATAGCTGTTTAGCAATTTTTAACCAATATATTTAGGTGTCACCCTAAATATATTGCAACCTGTAAATCATTAAATTTATCAAAACAAAATTCAGAATTCTGAATTAACTTATGTGTAAATAAGAAGAATTCAGAATCGATTAGTATGGGATTCAACCCTACCACTAATTGAAGACCACTAAATCAGGAATTTAGTGAGGGTATTAAACCAACTTATTCATTCGCTAGTCACACATAATTCTATTTCTATAAATAATAAACTCATCAGACTGGAAATAGAGGCTATACAAACAAAGCCTGCTTTTGCAGGCTAATTATATGCTTCTTCATATAGGAATACGATTTGATTTCTGAATTTATTTGTGTAGGTAGGGAATAGGGAATGGGGAGTCGGGAGTAGGAAAGAAGCCTGATCTGAGTGTACTGATTTTTTTCCCAAATCAAATATGAGTCCTATATTGATTTAGTATGACTTAGGAATTTTTCTTAAATACCAAAGATAAAACTTATTCATAGGCCAAGATAACTCACACAGAGTTCCTCTCGGAGAAAGTGGAATGCGGCGAAATTTTCCTTTAAATTGTCGTGCTAAATTTCTAAACTGTTGTGTTCCCCGTCCTTCTATTGAAGAGTTAATTCCTAAACCATCATCGATAATACTTAAAGTGTACCAACCTTCCGATGCTGAACAAGTTACTTCTAAGCGGGTGACTCCTGTGGCGTGTTTACCGACATTACATAAAGCTTCTTCTAAAAACCGACAAAGGTCACGCTTATGATCAAGATTTAAGCAGCGTTCATTTATTGGTTCAAAATTTCTGATTTTAACTTTGATAGTTTTAAAACAAGGTAACTCTCGCTCTAAGGTAAAATTATAAACTTGGTAGAGCAGCTCATGTAGAGGGTCACGCAAATTTAAAACGATGTTTTTTCCTAAATATAAGCTAGTTTCTTGGTCTATTGGTTCTCGTTGTAAAAATTCATAAATTCCTCGTAAATCATAGTTCAATTTTTCCAGTTCTTTTTCGAGTTCGATGAGTAATTCATTAACTGGTAAGTCGTTATCTCGCACTAATTTTAAAACTTTAGCGAGGCTTTGCAAGGGGCCATTATGAATTTTGGCAAATGTGCGTTCAATGATGGCTTGTCTGACTCTAATTCCCGAACCTAAAGCTTGCTCATATTGATATAAAGCTGTAATTTCCATACAATTTAAACTTAAAACTAAAAATGCAGGAATTAACGGAACCCACCAACCAAAAAGCAGCAAGAAATAACATAATATCAATAAGCTACAACTCGCAACAAGCACAACTAATAAACTAAGTAAAGGTGATTTTGTCAGCCTGGCGATCGCAATTCCAACTAATCCCCAACTAAAAATCCATAAATATTCCCAACCTTCTGACCAAGTATTTAAAAGCGGTCGAGAGTCAAGGACGGCGCTGATAATTTGGCTAACAACGTGTGCTTGAATTTCTACGCCATAAACGCGCCCTGGTGGAGACTCCAAAGATTCAATTGCAGAAGTGGGAATAAAATCTTTCCGACTGGGGGAAGTGATACCGATAATTACAATGCGATCGCGTATCCAGTCTGGGTTAAATTGATCATTTTTCAGTGCGGATAAGGATAAAAAGCGAAAGCGGTCTCGACCACTGCGAAAATTGAGTAAGACTTGCACTCCTCCCGCATCGGTTCGCACATATCCCCCAGAATTGGGGAAGACTCTGGGTATCTCGGTGTGACCAAATCTAATCGCCGCGCGATCGCGTATGCCATTTTCTAGATGAAGCTGATAATGATTTAAATATGCTGCTGCTAACTTAAGAGACAACGAAAATTTATAGCCTTGATTGGTAGGCGTACCTAATAAACTACGGCGTAATTTACCATCACTATCCATAATTTGATCAGCAAAACCAATTTGTTCTGGTGACAATACTGGCGGTGGTGCAATTTCATCAGGTAATACTTTATCAATTCCAATAATATTTTTAAAATTTTGCAAAACTGCGACTAATTCATTATTACCGGGATTTATTGGTGTATCTCGATAAATATCCAGTCCAATAACTCTTGGTTGATAAGTTTGCAATTTTAATAACAACTGTGCTAAATCATGATCTGAAAACGTAAAATCTGTACCATTATTAATATCATCTTCATTAATGCCGATCAGTAAAATTCGTTCATCTTTGGGTTCTTCAGGGCGTATCCGTAGCAAACTATCAAAAGCCAGCCACTCTAAAGATTGCATCACACCAGACAGACGAGCAATGATCACTAATCCAATAACTGCAATCCCTGGTAATATACCTACACGCCAAATACTAATTTCCTGTTTAATTTTTTTCCAATGTTCAGGCTGCATAAACCTTCGCTTGCATTTTTGCTGTTGATTAGCCCTGAACTTTAGCAGGTTGATTTATCGCCTTTCTTACCTAAGATACAAATAACAATAATTAATCACATTAGACACAGAGCAACTTCCCGTATGGTTAGACACAGATTAATCCCAATAAATTTGTATCTCAGCAGACTGGAAACCGCTATAAATCAATTTATAGATATCAGAATAGGGAACAAAGAATCAACAATGATTTTTATCTACTTTTTAACAAAAATACTCTTAGAGATTTAATTTATCCTGTTCAGTATTAATCAATTAAACCTTCTTCTCTAGCTTGCATTTCAGTTTGAATACGGATATTCTTACCCTCTTCAGGATAGACATTTAACGCATCTTGTAGTTTACTCCAGTAATGACGCACCATCCTCTCAGAGATACACATCCGTTCGGCAATTGTTTTATCTTGCAATCCTTCTTCAAATGCTAAAGCTAATACCCTCAGCCATTCTGGTTTAACTTCTAATACAGAATGGATACCTTTAATATCTTTTGTATGTGTTAAACCTTGCAAAGCCCAATCAACTCTCGTGAGCATTTCTTGGGTGGAAAGGCTTTTATCTGCAACAGTAAAACCTCCTTTATGACTGTCAATATCAGGTCTAATTCTCACTAAAGTTCTCACATTAGCACTCTGCACAACAATATTTAAGTGCGGATAATTTTTCATCAGAGTTCGCAACAGTTGAACTCCGATATCGGGTCTGGCTGTCATCCCTGAGTTATCAGGAATCGACAAATCCATCACAATTAAATCTGGTTGTACAGCACTAATTTGATTGAGTGCATTCTTAGCATTTACCGCAATCAGAAATTCAGCATCGGGGTAACGCTTTTGTAATACATTAACAGTTCCAGCTAAAACTGATTCATGATCATCAATTACTAAAATTTTGAGTAATGCTTTCTCTGTTAACGCTTGTTTCATAATCAATAACCCACTAATTTCCGAAGTCACGATTAACTACATCAAGCACAATCAATAAATAGGTTTCTCATATTATAATTATATGACTTATTACGCATATTTACGCAAATATTACATATTCTTAATCTAAAAACATTTAGTGACACAATTCAGCGAAACAGCAAGCAAGTTTCCACAAATCTTACCAATAAAATTCACAGGTAATGCTGAGATGATGCTGACGACAAGAACATTTCCCAGAAGTTAAAAATTCAAAGCTTTCGCAGAGATAATCTAATTCTTTTAATGTAGAATAAAACCTCACAGTAGATAGATCAGGATATGTGATATGTACCCTGAGTTGAGCTAAATATGTTTGTTGTTTGAGGCTGATCAAAATAGATGTATTAATTGCACAATTGGGCAAGATTAAGATAAGTAATTCTTCTAAAGACCGCAGAACTATCAAACTGCGTTCAACTGTCTCAAATCGCCAGTAAGCTGGAATATCTAAATGGAATTGGAGATGAGAATTTGAGGTTAACCAAGGTTCTAATAAGCACTCAATTGCTAAGGGCAGGCTATCTTGAATATAGGTAGGAAATAAGCGATCGCTCAATTGCATGAGAGCATGATGAAAGTTATCAGCTTGTTGGAGATATTCATGAGTTTTGTTGATTGTCAAATTTAAATTATCCTGAGTTAATAAATCTAAGCTGCGTCGAATTGCGAAGGATTCTTGTAATAATCCATCACGAATTTCTTTAGCTTCTAGATAAAGTTTCAGCGATTGTCGAGCAAACCACCATTGCAATGCTTGTTGAAATTTAGAAAAGTTTTTGACAAACATTAACGAGGTGATAACGTATAGCAGCACCAATATAATTTGTGTGTAAAATTTCCAAAGCACATATTTATCCCCTTATAAATCTGTGGTTAATCTAGCCTTACGCAACATAAATTGTAATGCAGTTTCTTCTTGGGAAATAATGTTAGCTTTTGCCTCCATACCAGCTTGGATATGACATTGGCGATCGCTATTACCAAAAATGATTCTTTCTGGTTGAATAGTAGCTTCAAAATAGCTCCCTCCAGGAGTGAGAGAAGTTGATGAGGGAATATCTGCATTACTCGTTTTAGTTGAAATTGCATCAGGAGAAATTGCTGTCACCACACCTTTCAGAGTTCCGTAATCAGGATAGGGACAAGCATCAATTCGCATCTGTACTTTTTGACCAACGGCGACATTTTTAATTTCTTGGGGTGGAATCATCGCTTTCACAACTAAAGGTGCATTAGTCGGTGCAATTTCCGCAATTGGTTCACTTACCCGCAACACTTGACCGGGGTTGCGTAAATTCAGCTTCAGAATTACCCCATTACTACTAGCTCGCAAAATTGTATCTTGCAACTGACTAATAACTTGTAAAAGTTCTTTTTGCGATTGTCCGAGTTGATTTTGCATTTCTACACGTCTTTGAATTAACGCTTGTTTTTCCTTTTTTAAAGTAGCGATATTAGCCTCGCCTCTAGCAATTTCTTGGGCGATTCTCGCCTGGGCGATCGCAATTGAGGCGCTGCTAGGATTTACAGATGCTTGGGCGACTTGCACTTTAGCTTTTGCAATATCTACGGATTTTTTTTCAGCTTCTAAAATGGCTTGGGTTTGAATCACAACCAACTTTTTTTGTTCAAATTCGCGCTTACCAATTGCGCCAACTTGCGCTAATTGTCCATAGCGATCGCGATCCACCTCGGCAAAACTTAAATCAGCTTGGGCTTTATGCAAATCTGCTTCCGCCTTTTGCGAACTGGCTTGTGCTGCGAGTAATTCGCTGCTGGTGGTAATTTGGCGTTCTTGATATTCTCTTTGATTGCGGGCTAAATCGGCTTCAGCAGAAGCGACAGTGCGTTCTGCTACCGTAGTTTCTGCGACAATTTGCGTATCTAAAGTCCTGATTTGAGCGTCAATTTGGATAATTTGCAGCCTAGCTTGCTGAATGTTGTCTTGTAATTGACTTTTTTTGATTTGCAATTGTTCGTCATCTAAACGTGCGATCGCATCGCCTTGTTTGACGATTTGATTTTCTTGCACAAAAATACTTTTAACAGTCCCTTCAATTTTGGGTTGAACAAAGCGAATTTCTCCCGTTGGACGCACAGATGCAGAAGTTTTCACCGTCACATTATATTTCACCCATGAAGCTAAACTCATCCCCGCACCCAAACTTCCAACTAAAAAAATTCCGGCTAGAGATGTCCAACGACTCACAGGCGGAAGAAAATCATCACTTTGTACTGATGGCAGAGTTTGTTTAGTATATGTGTAAAGCATAATTACCTGTAAAATTCTGAATGATTAAGGATTTAAAAATTCCCAATGCTCTCCAGGTTGGGAGCGTAATTCTGCCAACGAACCTTGTGTTTTTAACTTACCTTGATCTAGTAAAACTATCCAATCTGCCCGATTAACTACTCTAGGACGATGAGTAATTAAAATTGTGGTTTTACCTTGACGATGTTTAAATAATTTATCTAAAACCTGTGCTTCACTTACTGGGTCAAGTCCACCAGTTGATTCATCTAAAATCAAAATTGGCGGGTCTGTAACAATCGCCCTGGCTATTGCTAATCTTTGACGTTGCCCACCAGAAATATTTGCGCCAAATTCCCCTAAAATAGTTTGATATTTATCTGGTAACTTACTAATAAAATCGTCAGCTTCTGCTACCTGACAAGCTCTGACAATTTGCTCAAATGTGACATGAGGAGCGCCCAAACGAAAATTTTCTACAATTGAACGACTCCAAAAATGTGGCTCTTGGGGAACAAGTACTACTTGTTGACGCAGACATTCTAGAGATAAATCCTGCAAGTTATACAGCCCAATGCGAATATTACCTGATTGCAAAGGATATAAGCCAGCAATTAGTTTAGCTAATGTACTTTTCCCACAACCAGATTTACCAATTAAAGCCACAACTTGACCGCCAGGAATGGTCAACGAAAAATCATCAATTAAATCTAGTCGCCCAGCATAATGAAAATTTAAATTTGTACAAACAATGTCAGCATCACCAACAATTTTGGCGTAAGGTTTGATTTCATCACCTGCATTTTCTGGCGTTGCGTCTATAACTTCAGTGAGTCGTTGAGTAGCAGTTTTAGCGCGGGTAATTTCATCTACAAAGCTAATAATTGTAGCAATTAAACCTAAAAAATTACCATTCATTGAGTTGAAAGCAAAAAGTTGCCCAATACTCAAATTTTCGGCTGGATTAATTACTAAATTTCCCCCAAACCACAACAAAATTACACCCCCAACTCCCGAAACAAAGCCCGAAAAAGTATGATTTATAATACCAATTTGAATTGTGCGATAGGTAACATTCGCTAACCGACCAAAGCGGCTTTGTAATTCATCCCAAAATTGCAACCCAGAAGTTGTAGTTTTGAGGGTGAGTGCGCCTTTAAAAGTTTCGACTAAAACGCCTTGTGTTTCTGCTTCTTGGACTAAAAGCTCACGAGTTTTTTGTTGTAAAGTCGGCTGAAAAACTACTGTTGATATGCTCATCACTATACCAATCAATGCAGCTACTAGTGTGAGTTTCCAGCTATAGAAAACCATAAAGCTGAAAGATATCAAAGCAATAAAAAATTGACTGGGTAAACCAACAACTAGTTGAGCAACTAACTGATTAATTTGGTCAATATCTTGTAACCGACTGACAATTTCTCCACTGCGCCGTGATTCGTAATAAGAAAGCGGTAAACGCAAAATTTGCCTACCAAATTCCAAGACTAAACCTAATTGCAGACGTTGAGCAAAGTGAGCAATTAAGTTAGACTGAACAAAGGAAAGACTGTGGGAAATTAAATTCATCACTACAACTGCGATCGCTACAGTAGTAAGTAACTGTGTATCACCTCTAACTAGCACATCATCAGTCAGAATCTGCATTAAAAATGGGGAAGCTAAAGAGAGCAATCCCAACATCAAATTCAGAGGTAATGCTTGCGCTAAAATCGCGCGATAAATCCAGACGCGCTGAAAGAAACGCCAAAATCCGCCAACTTTTTCATCTGCTTGCGCGAAAAACCTAATTGGATCAGGTTCTAATAACAGCATCAACCAATCAGCCCAACCTTCTGCTATCTCTTGTTTAGAAAGATAGCGAATACCAACAGCCGGATCAGCAACTAAACATTTTTGACCTTTTCTGCCATATAATACAACCCAATGATTACCTTTCCAATGAATAATGGCTGGCAAAGGTGCTTCATTAATCCGGTTTAAAACTTCTGGTGAAGTTTTCACAGGACGCACATTAAAGCCTAGTGTTTCTGCTCCTCTTTTTAGCCCTAATAAAGTAGTGCCAAATTGTCCAGTCCCAACAGCTTCACGAATCCGACTGAGAGTAAAAGTACGTCCATAATATTTAGAAATAGCAGCCAAACAAGCAGCCCCACAGTCTTCTTCACTGTGCTGTTTCACAAATTGGTGTTTCATAAGTAAATTACCCTAAATCATGACAACTAGCATTTCAAATGTTGTCAATCTGCTGGTATGTTTTTTGAATTAGTAAAAACTAATAATTGTAGGTGCTATCAACATCTCAAAAATTTAAGGCTTAATCAAAGGAAGAAATCAGACTAAATAAAATATCCAATAAACCAAGGCTCTTCTTCGATATACGCCTGCTTCTTCTACCACCTAAGCTCAATCCCAGGGTGATTTGTGAAAATTTATAGCCAGTTTGTTGAACAGAAGAAATACCACCATTACTACCAGATATAGTAATGGCGCTATTAGCAAAAGTTTCTATATCTGTTTTCTGAAAAAATAAATTGTAAATAGATAAACCTGAATAACGTGAACGACCTCCAGATATTATTTCCTGTTGTTGTTCAGATATATCAAGGAATAGTTCTGGTTTTTGTGTTTGGATATCGCTAGACATAATTGTTATTAGGTTTGATAACTAGAATTGGGAAAGCTTGTCAAAACCTTAAACTGACTCTAAAAAATCTAGAGTCAGAGAGGAGAGTGCTAATTACTCTCCTCCTAACGTCGCTTCGAGAGATGATCATCCTCATCCCTATCTGTGGCGCAAACTAGCCTACTAAAGCTTTAAAGTAAGTACCTGTTTGAATAGCTTCTATGGTTGTTTTTTGTACTCCACCAGCTACTATGCTGCTACCGCCAAGACCAGACGTACTACCTACTGGCCCGATAACTTCAGTTTGGCTAAAAAACTTAGAATATGCAGTGCTAAAATCTAAAACTCCTACACCACCTGCTACAATTGCTTGTTGTTCAACAGATAAATCGGTAAATAATTCGTGTGACATAGTTGAAAAGTTCCTTGATTTGAATTGGATAATCTTGATAATTGGGATATTGAAGTCAAACATTAGTTGACTTCAAATTTCCCTGTACATTAAACCTTTAACCAGCTTCTCGGTTATTCGTTATCTTGAATTAGCTAACTAATCCTAAAAATGAAGAAGCTGTTTCCAGAGTTTCTAAAAATGTTTTCTGTATACCACCAGCTATAATGGTGCTACCGCCAGGCCCTGAACTAGCTGCAACTGGCCCAATAGTTTCAGTTACTTGCAAGAAGTGTTTATAGAAGGTTGATAAGTTAAGAGCTTCTGCGCCACCGCTTACAATCGCTTGTTGCTCTTCGTTTACATCAATAAACAATTCGTAGTTCATGATAGTAATCCTCTTGATTTTGAGTTAAATTAGGTTTTAGCTATTTAGTTGATTCCCTGTTTTTGGGGTCTCAACTCCTTGCTTAATTAATACAATAAGGCGGATACCTAAGCTGTGTCATTTACAGTTTCAGTAAACTTAATTACCAAATTTAGAAACATCAATTGCATAATTACGTCAGGTTATATTTCCGAAAAATACATAGCTTTTCCTAGTCTGCGGAGGCAAAAATTTATCTGTGTTCATCTGCGTAGCCTGCGGCAAGCCGAATTTCGCTTCACTAAAATAAGAACCGCTATATGTATCTAGTGAGAGATTGTATTTTTCACCAAAAAAATCCATACTCATTCCAAAGATAGGGCCTCTGCCGGTTCAACTGAGATTGTTTATTGCAAGTGGTTTTCAACATGCCAGACCATGATCAAGATGAATTAGCAGCTTTACGGCAGCGTGTTGCAGAGTTGGAAGAATTAGAAATTAAATATCAATGTCAGCAGGTTGCATTAGAGGCGCAATTAACTGAACTACAAACAAAACTGACAACAGCCAGGATTAATTCTGATCATCAGGCAGATATAGCATTAACGCTGCAACAACTCCAGCAAGAAAAAGCGGAACGACAACAAATTGAAGTCGCCTTGCAAGAAAGCGAACAACTCTTGAGACTGGCTATTGATGCTGCTTGGATGGGTTTTTGGGATTGGAATATTTTGCCTGATAAATTAATTTGGTCAGAAAGTCATGAACTGCTGTTTGGTTTAACTCCAGGTAGCTTTGAAAATACTTACGCGGCTTTTTTAGCTTGTGTGCATCCTGAAGATAGACAATCTGTCACAACAAATATTACCACTGCCTTAACCAATAAAACTAACTATAAAGACGAATTTCGCGTTATTTGGCCTGACCAAAGTTTGCATTGGATTTCTTCTCAAGGAAAATTTTACTATGACCAGCAAGGACAGGCGACGCGGATGTTTGGCGTATGTCTGGATATTACTGGGCGGAAGCAAACAGAAGAAAACACCCGTCAATTAACTAGCCAAGTCCAAGAACAAGCCAATTTGTTAAATGCGATTCTGGCTACCTCTGTAGATCATATCTGTATATTCGATCGCGCTGGTCGCCATAGGTATATTAGTCACGGTGGCGCGGCTATCTTAGGTTTTCAACCGCAGGAAGTTGTGGGTAAAACATTGCGAGAGTTGAATTTACCTAATGATTTTGTTGAACAGGTGGAAATTCAGCAACAAGCGGTGATCATTTCTGGGGAACCAATTAAAGATGAATGTCAATTAGTGACAATTGAAGGATTGCGTGACTACGAATATATTCTTACACCCCTACGCAATCACACCCAAAGCATTGAAGGTGTAATTGTCGTTTCCCGTGATATCACCGCCCATAAAAAAGTAGAACAGTCATTACGGGAAAGTGAAGCCAGATTCCGCCGCTTGTTTGAGTCTAACTTGGTTGGGGTGGCGTTTTGGAATACGGAAGGTTTCATCACTGATGCTAACGATGCTTATTTACAGTTAGTTGGTTATACCCGTGATGAGTTTGCAGTTGTCGGGAAAATTGACTGGCGAGAACTCACACCACCAGAATATCTAGATTTAGATGATCGCGCTCTTGCAGATGTCCAAGTTAGCGGAGTTTCGCAGATTTACGAAAAAGAATATGTCCAACGCAACGGTAAACGGGTGGCGGTGGTTTTAGGGATAGCCTTGTTAACTGACTGTCAAGATAGAGGTGTGGCTTTTGTTTTAGATATTAGCGATCGCAAACGCGCCGAACAAGAACGCGATCGACTTTTACAAACTGAACGCATCGCCCGTCAAGAAGCAGAAATCGCCAACCGCATCAAAGATGAATTTCTTGCTGTTCTCTCCCATGAATTGCGAACGCCACTCAACCCGATTTTAGGTTGGGCGAAATTGCTGCGAAATCGCAAATTTGATGAAGAAACTACAAAACAAGCTTTAGAAACAATTGAACGCAACGCCAAATTACAAACTCAACTAATCGAAGATTTATTAGATGTTTCGCGCATCCTCCAAGGAAAATTAAGCTTAAATGTCTGTCCCGTCAGTTTGGTAATGGTTGTGCAAGCTGCCTTAGAAACAGTACGCTTGGCAGCAGAAGCTAAATCGATTCAAATTCATACCATATTTGACCCCAATATCGGGCAAGTTATGGGTGATGCTAATCGCTTACAACAAGTGATGTGGAATTTACTTTCCAACGCCGTGAAATTTACCCCAAATGCTGGACAGGTAGAAATTCAAGTTAAAGAAATTGATCATCAAGCACAAATACAAGTCAGTGATACAGGTAAAGGTATTTCACCAGAATTTTTGCCTTATGTGTTTGATTACTTTCGCCAAGCAGATGGTACAACAACTCGTAAATTTGGCGGCTTGGGTTTAGGACTGGCGATTGTCCGTCAAGTCGTAGAAATGCACGGCGGTACAGTCAAGGCAGACAGCCCTGGTGAAGGGTTGGGTGCTATTTTTACAGTGAGGATACCTTTGATTGTGATTAACGAACCAGTCAGACGACAAGAAAATGAATCTTTAACAAGTGAATCTGAGTTTGGTAATCTTTCTGATATCAAAGTTTTAATGGTGGATGACGAACCAGATATCCGCGACTTAATCACATTTATTTTGCATGATTATGGTGTGGCTGTTACCGCCGTCACATCCGCCACCGCCGCCCTCGCTGAACTGTCGCAGTCATTACCAGATATTTTAATTAGTGATATTGGAATGCCCGACGTAGATGGTTATATGCTAATTCGCCAGATCCGCCAACTTACACCCGCACAAGGCGGAAATGTCCCCGCGATCGCCCTCACAGCCTACGCTGGCGAAATTAACCAACAACAAGCACTCACCGCCGGCTTCCAATTACACATACCCAAACCAGTTGATCCTGACGCATTGGTAAAAGCGATCGCTAGTTTATTAAAGTGCTGAGTGCTGAGTGCTGAGTGCTGAGTTGGGTTAGACAAGGTAGAGAAGATGCTGAGTGCTGAGTTGGATTAGACAAGGTAGAAATATTGCTTCCTTGTCTCCTTTGTCCCCCTTGTCCCCCTTGTCCCCCTTGTCTCCCTTGTCCCCCTTGTCCCCCTTGTCTCCCTTGTCGCCCTTGTCTCCCTTGTCGCCCTTGTCTCCCTTGTCCCCCTTGTCCCCCCCAAAGACTAGCCCCTTCCCAAAAATACTTGCTTTTTCCGTCAGTAACATATATATTGCTACCCATCTTTTGCCGCTAAATTTTTTGTCACCTCTACGTAACCATGCGGTTTCAATATCTTTATCATGTCTAGTCAAAGCATAATTCAAAGTATATATACTGATGGCGCTTGTACTGGGAATCCTGGCCCTGGTGGTTGGGGTGTTGTAGTTTATTTCCAGGATGGGGGAGTTCACGAAATGGGTGATACAGCCTCCCATACAACAAATAATAAAATGGAGATGCAAGCGGCGATCGCTGCCTTAAAATATTTCCATGCCTCAAAACAATCCCAACCCATCACCCTTTATACCGATAGTGAATATCTCATCAACTGTGTTACCAAATGGGTGAAAAACTGGAAGAAAAAAGGCTGGAAAAAAGCCGATGGTAATCCCGTACAAAATCAAGACCTGTTGGAAATTTTAGATGAATTAAATACCCGTCAAGTTACTTGGCAGCATGTTCGTGGTCATGCAGGTAACGTCGGTAACGAACGCTGTGATGCGATCGCTCGGAGTTTTGCTGCTGGTAAAGTCCCTGCACTCAAAGAATTATCTTCTACCAATGCTCACAAAACTTTACCTAGTTCTCATGAACTAAAGGTAGCGGAAGTTTCTCAATATAAGGCAAACTCGACAATAATTAACAAAGAAAAGTCGGAACCCATTACATCTGCATCAGACATAACAGCTATGGAACCATCCACCGCACAGAATGCGGCCGCAATTGACACAACAACGCCTGGAATCCGGGTTGAACAACTCCGCAACTTAGTTGAAACTCTCCGCATCGCTGATGAAATTGCTGAAAAAGGCTATCTAATTACTAGTTCTGAATTAGCAGACTTAATGGATGTCCACGCCAGCGCCGTCACTAGTCGCGGGGATCAATGGCGCTGGCGGAACTGGATTGTGTCACGAGTCCGCCGTGAAGGTAATCAAATTCTCTGGGAACTGGAACGCGGCGATCGCGTGGGAGGTGAGGAGGAGTAGGGGTAGATGGGGGCAGGGGTGCAAAGGGGCAGGGGTGGGAGGCTTTCAAGGGCAGGTTTTTAAACCTTCGATAAATAGTTGAGAATATTCTCAATTATGAAACGTAGTTTTAACTGTTCAGACAATAATTTTGGTTTTAAAAGCCCAAAAATTTGTCTAATAAAAAAAGCCTGCCCTTGAAAGGGGGTGGGAGGGGGGACAAGGGAGACAAGGAAGGCAAGGAAGACAAGGGAGACAAGGAAGCAATATTTCTACCTTGTCTACTTCCACTCAGCACTCAGCACTCAGCACTCCCCTCTACCTTGTCTACCCCCTCAACCTTGTCTACCTTGTCTAATCAAACTCCCCATTCCCCACTCCCCACTCCCCACTCCCCTCACGCACCATACTTCCGCCCCCGCCATTCTTTAGGGGTGCGGGATGCAGAGAGAAAGATGCGTAAGACAGCGATGGGATCTGCTAAAGGAGACAGCCAAAATAACCAGCCACCTTTAGCCGTTTGGCGATTATAAGATGGTGCGATCGCTAGTAACATAGCAAAGCGAATCAGCAGCAAAAATCCATTCAACCCCAGCAATAAAATCTGCGGCAGCGAGACAGGCACAGGCAGAACAATCAAGTAAGTTAGTAAAATTAGCAAGGGTAAACCCTGAACTGCCGAAAGTAGCCATAAATCTCCCCAAATTTGCCCAGAATTGGATGCGTCTTTCAAATCAAGGCTGCGCCCCCATTCCTTCCAAGTTTCCAGCGCCCCTTCATACATTCGCACCTTCAGCACCTTTGCACCATCTAAAAAGCCTACATTGTACCCCTGTGCCGCAATATACCGTGCCAAAGTCACATCATCACAAAAAGAACTACTAGCACTGCTATAGCCACCCACAGCCGCTAACACAGAACGACGACACAAAAAGCATTGACCATTAGCCATTACCCTTTCTGGTTGTTCAGTTCTAATTCCTGCCGGGTCGAAGCGATACAGCAATGTCATCAATAAAGCTGGTTGCAATAAACACTCACCAGGATACTGAAGAATAAACTGGGGTGATAACGACACCAAATCATAGCCTTGGGCGACGGCGGTTTTGACTAAACCCGCCACCAAACCCGGATGTGGTTGAGTATCCGCATCCATCCCCAAAAACCACTCACTATCCTCAGAACTATGTAAAAAGCCATTATGTAAAGCCCAAGGACGACCCACCCAATTAGTCGGTAGGGGATCATCTGTCATCACACGAAAGCGAGGATCTTTTTGCTGTGCAGCTTTGACTAAATCAGGAGTTCCATCTTGGGAATTACTGTCTACAACAATAATTTCTCGCACTTCATAACTTTGCTGACTCAAGCCCGATAATAAAGGAGAAATCCGACCAGCTTCGTTTAATGTCGGAATAACAACGCTGACATTACCAAAAATGTCTGGTGTAGGCTGTTGGGGTTGAATTGGCGGTAATCTTCCCGGCCCCTTCAAAAGACGCGACAGTAAAATTGCCGTGGCTGGTAGTTGAATAAGTAGTAATATAAGCGGTATAACGCTTTCTACTGTCAAAGCGTTGTTCATAAATCTGTATTAGCTTTATTCAGGCTCATCTGTAACTTCAAACAAGGTAAAGTATAAATTTTATCAATTCACAAAGTGAGAGAATTGTAAAATTTAGTTAAAATAATACACTTTTTTTCTTGCTCTTAACCTTCCGTTTACCTATACATCGCTCCTTTAGGATTATCGTAGAGGCGCTAACCTGGAAAGTTACTGAAAATTAACACCGATGCGCTCACGACTAAATGTAATCAAAAATAACCGATTAGCCTCTTCAACAGCAGTGTTATTACTGACATTAAGTCTAGCTGCTTGTGGCGGACAGCAAGGTTCTGACAGTTCTGCTACCAAAGAAACACCTAGTGGTACGGCTCAAGATGCTACAGCCTCCAGCCCTGCTAAATTGGATCTTGGCGGTAACGTAGAATTAATCGGTGCAGGCGCTTCTTTTCCAGCGCCATTGTATACAACTTGGTTCACTGAATTAAACAAAAAATATCCCAGTTTACAAGTTAACTATCAGTCTGTGGGTAGCGGTGCTGGGGTTGAGCAGTTCATCAAAGGTACTGTTGATTTTGGTGCCAGCGATGTGGCAATGAAAGATGACGAAATTCAGAAAGTGCCTCAAGATAAAGGCGTAATTTTGTTACCAATGACAGCCGGTAGCATTGTTCTTGCTTATAACTTGCCAGATGTTGCTGAACTCAAATTACCACGGGCAGTTTACACCGATATCTTATTAGGCAAAATCAAAACCTGGAACGACCCCAAAATCAAAGCAGCCAACCCAGACGCTAAATTACCAGACCAAGCAATTACAGTTGTACATCGCTCTGATGGTAGCGGGACTACTGGCGTATTTACCAAACACCTCAGCACCATCAGTTCTGAATGGAAAACTAAAATTGGTGATGGCAAAACAGTTAACTGGCCAGTCGGTGTTGGTGGTAAAGGTAATGAAGGTGTAACCGCCCAAATTCAACAAACTCAAGGCTCTATTGGTTACGTTGAGTATGGTTATGCAAAACAAAATCAACTTAAATATGCTGCTTTAGAAAACAAAGGTGGCAAATTTGTTGTACCTACAGAAGAATCAGCAGCCAAAACCTTAGAAGCAGTAACTTTACCTGAAAACTTGCGTGCCTTTATCACCGACCCAGAAGGTGCAGACTCTTATCCCATTGTTACCTACTCTTGGATTATGGCTTACAAGAAATATGCTGATCCTGCTAAAGCTAAAGCAGTCGAAGCTATGATTGAGTATGGTTTAACTGAAGGTCAAAAATTGGCTCCCGAATTGGGTTATGTGCCTTTACCACAAAACGTTGTGCAGAAAGTAGCAACTGCGGCTGACCAAATTAGTCCAGATTACAAAATTGCAGTTAGTGGTAGTAGTACTAGTGCTAGTAAATAGCATTCAAAAATCACTAATACTAGTGAGGCATCGATAGTCAAAAATTGCTTGAATTAATATTAGAATCACAAATTTCTTTTATTAAGAATGACTTGTTGATGTCTCAAGTTCTCAAAGTCATGTCACTAAGCTGGTTTGCTCTCACATTTTTCTCTGATTTCATCTATAAAGTCAGTATTCATGGCTACAAATTCTCAAAATTTGTCATCAGCAATTAAAGAGCGTTCCGAACTCGGTAGGTCTTTAGACCGGAGTTTTATTTTACTGACTAGGGTGTTTGCCCTAGCGGTGGCAGCAACTTTATTATGGATTGCGATACAGGTTGCCATTGGTGCTTGGCCTGCCATTCAAAAGTTTGGTGTTGGCTTTTTAGCACAAAGCACTTGGAACCCCGTGAAGGATGAGTATGGAGTACTACCTCAAGTTTATGGAACTATAGTTAGTTCTTTGATTGGGTTACTCATTGCTGTACCCATTGGTGTTGGGACTGCGGTTTTATTGAGTGAAAATTTTCTGCCCTCCCAAGCTAGAGTTGTGCTGGTGTTCTTGGTAGAACTGCTGGCAGCAATTCCCAGCGTTGTTTATGGAGTCTGGGGAATTTTTGTCTTAATCCCGATTTTAAACAATGTCGGTAAATGGTTGAATGCTTACTTTGGTTGGCTACCACTGTTCAGCACTTCTCCTACAGGGCCAGGGATGTTACCTGCTGGGATCATCTTGGCAATTATGACTTTGCCAATTATCACAGCAATTTCTAGAGATGCTTTGATTTCTGTTCCATCTACTTTACGTCAAGCATCTATAGGCTTGGGCGCAACAAGGTGGGAAACGATTTTTCAAGTTTTGATTCCTGCGGCTTTTTCGGGAATCGTGAGTGCTGTGATGTTAGCACTCGGTCGGGCAATGGGAGAGACAATGGCGGTGACGATGTTGATTGGTAACTCCAACAAAATTAGTGCATCGCTATTCGCACCAGCCAACACAATTTCTTCTTTGTTAGCCAATCAATTTGCAGAAGCCAGTGGTTTGCAAGTTGCAGCTTTAATGTACGCTGCTTTAGTTTTATTTGTCTTAACTTTGATTGTCAATATTTTGGCAGAGTTGATCGTTATTCGAGTCAAGCGAGTGTAGATTAGTTTTGGGTTAATTTTATGACTTCTCATTATCAAGAAAGAAGTTTAACTCGTAGTGCTATGTCTCCTCGGACGCTGTTCAATACAGTGATGACTGGGGTGGCAATTCTCTGCGGAGTTTTGGCATTAGTGCCTTTAATAGCAGTACTTTCTTACGTTTTAATTCGAGGATTTAGTAGTCTCAATCTCAGCATATTTACAGAACTGCCACCCGCGCCTCTTCGTCCAGGTGGTGGTTTTGGGAATGCGATTGTGGGGACTTTGCTGATGGTGGGAATTGCAGCGTTAATCAGCATTCCTTTTGGTGTGATTGCAGCTATCTATCTAACTGAGTTTAGTTCTGGTATAATAGCTAGGTGGGTACGTTTTGCTACGAACGTCTTGAGTGGAGTACCTTCGATTATTGCCGGGGTATTCGCTTATGGAATTGTAGTTTTAACGTTAGTAAGGCTGAATTTAGGCTCATATTCAGCGATTGGCGGAGGATTTGCTTTGGCAATTTTGATGTTGCCAATTATTGTGAAAACAACTGATGAAGCTTTACAGCTAGTATCGCAGGATTTACGACAAGCATCTGTAGGTTTAGGTGCGACTAACTTTCAAACTGTTACACAGGTCGTATTGCCTGCTGCACTACCAGCTATTGTAACTGGATCAACGTTAGCGATCGCCAGGGCTGCTGGTGAAACAGCACCTTTGTTATTTACTGCTTTATTTTCTACCTTCTGGCCAAATAGCTTATTTAAACCCACTGCTTCTTTAGCTGTTTTGGTTTTTAACTTTGCCATTTCTCCGTTTAAAAATTGGCAGTCATTAGCTTGGGCTGCATCTTTAATCTTGGTGCTAATGGTTTTAATTACCAGTATTATTGCTCGCTGGGCAACTCGCCAAAAATCATAGTCCAAAAATGCGGAAGTCGGAAATCAAGAAGCATGTTGATGATTGGTGCTTTATTGATACCAAAAAGCTCCGTCTAGTAACTGAATAGCAAAGTTGCATTGCCATCCCAAAAACTTACATTAGACCTTTTATGGCTACTAACATTAGTACAGCAAATAGCACAGATACCGTATTACGTACAGAAGAATTGAACGTTTATTACGGCAAGTACTTAGCATTAAAGAACATTTGGCTAGATATCCCCAGAAATAAGGTGACAGCCTTTATTGGCCCTTCTGGCTGTGGTAAAAGCACATTACTCAGATGCTATAACCGTCTCAACGACTTAATTGATTCATTTAGAGCCGAAGGAAAGGTTTTTTATTACGGTAAAAACTTATATGCACCTGATATTGACCCCGTAGAAGTGCGTCGCCGCATTGGGATGGTGTTTCAAAGACCAAACCCATTCCCCAAATCAATTTATGACAATATTGCTTTCGGAGCCAAAATTAATGGCTACAAAGGTAATATGGATGAATTAGTCGAACGGAGTTTGCGTCAAGCAGCTTTGTGGGATGAAGTTAAAGATAAACTCCGTCAAAGTGGTTCTTCTTTATCTGGTGGACAACAACAAAGATTGTGTATTGCCAGAGCGATCGCAGTTCAACCAGAAATCATCTTAATGGATGAACCATGCTCGGCGCTTGATCCGATCTCTACATTGCGGGTTGAAGAGCTAATTCATGAACTGAAAGAGCAATATACAATTGTGATTGTTACCCACAATATGCAGCAAGCGGCGCGGGTTTCTGATAAAACAGCCTTTTTCAATGTGCGTCCTACAGAATCAGGCGGACGTATCGGTTATCTCGTAGAATATGACGCGACAGAAGTAATTTTCAATAATCCGAAGCAAGAAGATACCCGCGATTACGTTAGCGGTAGATTTGGTTAATTATTGTCACTCAATTTAATATTTTCCACATCTAGAATTAGGTATGCGGTGCATATCTAATTTTATTTTTTTAGGACTACGCAAAAAACTTCTCAAACTCTCCTTTCTCCGCGTCCTATTTTTGTGTGAGAAGTATGAGCTACTCATACCTTAGCAACCTCCCTTTTTATTTAATTACTTGAAACTCACCATCTTTAGGTGAAACCAAGATAACTAAGCCTTGAATATTTTGCTCGTTAACTAGGCGATCGTGATTCTGATCAAACCTTACTTTGGTTTGAGCACCTTCCACTACAAAATTAGGCTTGCTAAGTT
This sequence comes from Anabaena sp. FACHB-83, assembly GCF_014697485.1. NCBI lineage: Bacteria > Bacillati > Cyanobacteriota > Cyanophyceae > Nostocales > Nostocaceae > Anabaena > Anabaena sp. FACHB-83. The sequence goes on along the minus strand of NZ_JACJRY010000002.1, from coordinate 411,631 downwards.
CTTCATATAAACGTTTACGGGTTAAATTATTCCCACTTCTCCGTAATCCTTCCACCAGTGCTTGAGTTGCATCGTATGTCATTGCAGTTGCAAAGTTAATATCTGTATTGTCTGTAATTTCCCAAAGTTCTCGCGATTTCTGCTCAAATATAGACAAATTATTACCATCATTTCTGTGCCAATGAACAGCAATAATTAAATTGCTAAATATATCTTTTCTTTTTGATATACTTTCTAAGTAAGCAGTAGTTCCAGATAAAATAATTACATCTTTGGTACTTGCAAATATTTTATCAATTTCCCGACTTAAAATATCATTACTAATTGGTAAAAAAATCGCATCAGCTTGTTTACTACTAGCTTCTTGTAAACATTGTGTCATGACAATAGGATTATTGATTTGATATTCAGCAAAATCACATTCTTTCACAATGCTTCCCTGTGGAGAAATTGCATTTTTAAATGCTTGCCGAAAAGACTCGCTATAAGGATCGAAATGATTAAAAAATATAGCAACTTTATTACGATTTTGCTGCAAACTATATTTTGCTAAAGCTTTAGCAAAATGTGAATCTACAGGAGATACTCGAAAAACATATTTGTCGATATTGAAAATCTCTGTTTTATTAAAGATGGTACCTCGAAGTGCTGTGCTAGTAGGAGAAATACTAACTAATCTGTTATCACCCAGTTTTGCATCGCCGTAAATTTTTCCTGCTTCCCAGGTCATTAAGCTGTAGTAATGACCGATAACTCCTAAAATGCTTTTATCTTTTACGATTTTTTCGGCAACTTCATGAGTAGTATCTACATTTTGTTCATCATTACAAAGCTGGATTAATAATAATTTGCCATTAATTTTGTTTTGAGGTTGTTTATTAATTTCGTTTTGAACAACAGCAACTCCGCGCAAATAATTCTCTATGCCAACACCATTATTTTGGAGGATTGGAACACATATTGCGACTTTAATAAACTTGCCATTTTTAGCTGCGATCGCATTATTCAAATAAATTCTTACTTCTGGTTTATTTGGGTCATTTTTGAGATAATCAGAAAAGTTTTGAATTGCTAAATCATATTCTCCCTGTTTAAAAGCTGCCGTTCCTTGGTGAAAATTTCTTTGTCCTAAAATAGTTGGTTTAGACTCTGGCTGTAAAAGTGATTTTTCTCCACAGCTAAACAGAGGATCGTCAATACAAAGCGATGTAGGCTTCAAGACAAAATACGCCCAAACAGCCAATCCTAAAATTACACTTCCAAAACCTCCCATCAGTACTTTTGTCCATAATCTTACAGGTTTCAATGATGAATTTTTGGATGGCTGTTGTACAGAAGTTTCCGGTGTTAATAAATTGTGAGGTGGGTTTGATGATGAATTTTGATCTGGTATCTGTACAGGTTTTTCTGATATCAATAATGGCGGAGGTTGAGTATTAAAACTAGTTTCTGGTAGGGGTGTTGGTGCAGATATTTTTTCATTATCTAACGCCATCATAACTTGACGCGCCGACTGGAAACGATAAGTGATTTCCGCCGCCAGCATAGTATCTAAAATGGTAGCTAGTTGGTCACTGACATTAACATATCTTCGCCAACTCCACATATCACCAATTCGCAAGCTCTCTGGAGTTTTTAAGGTGAGCAAACAAACACAAGTTGCAGCGATAGAATATAAATCTGAAGATGGAGAGACAGCTAAACCTGCTCGTTGTTCTGGTGAGGCGTATCCAGGCGTTGATATGGCGATAGATTGTTCGGCGGGTACACCTGCGATCGCTTGTTTTACAGCCCCAAAATCTATAAGATAAGGTACGCCTCTTTGTTCGAGAATTATATTTTCTGGTTTAATATCCCTATGAATTAACATCAGAGGTTGTTGACTATGAATGTAATCTAAAACTGGTAAAATTTGCCGCAAAAAGTTAACAACTTCCTCTTCTGACCATTGTGTGTTTTTTATTTGTCTGAGATTATTACCATGAATATAATCTTGTACTAAATAAAATACTGTTTGTGATGAGTCTAATGATTGCTCAGATTCTTCTAAATTTGGCGCAGAGATTTCAAAAGAATCCCATAATCTAGGAATTTGTGGATGATTTAACTTACGTAAAATTTGTGCTTCTTTTTTAAAAGAATTTTGGATGTATTGTAACTGTGCAGGTGTCCACGGCGCATTAGAAATATTTGTCAATCTTAATTGCTTAATTAAACATTCATGTTCTAAATGAGAATCCCAGGCGCGAAAAGTTCTCCCAAATCCCCCACTACCGATTTGTTCTAAAGCTAAGTAGCGAGTCTTTAAAACAAGTCGCATTCCACAATTACTACAAAATTTCTGTTTACCTTTAGCGGAACGAAATTCATCAGGAATATCATTTTCTGGGGCGCGGCAGTTAGGATTTGTACAGTAAACTTTCATAGATTAGCTTAGAGGTAGAACAAAGTAATAAATTTCCACCTGTGTTGAATGTTAGCAATTTGACAATTTCCAGAACTCACCAGAAAAATCGAAACTACACTAGTTCCTTACTGAGTAAACTATAAAAAACAGACCTAACCCCTAAATTTCAAACATTAGGGATGTGGTACTAGACATTACGGTATAGCTATTATTGCATTTTTGTTTTGAGATGAATACCATTCAAAGCTACTGGGTCTAGCTTTTACTCAATGAAACATCCAACTACATATCAGCTGTTGGTTATTGCATCAACGCAAAAACTAGACCCAGTATAAAATTTTAGACTACTAAATTTTTAATCTTAGCGTCTGTTACCACCACGGTAAGGCACTGCGGCTAGATAATCAATATCAAAGGATGATATTCTTTGAGCATAGTTACCGCTAGGATTGATTGCTGCTGCCAAATCTGCATATTTGCGTGGGTCGCCTTCGGCCAGACGTTTTTCTTGGAACTTGCGGGTATAGAATTTTTCCAAGGTAAAGCGCCAGTCGGTTTGAACTGTACCTGCTTTTTCTTGGAAGTCTTCGCCGTAGCGAGGTGTCACCAAGTTGTGAGGACGGCCTGCCAAGCGTTTGCGTTGGTAGGGGACAGTGTTCTCACCAAAGGCTTGATTGTATTCTTCGCTGTCTAAAATAGCATCAACAAAGCCGCCAAAACCTTTGGTAGCAATGACAATTGACCAAGCGATTTCTTCTTCTTTGTTGTAAGAAGAACGACCTAATAAACGTTTGAGGGTGATGTCAACTAAACGGTAGTTATTGTTGACAGAAACAACCAAACGATAGAAGGCTTCAGATTTTGCTAAACCACGGATAAAGTCACGTACAGAAATCGCGCCAGTTTTCAGCTGAGATTCTAAAGTTACTTGGCGGTTGAACTTAAGAATTTCATGTTCGCTGAAAACTTGGCGGTAAGCTGCCCAAATGATGTTTTGGATATCAGTATAAGAACTGACATCTTCTATGCGATAGATATATGGTGTATTTTCGTTTTGGTCAGCAATACCAAAGCTTTTAACACGGTGGTTTTGACTGCTGGGTTTGTATTCAAGTAATGGCAATGCCATGCTGATTTCTTCCTCTTATTAAAAGATTACACAGAGATTTAGCTGGTGATTAATGAGGAGGTTTGATGACTCAAATCCTCACTCATGCTTTATCTATTGTCCCGCATTCGGTTAGAACCCAGTATGAATTCCTAGCCAATTTAGTACCAACAAGAAAGTTATTCCTGCGGACACTACAAGCAGTACACCTAATAGTGCAGCCCCATCAACATTTTGACTAGGTAGAGATGATAAGGAGCGATAACCGCCACCTTTCACAATACCTGCGCGTTCTCGATAGTCAGCACCATAGCGGGGAGTAAAGCTGAATGGTCGGTCTACAGTCATACGTTTGCGCTGATAAGGTACAGTGTAGTCACCAAAGGCTTCGGTATATTCTTCACTGTCAATCAAAGCATCCACAAATCCATGCCAACCACGAGTAGCAATTTGAATAGACCAAGCTATTTCTTCTTCACGATTGTAAGGAGAGCGACCTAACAACCGTTTTAAACACATTTCTACCAGCCGATAGTTATTATTGGGTGTGACTACTAGCTGATAAAATCGCTCTGATTTAGCCAAACCTCGGATAAAATCTTTAACCGTGATTGACCGATTTTTAAGTTGGGTTTCTAAGGCAATTTGGCGGTTAAATTTCAGAATTTCCTGCTCGTTGAAGACTTGGCGATAAGCTGCCCAAATGAGTCTTTCAATTTCGCTAGGAGAGTTGGCGATTTCTGTACGGTAGATATAAGGTGTATCTTCGTTGGTATCTGCCGCACCAAAACTACTAACTCTTTGATTTTGAGTTGTGGGTTTGTATTCAAGTAAAGGTAATGCCATACTAAAGACCGCCTTAAGAATAAAGTTGGCATCTTATAATTAGTCCGTTTTTACCATTTTGGATTTGAAACCCATGATTGTTCCAATTGGTATGAGTTACTTGCTCTTGATGATTTGGTAACTCGACGGAAAAACATTTAGAAGGTTATGAGTTAGCTTTTGCAGAGCTTATAGCATTTCTTATTCTAGTGAAGTACAAGCAAGAATAATTAACCGCAGATGGACGCAGATAGACGCAGATAAATTTGTACCTCAGCAGACTAGGAAAGGCTATATATCCTTCTTATACTTTTATCAAACCACTGAAAAACAGTCCTTAGCGCACGGGGAAGTTAGCACTGGAACTAATCGACACCGGGATACCTTGGGGTACGGTTTCTCTGGTGGTGTCGGGAATTTTGATGTTAGTGAGGTTAACTGGCGTGTAAGTAACTTGTCTGATGCTGAGGGAGTTAGCCAAAGCCAAGAAGTTTTTGATGTCTCCTTCTTTGTAGCGAGCATCTTCTAGCTTGTCGCGCCAGTAGTTACCGTAGCGGGGGGTAACTAGGTTGAAGGGTCTATCTTTATAGCGGCGGCGTTGGAAAGGAACGATGTTTTCGCCAAAGTTGGTGAGATATTCTTCTGAGTCAATTAAAGCGTCAACAAAACCATCCCAACCAGCTGTTGCTATTTTGATTGACCAAGCAATCTCTTCGTCTTTATTATAAGGCGCACGACCTAAAAAGCGTTTCAGGGCAATTTCTACTAAACGGTAGTTAGAATTTGTCTCGATGACTAAACCCCGAAAGGCTTCAGATTTGGCTAAACCGCGAATAAAGTCACGTACAGTAATGGCGCGATTTTTTACCTGAGACTCTAAATTGCCTTGGCGATGAAATTTTAAAATTTCATGTTCGCTAAATAATTGACGATAAGCTGCCCAAATTAATTCCTGAACATCGCCATCACTAGCACAGTTTTCGATGCGATAAGGTCTGGGGGTATTTTCGTTGGGGATTTCGTAACCTGGGACGCGCTGGTTTTGAGAGCTGGGTTTGTATTCTAGTAAAGGTATTGCCATAGTTTTAGGGTTTGTCCTTTGTCATTTGTTAATACTGACTTTTGACGACTGACTACTCAGGTTGTCTTAGTGCCAGGAAGATAACGGTAAGGTAAGGCAACGGCTGTGGGTTTAACTGTTGGTTGGGGAGTACCACCTTCACGGCTGTTGTCGGGGATATTCATATCTCTAATTTGGGAGACAACGGTCGCGGTTATACGTTGATAATTACGTTCGTTGGTAATTATGTTCCCAGCCATTGCTAAGAAGTTGCTAGGAATTACGCGCCGAATTTCTTCTTTGCTGGCATAACCTGTGGTGCGGGCGCTGTAGAAGGAACGACCACCTAGGTAGTTGAGGGTTTGACGATCGCGCCAGTAACTGTTGTAGCGTGGATTAACTAAGTTAAAGGGTCTGTCTTTGAAGCGACGGCGTTGGTAAGGTACGATATCATCTCCAAAGTTCTGCTGATATTCGTCGCTGTCTAGCAATGCGTCAATAAACCCGTGTAAACCTTTGGTGGCAATGACAATTGACCAGGCAATTTCTTCATCTTTGTTATAGGCAGCCCGCCCCAAAAACCGCTTTAAGGTGATGTCTACTAAGCGGTAGTTGGAGTTAATATCTGCTACTTGGGTGCGGTAAACTTCAGATTTGCCCAAGCCGCGAATGAAATCCCGGATGTTAATTGCCCGATTCCGCAATTGAGATTCTAAGAAGGTTTGGCGATTGCTTTTGATAATGAGTTGTTCGCTGAAAATTTGCCGATAAGCTGCCCAGATAATTGCATCAATATCTTTATCGTCAACCGCAGCAGATAAGCGATAAATAGTTGGGGTATCTTCGTTGGGGACTTCGTAACCTTCTACCCGTTGGTTTTGGGAACTTGGTGAATATTCAAGTAGTGGTATTGACATATTTACTTTTACCTTGTTTTATGGTAAACAAATAGCTTTATTTAAAGATAAGCTAGTTGCACACGAGCGCGGACGGCTTTTTCGGTATCGGTTGTGAGCATTTCGTTGAGTCTGGCGAAAATAGGTTGTTGTAAATCGCTATTTTTTGCCAAGGCTTGTAAACCCACAACGGCAGCATAACGAATTGACCATTCAGAGTCTTGAGAAATAAATATAAGGGTTTCTAAGGCTCTTTTGGGTGCTGTATGGCTTTGGGGCAAATCTAGCTTATGCCAGTGCAAGTTTCCTAAACCTTTGGCAGCAGCGCGGCGGACACTAGGGGCAAAGTCTGTGGCAGCTGCACTAACTAATAACTCTAAAGCACGAGGGTCTGCGATCGCAGCTATTGTGCGAATCGAATAAGCCCGCGCGCCATAGTTATAGTCATCAATTTGAGATATTAGCTGCGGTACTGCCGCTTCTCCCATTTCTGTGAGGGCGGTGGCTGCTACTGCGGCGGCGGCTGGATTGTTATATCCAAACACAGCAATCAAAGTAGGAATTGCAGCTATATCTTTTTTGGCTGCCAAGTTCTGCACTGCTGTCACCATTTTTGCTGGTGTATCTGCTAAGGCGACGGCACGAATTAGTTCTTCAGTCATTGGTCGTTAGTCATTGGTCAATAGTCACTTGTCATCAGCTTTTGACCAAGGACAAATAACAAATGACAAGTGACTATAAAAGTGAATCCATCAAGTTCATTACCCGAATTGCGTCATCAGATACAGCAAGCTCCTCTAACTTGTCTGTTAATTGATGCTCTAGCAATCCTCTGAGGGCAATAAGTTTGAAGCTATTTTCGACCTGAGCTTGAGCGATCGCTTCTGCTGCTGCCAAATACCCAATTGCACCCAAATCCCCTAAGACAACACGGCGTAATTTCAGATCGCCTGTTGCCAACATTTTCACTAACCTTTCTCCGTAGATGGGGTTTTGTGTGAGTTGGTACATGGCTCTGGCGGCGGCACATTGTACTCGTGGTAATGGATGCTCTAGGAAAGGCTCTATGAGTGGAATTGCCTCAGTGGCGTGAATTGCTCCCAAGGCTTCTATGACTGCTTCATAGGGTTGTGTTAGATGAGGGAGTCCCGGTACTTGCACGGCCTCGGCTACACCCCCATCTAACATTTTGATCAGTGCTGATGTGGCAGTGCGATCGCGCAGCATTTCTAAAGACTGAGCAGCAGCTTCGCGCACATAAAAATCAGAACATTCAAGGCATTCAATTAAGCTTGGTACTGCTCTGGCATCACCTAACTTACCTAATGCCCTAGCTGCATTTCGGCGCAGAGGATAACCACCTAGCTCTGTTCTATCAGCTTCATCTTTTAATGCGGCAATCAAACCATCCACAGCATCTGCTCTGTTAACCCGGAACTTGCCCAGCCACCAAGCTGCATAATAGCGGAGACTCAAATCTGGTGATTGCAGGTTAGCGATCGCTATATCTGGTGTGAGCTGAGGCCCGTTCTCTGGGGCAAATTGCTCCCCACTGGGTTCTATCATTGCCAGGGGATTATTCCTCGTCAGCAGTTAATGGCTCAATCTTGACGATTTTGCCACCCAGACGGGTAATTCTTTGGTATTCTTCATTCATCCGGCTGTATGGCACGGTAATAAATACGCTACCGCTATTGCGAATGTTGTATTTATTCTTGTCAGTTTCGGAGTTTTGCCGCAAGCCTACAACTTCATAGCGAAACACACGACTAGCAGATGAAGAAACGCTACTAGCACCCAATGTGGTTTGACCGAACATTACTTCTCTATCTCCTGTTTGGTTTACAATCCCTGTAGCAGCAACTTAAGCTGGTGTAACGCTGGCTATTTTGCCGCCTTGCTTATGGATTTGCTGGATTTTCTCAGAAAGCCGTTCGTAAGGTACGATGAAAGCTGTGCTGCTTCTTCTTACGCTCGGATAGCCGGGATTGCGAAGTCCTGTAACTTCAATGCGGTAAACACGATCAGCTTGTCCGACAGCGTTGCCTAAGTTCCGCTTCGGCGCTAAATCTGCTGTTGCACGGAAACTCCAGTTACTATTGCTGCCGGAGGGGCCAATAATTGAAGATGATTGATTGCTCGCTAATTCCCGTGCTAACCGTGACTTCTTACCTTCTACTTGGGCGCGATCGCTATTTGCATAGCCTCTGTATAACCGGAAAATCCGGTTAAAACCTACTGTCTTCTGCCCAGGCTGAGTTTCAAAACCACGATAGTAAGGCACGATGTTATCGCCGAAGTTGTTTTGATACTCTACAGAATCAATGTAAGAGTCAATTTCTGCGTCGTAACCTTTGTTTTGGTACAAGTCGAGGTGATGAACAACTTCTGACTCGTCGTAAGGAGCGCGACCCAACAAATGCTTATAGTTGAGTTCGATCAAACGAGTTTGGAAACTGCTATAGAAAAACTTGGTTTTGTAGAGTTCTGATTTGGCAACGCTACGCACAAACTCCCGCACTGTCAGGTTTCCATCCCGCAGGAGTGATTCTGCGCTTACCAGACGTTCTGATGCCATGATGTAATCATTACCCAAGACTTGCCGATACACGGCATGAATCACGGCTTCGACTTCTGCTTTGCTGGCGTTGGGGCGCAGTTCAACTCGACGTGCTTCGCTGTATGGCTCTGTCCCTAGCCTAGATGCTGCTGCTGTAATTGCCATCTTTTATCCCCTTATTGATGTTCGGCGGTTTGCGCCGACTGCTTGCTCTAAAAAGCTTTTTGAATAAGAATTCAGGAGTCAGAAGTCAGAATAACTAGATTTAACCAACGCTGAATTCTGGATTCTGCATTCTTCTTTTCATCCCTACATAAAACTATGCCCGGAGCTTGATCCAACTGCTAGGTGATTACCATCCAGCACTTGTATCCCTCTCCGGGCAGAAAACTATCTAGCTGAGAGCGTTGATAGTATAGTCGATGTAGGTGTTAGCTTCGTTAGCAGCTTGACCAGACAAACCATGATTAGCTTTGATGTATTTCAGAGCTTCTACGTACCAGCTAGGAGACAACTCGAAGGAGCTGTTGATTTCAGCCAAACCAGCAATCAGGTATTCATCCAATGGGCCAGTACCACCAGCAACCAAGCTGTAGGTAATGATGCGGAGGTAGTGACCAACGTCACGAGCGCACTTGGATTTACCACGGCTATCAGCAGCAAAGTTAGGGCCAGGAGTGTTGGTGGTGTAGGGGAATTTTTGGTAAACAGCTTGGGTTGCACCATCGATCAAGCGTTGAGCGTTGGAGGTCAAACCACGAGCAGCTTCTAAGCTTGCAGCAGCACGTACATAACGACCGTTAACAGCTTGTAATTCAGTGTTGCCCAAAAAGCGTCCTTGGGTATCAGCAGCTGCGATAGCTTCGGTAATTGGTGTTTTAACCATCTTTTCAAATCTCCTTGGTATTTTTTAGTCTTTTTACCTGGTTGCCTAAATACTTGCGTATTGAGACTCTAGACTGCTATTAAGCAACAGCAGCAGCAGCGCGATCAAAGTAGCCAGCTACTTCGGAGATCAATGCACTGCAATCACCTTTGGTGATACCGTTGGGATCGTTAGCAATCCCAATAGCTGCATCTTTCATTTTTTGAACGCCAACAGCTACGGAAGAACCAGGAGTACCTAGGGCGCTGTAGGTTTCACGCAAGCCATTCAAGCAGCGATCATCCAGGACACTTGCATCACCAGCCAAAATAGCGTAGGTTACATAGCGCAAAATAATTTCCATGTCGCGCAAGCAAGCAGCCATGCGGCGGTTTGTATAAGCATTACCACCAGGAGCGATCAATTGGGGTTGTTCTTCAAACAAAGAACGAGCAGCGTTGGTAACGATAGAGGAAGCATTGCTGGTGATGCGGTTAACAACATCTAGGCGCTTGCTACCATCTTTAACAACAGCAGCTAGAGCATCCAATTGCTCGTTGCTCAAGAACTCGCCTCTAGAATCGGCTTGAGAAGTTACCTTGGTGAATACATCTAATGTCATGGACTCTAATCTCCTAATTCCTTAGTTGAGAGATGTCTCGATTAAAACTGGTAATGTTTTATCAATTTGGGATGGCATCTAACAGACCAAGTAACCATTTCTCGTTTTGCTGCTTCTCAAGTCCGCCTGTTGCTTCATGAGGAAAATTATGAGAACTAGGGTTTGTTTTATGAGAAACCAGCAAACTTTACGAATTGATTGCCTTGTTTATGTTCTGTCTGTTATTTACCCCTCCAGCTTATGTTTATACAACGCTATAGATCCTTTATTTGTTACAAATTGTGAATAAATAAGTTGCAGTCATAAGAACCACCTCAAATCCTTTACATACAAGGGCTGTAACTGAGAATATGCGCTTTTTTTTGTTACACAACTTTACATTTGATAATTTTTTCCGAAAATATTGCGTGTTTAATATTTTCTTAAGCTTCTTGGAACCCTTACAGAGCAAGATATTGCTGTTTTACACCAGTTTTTGCATCCGGAAGGTTATTGTGAAGAAACATAAAATAAATATTTCGCAACATTTTCGTGAGTGCTGGGTTTAGGGTCAAGAGACGGTTCTCATCGGTCATAGGTCATGGCTAATTTGTTTGTTTTCCCTGACTCCAAGGCTAAAGCTACGCGCGATCGCACCACAGAATCGGTTTCTTGCGCGATCGCAGTTTGTAAAGCCGCCTTTGCTGTTGGTGTGGCTAATTCTTGTAAAGACACCGCCGCAGCATAACGCAGTCCCCAATCTTCAGGAGAAACCAAAGCCCAAATCAACTTTTCTTGTACACAACCAATCACTCCTGCATCTTGAGAATTGCTGGCAATTTTTCCTAAACCCCGTGCTGCAATTCGTCGCACATTACCTTGGCAATGATTTGCTACAGTTGTCCCCAAAACTTCCGCTAACAAATCCATCGCTTCATCTGAACCAATTTGAGCTAAGACTTGAATAATATAAGCTTGTAATCCCTGATCACGAGAAGTTTCATAAGCAGTAATTAAGGGTTTTACTGTGACATTTCCCAACTTAACTAAGGCCTCTACTGCTGCATTTTTCACCCTTGGGTGATGATGACTTAAAGCTGTAATTACAGCATTGATAGAGTCGATTTCTGGAGTATCACTCACAGCTATAGCCCTAATTGCTGTAATTACTTCTTCTGGTGTTGCAGCTTGATTAATTTGGGAAATTAATTGCTCATTCATGGTTCTGCTCACTGATAAAAAATTGCATGGCAAAATAAAGTAAAAAGGTAAAAGTAAAAAAGAGCAAACGAATCAGGTTAGAAAAACGCTCAGGGTCAACTAGTGAGGCAAATCAGATTTGCCACTAATTGTAGACCAATGAATTTTCAACATGGCAGGACTTACGTAAGTGTCACAATTGGTGGTTGGTGCGTGACGCTATAAATCTGATGACTACGTTCAAATCTTCTCGTTGCGTCACACACCCTACGTCAGCCCTATATGAATTTCCCTTTTTACTTTTTACTTGTGATACTAATTTCAAAAAAATGTATTTTGACTTTTAAAGTTGAATTAGTAAATTATCTATCGCTTGAAAAATTAATAAAGCTGTCTCTTCGGCATAACTATGACTTTCTAGAAATGCTTCTAAAATGCGCTTTAAGTTTAATAACTTCAAACTATTAGGAACCTGGGCTTTTAAGATAGCCTGGATAGCTTGTTGATGACCAACTGCGCCTAAGTCAAAAACAGCCGCCCAACGTAAATACATATTGTCGTGGTTGAGGTTTTTGACGATACGTTCAATGTATTCGGGTTGTTGCGTTAACAGATACATATATCGCGCCGCCGCACATTGAACTCGTTCTGAAGGATGTTGCAAAAAATCTTCGATTTGCGGACGTGCAGACCAAACTTGGAGTGTTGCTAATGCTTCAATCAAGGCTTCATAAGGTTGTTCTTGACTGGTTGCTAACAGATGTAACAAAGGAGTCACAGCCCTTTTATCACCAATAGCAGCTAAAGCGGCGATCGCGGCTTCCCTTAAACGCAAATCCTCATCGCACTCTAACGCTTTTACTAACGCTGGTACAGCTTGGGGATTTTTCAATTGTCCTAATGCGCGGGCGGCTTGACGGCGTAGCGGATAACCCCCACCGGGAATGCGATAACGTTCATCAAATAAAGCCTCGCATAACGCCACACAGCCAGCTTGGACTTGATGTTTACCCAACCACCAAGCAGCGTAATAACGAATTTGATTATCCTCACTAGATAATGCCGCGATCGCACTTTCTGGTGAAAGAATTGGTTCAGCAGAGTTAGTAATAGTCATAGTGAAAAGGGTGTAAGGGATTAAGGGTGTAGGGGTGTAGGAATTTTTTTACACCCTTATACCCCTACACCCTCACACCCCATCAAAAAGAGAATTCCTGATTTTTGCTGAAATTTACACTTGAGAGATTTTGATTATCTTACCGCCGCGCTTGTGTATTTCTTGGTAGGTGGTTGAAAGACGTTCGTAAGGTACAGTGTACACTTGGCGGCTACGGCGTACTGATGCTTTAGAGCCAATTGTACCGGCGATCGCTTCAATTACAAACATCCGACTATCTCCGCGTTGAGCCGAACTAATTAAAGTTGGCGCTGCTGAGACAAACCCTGTGCCTGCGGAAGTTGGCGGTAAAATTCCATTAGCTAAATTCAATGAAACTTTCGTCCGCAAGCGAGAATTTCTGCGTCCCATTTGAGCATTATCACTATTACCAGAACCGCGATAAAGCTCACATATCCGATTAAAACCAACAGTTTTCATGCCAGGAATTGATTGAAATCCCCGGTGATAAGGCACAACAGCATTTCCAAAAGCATTTTCATATTCTGGGCTGTAAATGTAAGATTCAATATCTGCATCATAGCCACGCGCAGCATATAAATCTACATGGTAAGCAATCTCTGATTGATCGTAAGGCGCACGTCCCAATAAGTGCTTATAGTTTAATTCGATAAAACGCACTTGGGAGTTGTTATAAAAAAAGCATTCTTTGTAAAATTCAGATTTTGCCAAAGTTTCTACAAATTGCCGCACGCTAATTTTGCCATTCCGCAATAAAGCTTCGGCACTAGTAAATTTTTGGCTGGCGTAGATTCCTTGACGACCAAAAATTTGCTGATAAGCAGCACGAAATACTTTTTGTAATTCGTCTTCGCTCCAATTTTGGCGTAGCTCTACTTTAATGGCAATTGCATCTCTAATGCCTAGTCGGTCTGCAATAGAAGCACTCATTTGGACTATCGCTCCTTTTTCAATTTTGGTTAGCAATAAATTTGGGTCTTTGGCAGTAGAAAACCGCAACAATTTAAGTAGAAAATTTTCCTACTAATTGAGCAATTTTCTATTGACAAAGACCCACAATTTTGTATTAGCTTAAAGCGTTAATTGCATAGTTGAGATAGGTGTTAGCTTCCCCAGCAACATCACCATTTAAACCATGATTGTCACGCACAAATTCGAGTGCAGCTACATACCAGCTAGGAGATAAACCCAAAGCACCATTGAGTTCACTTAAACCAGCAACTACATATTCATCTAAGGGGCCAGTACCGCCAACCACACAGCAATAGCTGATGGTGCGGAGATAGTGATCAATATCGCGTACACACTTGGATTTACCTTCGGGAGTAGACGCATATTGAGGGCCACTCATTTGAGTGGTGTAGGGGAATTTTTGATAAACATGATTGGCGGCTGCTTCTGCCCATTTTTTGCCATTATTGCTAAATGCTTTCGCAGCATCTAAACCTGCACGAGCGCGGTTGAACCGACCAAATACTGCTTGTATTTCGGTATTGCTGAGATAAGAACCACGCAAATCAGCAGCAGATATCGCTTCCGTTAAAGGTGTTTTCATAACTCTCCTAATCTCCTCGATTTTTGACTAATTCCTAACAACCAGTTTGCGAACAGTTGGAACAAACAATTTATTAAACAACAGCACCAGCAGCACGATCAAAATAGCTGGCTAATTCACCAATTAATTGGCTACAATCACCTTTTGTAATACCATTAGAGTCATTAGCAATTGCAATAGCAGCATCTTTCATTTTTTGAATTCCAGAAGCTACAGCATCGCCAGGAGTACCTAGTGCTTGATAGGTTTCACGCAGACCATTTAAGCAGCGATCGTCCATCACACTAGCATCACCAGCTAATACAGAATAAGTAACGTAACGCAGAATAAATCCTAAGTCACGGATACATGCAGCTTGGTTGCGGTTGTGGAAACAAGCACCACCAGCATTAAAAATTTGTGGACGTTCAGCTACTAAAGACCGATAAGCGTTAGCCACAATTGAAGAAGCATTACTGGTGAGTCTGTTAACGATATCTAACCGCTTATTGCTATCAGCAACCATAGCTGATAATGCGTTTATTTCTTCACCGCTTAAATATGAACCTTTTTTATCGGCTTGTTCAACTACTTTGGAAAAAGCGTCGAGCATTTTTGATTCCTCCGACCATTAATTGCAGATATTTATGTGGTTCATAGCAATTAATCTATGGAGCAAAATTCATTGCATTACAAAATCACTACTTCAAATAGTTAATTTGAAATAATAACTTTTTGCCGCAATTAACTATTCTTTAAAACAGCTAACTTTGCTTGTTTTTTTAATTGCTTTTAAAACCTTGTTCGTATTTTATATATTGGTTGAGTTAGTTTATTCTTAAGTTTTATGAAATAGTATTTCTCCATACAGCTTTTTCGCTAAACTATCTCCCTACATAGCTTTGAGGCATCATCAGAAAATTTTTGCTTTACATTCCAACATTTTTAGAAAACTTACTTCACATATTCCCTGGACTTTTTTGAGCTTAGTAACAAATAAAACTTATATATCTAGAATTTCTGACAGTGTAGCTTGAGAAAGTGATTAGCACAGCAGGAATCAAGCTACTGTTCAAGCAGAACCAAAAGTTGAAAATTTAGGGTTGTTGATTGTTAACTTTAAACTTTTGGCTACTAACAGGTGTTAGTAGACTGTGAACAATTTGTTAGAGAAATTTTGTAATTTAAATCACAATTTTGATTTTTATTGCATCAGATAAAAATCAAGAAGATGTCAAGTCTGAAATATATGCTGAATTTGCTTATAACTTTCTGTTTACCAGCCTTTCATCTATTACTACAGCTTGTAAATGAGATTTTTGCCCAAAATTTCTGTGTAAGCTTTTGTAAACCAAAGTAAAGCGAAATCTGAAAATTATTTATATTCTTTTTTCAAGAAGAGACGGCGATTCTGCGGCGGAGGACTTCTAACAAAGTTGTAAAAGTTTGGGGTATTGGTGCTGTAACTTCAATCCAATCTTGTGAAATGGGGTGTTGTAACTTGAGCCGCCAAGCGTGTAATGCTTGACCAGGAAGATTTACACCCACCGAACGACCAGAACTATAAACAGGATCACCCACAATGGGATGACCAATTTTGGCGCTATGAACCCGAATTTGATGGGTACGACCTGTTTCTAATTGAAATTTAATTAATGTGTAATTACCTAAGCGTTCTAGTATATGCCAGTGTGTAACTGCTGTGCGTCCACCTTGTTCTACAGGAATGACAGCCATTTTTTTGCGGTCTTGGGGATGGCGACCGATCGGAAAATCTATCTTACCACTTTCAGTTTTTGGCGCACCGTAAACTACACCTAAATATTCTCGCCGCGCGGTTTTGGCTTGGAGTTGTGCTTGTAAGTGTTGATAAGCAATGTCGGTTTTGGCGATCGCGATCGCACCGGTGGTATCCTTATCCAATCGATGCACAATTCCCGGACGTTGAACTCCGCCAATACCGGGAAGGTTTGGACAATGCGCCAACAAAGCATTTACCAATGTGCCATCATAATGTCCTGGTGCGGGATGGACAACTAAGCCAGCAGGTTTATTGAGGATAAGTAATTGTTCGTCTTCGTAAAGAATATCAAGGGGAATATCTTCTGCCTGTAGCTCTAGGGGCTGTGCTTCTGGTATTTGTAGAATGATGCGATCGCCTATTTTCACATTCTCCTTTTTAGACGTGCAGACTTGACCGTTAACTTGGACATTTCCCTGTTCAATCAACTGCTGAATGCGAGAACGAGAAACATCCGATAACTCTTGTGCAAGATAACGGTCTAAACGTGCGCTATTTTCTAAAACTTCTAAATTAATGTCGGTCTGCATTGAGTATAGGGAGTGGGGAATAACGAAAAATTAAGGGTTTTGACAAGGGTGTAGGGGTACGCTGACAGGTGAGGTTTTGTAGGTTATTTATGCCCCAAAAACCTTGATTTAGGGTGTAGGGGTGTAAGGGTGTGAGGGGAATGGAACTCTGATTCAATCATGATTTTTAGAGTCGCTACTCATCACTCTGTTGAAAACCTACACTTGTGAGGTAGGGGTACAGGGGTATAAGGATGTATCTAAAACCCTTACGCCATAAACCCTTACACCCTTACACCCAATCTTCATAGACAATCTTGGTGCGTAAGTCCTGTTCACACTTCACACTTCATCAGGGTTAATTCCCCTATCGCGGAGTAAAGCGCGGAGTGCTGCTAGTTGAGTTTCGGCTTGTTCAGCGCGTTGACATTCTCGTTCAGCACGTTGGCGTTCTTGCTCGGCTGCTATTTGTGCTTGCTCGCGTTGTTGCGCTAATTCTAAATAGGTGAGAAACTTCTGTCCATCGGGACGATAAATTAGAAGTTCGCCGTCTGATAACTCAAAGCGAATACCCAGACGCGGACTTATCCAGTTAATCATTTGGGGAATTTCGGCTAATTCATGTTCTGAACGCAACCAACCGCTTAACTCTGTTGTCTCTGGGTCATATATATAGTATTCTTCCACCCCATAGCGATCGTAGAATTTATACTTAGCAATCATTTCTTTGGCAGTGTTGCTAGGGGAAAGAATTTCAAATACCACTTGTGGCGGAATGTTACCTTCTTGCCATTGTAAATAAGAACCGCGATCGCCTTTTAGTCTACCAAACACTACCATCACATCAGGCGCTCTCCGCGTCACATTATCACCTTCAACAGGATACCAAAACAGATCACCCGCGACAAATACATTAGGTTCGTTGGCAAATAATAAATCTAAATTCTTTTTAATCAATACAATCAATTCAAACTGCTTTGTATTTTCCGCCATCGGCTGTCCATCAGTTTCCGGGTAGATGATATCTTTTTTGGTAGAAGAAGGTAATTGAGTCACCATGAGCGTAAGTCCAAATTACACAAGTGGCATAGTTAATTCTAGCTTAATAATTCAATAGCTATAATTCAGAATCCAGAAGTCAGAATTCATTAGATTTGA
Organism: Anabaena sp. FACHB-83; assembly: GCF_014697485.1. NCBI lineage: Bacteria > Bacillati > Cyanobacteriota > Cyanophyceae > Nostocales > Nostocaceae > Anabaena > Anabaena sp. FACHB-83. The sequence goes on along the minus strand of NZ_JACJRY010000002.1, from coordinate 393,969 downwards.
GTAACTCACCAAGCATTCCCAAATGAGCAGCAAACAAATCTTGACTTTTGAACACTGAATTCTTACCTTTTCTCCAACCCTGCACACGATGATTAATTACTGTACTTCTTTAAATTCTCCGGATCTATTGCTATATTTCCGACAATTAAAATCTTTAAATAATAATTATATTTATATCTTCAGAGGTTGTTTATCATAAAAATAACTGGTTTTTATCTGAATACAGAAAAATCTATGATGTTGCCATTTAGCATTTAGCTGAATTTAGATATCCAGCTTCTATCAAGTACACTTTTGACTTTTACATCAGATTGGATTGACAGAACACAAAAATATTTCCGGGTAAATATTTTTCGACCGATAACAGCAAAGCCTGTTTTTAGTGCTGATGCTTCCATTAACTGCTGTAAGTCTTGTTCAGAATCAATATTCAACTTATTACTGGGAAAAATTATGCTACGGAGTTGCAAGATATACTAAAGTAATAAAAAAACAGATGACTCAGTATATACTTAAATTTGCATTTTTAGCCAAAATATCCGTATTTAAAAGTTTTTTTTGTTACTGATGGGTTGGAGCCAATACGTCTAAATGCAAAATATGATGTACTGTTAAACTAGCCAGATTATTACAAGCGAAGAAAGCAAAATTGTTTTTTGGATAATGTTTACCATGAACAAATCCAACTACTTTTTTGTTAAGCGATCGCTTAGTTTGGTATTTCTTAGTTAAGTGTAGTTAGGTTAGCAACATCTTATCAGAGATTGACTACTTTAGAGTTAGGGGTAAAGAATCTCTGTACGAACCCAAATATGACCGCTATATTTAGCTGAATAGAATCTCAAAAATATTTGCTTGTGGATACCAACTAGGTAATTCACAAATTTGCCTTGCCAATATGTACTTTTATCTAAAGATATTTCTATGAAAACCCTCCCTATTAGTAGATATAGATTTTTCCAAAAAATCCAGCCCTTATCTTTATTGAAGAAAATCACCAGTAAATCTGTCACTGGTTGTTTACAAGTCTTTAGTACATCTGGCGCTTGGTCAATATATATAGATGAAGGTAAGCTAATATATGCCTGCTATTCCGAAAAGATGTTTGAACCGCTTTACCGGAATCTACAACATTTGAGTGAGCAAATTTCGACCTTACCGTATGGAATTGACGCTCAACTCAGGACAATATTTGAAAATGGCGCTGGTAGTCAAGCCATACCTAACCCAGATTATTTGGCAATTTGCTGGTTAGTTAATCAAAAGTATATTAGTCCAACAGAAGCAGCCGTACTCATCGAACAACTAGCATTAGAAGTTCTCGACTCATTCTTGAGCCTAGAAGAGGGTAGTTATGAATTCATCCCCGAAAGCTTTTTGGATGATATGCCTAAATTCTGCCATCTTAATCTCCGCTTGTTAGTCGAACGCTGTCAAAAGCGCGGAAAAGAGGGCGTTTATCAAGATAGTTCGCCATATACCGAAAGTAGTTCTGTTGGGTTCAATCATCAAGAGTTCCGTTCATCAACAACTGTGGCGCAGCCATCACCATTTACCACCCCAACCCGGACACAACCCAAACCAGAACCACAATTACCCAAAATTAACCGCTATCCATCGCAGGCTACTAGCCCTAGCCATCATAATTATCAAACTCATTCTTCACCATCACCAGAGAAGAAAGTCTACACAATCTTTTGTATTGATAATAGTCCTGCTTTATTAAATGTCGTGAATAATGCTTTAGATGAGCAAATATTTTCTGTAATTGGAGTTACAGATTCTTTAAAAGCTTTAATGGAAATTTTGCGGACTAAACCAGACATTATTTTATTAAATGTAGATATGCCTGATTTAGATGGCTATGAGTTATGCACTTTATTACGACAACACACATATTTCAAAAATACACCCATAATTATGCTGACAGAAAAAGTCAGCCTCATCGACAGAGCAAAAGCTAAAATAGTCAGAGCTTCTGGCTATCTGACTAAACCTTTTACCCAAGGAGATTTAATGAAAATTATCTTTAAGCATATTGTCTAATTTTCAGATTTAGTTAGAATAAATCAACTAAATCGCTGATATGGAGATTCAGAATTGAGTATTACATGGGTAGGGACAATTCTGATATTAGAAGAAACTCTCAGTGAACTAGCAAATGTGCTGGGAGATAAAGGTTATAAAATTATTAAAGCTAAAACTGCAAAAGAAGCTTTAGAAATGGCTTTAGAAGAAAAGCCAGATGCAATTATTACTAATGTATTTATGCCAGGGATGAATGGTTTTGAATTGTGTCGCTTCCTCACAAGTCATCCCAGACAAGCCAAAGCACCTATCTTAATTTGTAGTACCACAAATCAAACCAGTCATCTAGTGTGGGGTAGAAAACAGGGCGCGGATGCTTATTTAAGCAAGCCTTACACCGCCGAAGAATTGCTGAATGCTATTCAGTTGGTTGAGATTAACTAATTACAGCAGATTCGATGTTTATAAGATACAGCAACTGATTGAAAAAAGTAATGAGTAATGAGTCAGAAATTTACTTATTACTCATTACTTAAGAGGTTGTTTGAAAAGTGTTTGGCTGTGCTATTTAGTACATTCAGATCCCCCCTAACCCCCCTTCAAAAGGGGGGAAAAAGAATCAAAGTCCCCCTTTTTAAGGGGGATTTAGGGGGATCTAAAATGATTTGATACATGATTAAGGACTTTTCAAACATCCTCTAATACTCAATATTTGATTTCTGAAATGTACGTAGGATGTGTTAGCGACAGCGTAACGCATCTATGGCAAAGTTTTCGGTGCGTTACGGCTTACGCCTAACACACCCTACACATACTAGACTCTAGCTTGAAATTTTTAAGCCTTCATTGCCAAATGCAGATTAATCGACTCGTCAAATTTCCAAGTGTAATTACCCGCAGCAGCAAAAGCCTCAGCGACGTGTAACACTTTTGCTTCTAAAATATCTTGTAATGACTCACCCTCATAATCAGCCTTATGCGCCATTTTCAACATATTGTAGTTGATAGTATCATGGGGCAATTTTAGCTGGTCAAAATCTGGAGTCAAATCATATTCGCTATTCTCTAATATATGATGATCGCCAGAATGGTAATGAACATCAAACCACTCTCTGGTGATTCCTCTTCCATTTGGTGCAAATAATATTTGAGACTCTGGAGAGTCGATAACACATTCTGAAATACCTACAGCGATAAACTCAACAGCTAACATCGCTATTAAGGCGTTTCGCATATCGGCTTCTTTATTAATCAAAGTATCCATCGTCATAATTGGTTCTGCTTTTTCAAGCTGGGCTAGGAGTTTAGCACCTTCAGGAGAAAGCTTACCAGTACTGGAATCATTCATGATTCCCACAGCAGTCATCAACTTTTTCCAATAATCTAAATGACTACCTTCTTCAAAACCATAGTCTTTGGCAATACCAGAAATACCATGTTGTAGGGAAGCTAAGATTTTTTCGCGTTCTTTACCTGTGTAGTTGAAGACTAAAAGCAAATTACGGCTGGAATTTTGTTCAGAGAAACGGTTCAAAAACTTCTTGACGTTTCTGATAACAGTGCGAGGAAAGGTTTTGACTATTCCCCAATAAATTGCTGAATATGACACTAGAGAAAAATAATCACCTGCACACATACCTTGGACGACTTTAGAAGCACCCATGATTTGTTTCACTCTCTGAGAGAGTTGAATTATCTCATCAGGCATTTCGGTTAACAACCCCAACTCATCAACAAGAACTTTACCTTGTTGCAATTCTTCCAATTTAATCAAAGGTGTATTCATGATGGTTTTCTCTCTACAAGTAGGTGTGTTGATTCTGACCAAAGTGAACAATTAGCTGAAAGTTGGGAGATGGTTTCAACAGAATTTGCTTGTAATTATCAGCATTGTGTCTTCTCTTCATCCTCCAAAGTGACCCTATTCAGATATGTCTATAGAGTATGAATAGGCAAACAGAGTCTGACCAGAAGTTGTTATATACAACAACAGCCGCTTTAAATCAGCAGATGATTGCAGCAGTTATTCCCAGGGGAAATCCTCAGACTGCACCTGCCTTAATACAGCTATTGATATTCAACAAACTGGTTTCTCTTGCGTGGGAAGATTTGAGAGAATCTAAGACTTGTTGCTAATAATCAAGAAGGTTTTGAAAACATCCTCTTCAGAGGATTCAGTACCTATACTCACCACCCTAAAATGCTGCAAAGTATCATTTTTTATGGGTGGTTTAGAGTAATCTGTCAGAGTTCATTACAACATTAAAAAGTTTTCAGACATCCTCTATGAGTAAGGTTAATTCAATTGAAACTAGTAAGTAGTATAACTTAGCTTTTTTGTATTCTAAATAAATTATTCACGAGTAAGAACATACGGATTTATCACAAATAATAAAAAAGGAATTTATGTCACATGCTATAATGCTGCTTTTTATACATATAAAATAAATATTATTAATACATTACTGACAGTATTAATACATAAACAAAATTTGATTAAGGAATTTTTAGGTTAATGTAAAATAAAAACTTTACTAGATAAATTAAGCAATTCAGGCATAAATTGCTTAAAACAGTCTATTTTATGATTTTTGCTCTTTAATCAATTTTTTATAATTTAGTAACTTTAATCACCTTATATAAAATTAATATAATTTATCAGTGTGTATCTACGTAAGTGATATATATTTAAAATCATAGTGATATTACTGATAAAAACTTCGGATCAAATTTAAATTTACACTTTAATCTTTAACTAAACTACATTTATTTTTTTGCGTGTTAAGTTAACTGCTGATGTCAAGTTTTACAGCAGAAATAAAGGGTTTAAAGAAGGGTGAAGGGGTATATGGGTGTCAGGGCTTGGCTGTGATCATATTTCACTTTAAAAATAATACAGAGATACAAGCAGCGCCTCGACTGACCTCGACTTCTCCTGAAGGAGACGCTGCGCGAACGCTCGGTACAAGTCGCTCGGCGAACAGAAGCAGAGGTACAGAGAAAGTGATTACTTATCATCAAAGATTATTGGTGATTCTAAATCACGTTACGGCGGACGAAATGCAAAATCAGGTGCGATATATCTAGACTCTTTGATCAAACTGGACGACAAGCGGATAAGATATCGTGCAGATTCACTACAGAACCAATAACCGCGATCGCCGGCGCATCAAATTTGGTTTGTTCAACTTGCTCTACAATTGTGCCTAGCTGACCAATGAGTTCTTCTTGATCTGGTCTTGTACCCCAGCGCACTAACGCAATTGGTGTTGCTAAACTTAAACCCGCCGCCGTTAACTCTTCAATGATGTGCGACAAATTATGAACGCCCATATAAATGACAATTGTCTCAGAACCTTGGGCGATCGCTTGCCAATTTACCGTCGGTCTATACTTACCAGCCGACTCATGCCCAGTTACAAAAGTTACTGAAGAACTATGCAATCTATGGGTCAAAGGTATGCCAGCATAAGCTGGAGCGGCGATTCCCGATGTAATTCCTGGCACAACTTCAACAGAAATCCCGGCTTGGACTAAATCTGCCATTTCTTCGCCACCACGACCAAAAATAAACGGGTCGCCGCCTTTGAGTCGTACTATTATGGTGTGGTCTTGGGCTTTATCTATTAATAACTGCGTGGTTTCATCTTGTAATAGTGAATGTCTCCCCATCCGCTTACCAGCGTTGATTTTTTCGGCTTGGGGATTAATCATAGCTAAAATGGCTGGACTCACCAACGCATCATAAATCACGACATCGGCACATTCTAATAAACTTTTGCCTTTGAGAGTCATCAGTCCGGGATCTCCCGGCCCTGCACCTACTAAATAAACTTTTCCCAAATTCTTCTGCTCTTCTTTTTCTGTGCAGTTCATTCCTTCATCAAATCCCAAATCAAATCAGCTAACTCTGCACTTGCTCCCAAAGGTTGAGCTAATTGGAAAGTCACAGCCGGAAATTTTAATTTTAGCGTTTCTGTGAGTTGTGCGATCGCATCGGTTATGCCACCTGCGAATAAAAAATATGGCAAAATTGCAATTTTTTCTTTACCAGCAGCTACCAACTGTTCTACCTGTGCTTCTAAACTAGGAGCCACAGACCAATAGGCTGCTACTGCACCTATATTTGCTGCTATGGTTTCCACTGGCTGTTGAAAACCCGGACGGCGACTCCCATGAGCAATTAAAACCCAGGCTTGGGTTTTAATCTCAGCCATTTGTTGAGATAGCAACTTGCTTAAACCAGGGTTGCTACCTATATATGGTAGTAATTCCAAATTAATATCTTTGCCCAAGGCTTGTTGTGCTAATGCTATTTCTTCAGGGATTTCTTGCATCACATGGACTCCCGGTAAAAGAAATAGCGGTATGATTTTGAGGCTCTCGCATCCAGCCACAAATGCACTATGAGCAAATTCTTTGATTTGGATGTGTAACGGTTCTGGACGTGTTTCTAAGTAAGCCAAGCCGACTAGCTTTTTGCTTGATGAGTAACTTTGCTGTTTTTGACTTAAGAATTCTGTCAATTGCTGTAAAGCGATTTCTGGACGAGGGTCACGGCTTCCGTGCGATACCAACAGATATGCAGATGACATGGGTAAAGGTGTAACTCTTGCTAACTAAGCTTAATCTTAGATGCGGGAGTTAGTGAAGGCTATTGCTGTTCAGCACTGTACGTATAAAAATTATGAAAAGCTCCCACCGTTTCAAACTTGTACCCTGGTAGCCAAGCACCAAGGGTTAAATCTGTCCGATACACACTAAACAACAGAAAATCTTGCCGTTCCGTTGTGGTTCTGACCAAATCTCGCATTTGGGGGTTAGTGGAATCAACAAGTTTGTCACAGCGAGAATTAAGTAAGCTCTCAATTAACTTTGAGGTTTTTTGACACACATCATTTTTGAGATATTGGGTGAGTTGATTGACTGCATAATCTTCATACTCCTTGGATGTCGGATTGGTTTTAGACATGGCTACGCCAACTACAGCAATGCTAGTAGCGATCGCCAATGCCATCATCGTCAAAAGCTTCATATTTCTCACTGTCATCTTCTGATAGCCATTAGTGTTCCTGGACTATACATTAGTAAAGTCCGTTCCTTGAAAAAAACCCTTGCTCAATTACTAAATAGATGCTATGATTATTAATCGATAAGTCAATGGCGAGCGTAGCCAAGTGGTTAAGGCAGTGGTTTGTGGTACCACCATCCGTGGGTTCGAGTCCCATCGTTCGCCCTAGTTAATACAAATTACTCTAATTAAAAGTTATAAACCGGAATGGCTACAATCACCTTTAGCTATCCCGGTAACACTTTTATCAAAACTTTAATTTTAAGTCCTGCCTTGGAATCAACTCTGAGTCTCATAGCGATTAGCCTGAGACTTTATAGCGGTTTTCATTCCAATGATGTACATCAAATCTAGCCCCCCTATCAACTTGTACCGCACTCAACTGAGAAACCCTATATTTCTAGGCGGGATAGGTTTCATAGTTTTTTGCATAAATCTCAATTAAAAAGGGAAGCAAATTTTAGTTTTTTGCTTCCCTATAAATCCTTGATTTCCCAATGTCACTGTTAGAAAATTCCTAAAAGAAAGATAAAAGTCATTCCGCAGAATAGCATGAATGAGACAATTAAAATGTTGCCTATGCTGTGGTCGGTAGTTGTTAATTTATGTGAATGGTCTTGCATATATACCGTCCCTGTTTCTAATTACTTCGTGGTGCAATTATAGCGAGGGCAAATTTAAATTATTCTCACTAATATCAAAAGTTGATTTTATTTGATTTAAATACAAACTCATTGTTGATATCACAACATAAAGATTAAATTTTGTTGCTAAAAATCAGGAGATAATTTTGTTATTTGATAGAACTTTAAATTGAATGACTAATATAACTAACTGTAACAGAATGTATATAAAATGATGAGTATACTGGCCACAAACAAGTATGAATTTTTTACATTTAAAGCAAAATAATTTTACTTTTTAATTAGCAGTGGTTGATAAATTGAGCTAAGGAGAAAAGGAAATAATTTATCAGGCGATCGCTTTTCGATATCAATTGAGAATTGAGGCATTTCCAGCAATAAATATAGTGAATCAGCCTAAAGTTACGAAAATTGTCCGCCTATAGCTAGAGGGAATAATACTGATTATTCGATAGTTTAGGTAAAGAAGAACACGCAAGAAGTCCATAGACTTTGTGAAACACAGATAGAAAGAGTTTATCTGTGTTTATTCGTGTTTGTACCTATTGACTGTGAGGTGAATATGTCTGAATTGATTCAAGCAGTTCTAGAAAGTGAAGAAAAAAATGATTTGCGTGCTTTTATTAGTGAATTACGCCAACAAGAAAAAAATTATTTGCTGAGAAATGACATACTCCAGGTATATAGTGAATATTGTGCTAAACATGGTCAGCCGGAACAGTCTCACAACTTATCTCTGTTAGGAAAACTCCTCTATTACACGCAAGAAATTATTCAAGAAGACTCCAACTTTTGTTTTATTATCCGTCCTTATATTGCTAGTCAAGAAGTTTATCGACTCACAGCAGATTTGAGTGCGGAAGCAATGACAGTACAAGAACTGCTGGATCTGCGCGATCGCCTCGTCAATAAATATCATCCCAACGAAGGTGACTTGTTAGAATTAGACTTCGCCCCTTTTTACGACTACACCCCAGTTATCCGCGACCCGAAAAATATTGGTAAGGGTGTGCAGTATCTCAACCGTTATCTTTCTAGTAAACTCTTCCAAGACCCCAAACAATGGCTAGAAAGCTTATTTAACTTTTTGCGCCTGCACCAATATAACGGTATTCAACTCTTAATTAACAATCGGATTCAATCACAGCAGCAACTTTCCCAACAACTCAAAAAAGCGATCGCATTTGTCAACGAACGCCCCAGTGATGAACCTTACGATGATTTTCGCTTTCAATTGCAAACAATGGGTTTTGAACCTGGTTGGGGTAACACCGCCCAACGAGTACAAGAAACTCTGAATATTTTAGATGAATTAATTGACTCACCCGACCCCCAAACCCTAGAAGCGTTTATCTCCCGCGTCCCGATGATTTTTAGAATCGTCTTGGTTTCCGCACATGGTTGGTTTGGACAAGAGGGAGTTTTAGGAAGACCCGATACAGGTGGTCAAGTAGTTTATGTTCTCGACCAAGCCAGAAATTTAGAAAAGCAACTACAAGAAGATGTCTTACTCGCTGGTTTAGACGGACTCAACGTTAAACCAAAAGTAATTATTCTCTCGCGCTTGATTCCCAATAGTGATGGTACTTTATGTAACGAAAGGTTAGAGAAAGTCCACAGTACAGACAATGCTTGGATTTTGCGCGTACCTTTGCGGGATTTCAATCCCAACATGACCCAAAACTGGATTTCTCGCTTTGAGTTTTGGCCTTATCTCGAAACCTTCGCTATCGACTCAGAAAGAGAATTATTAGCAGAATTTCACGGTAAACCAGACTTAATTGTCGGTAACTACACTGATGGGAACTTAGTAGCTTTCTTATTAGCGCGACGGATGAAAGTTACCCAGTGTAACATCGCCCATGCTTTAGAAAAATCTAAATATTTGTTTAGTAATCTTTACTGGCAAGATTTAGAAGATAAATATCATTTCTCTCTACAATTTACTGCTGACTTGATAGCCATGAATGCTGCTAACTTTGTCGTCAGCAGTACTTATCAAGAAATTGTCGGTACGCCAGATAGTGTGGGACAATATGAGTCTTATAAATGCTTCACCATGCCAGAGTTGTATCATGTGGTGAATGGCATTGAGTTATTCAGCCCGAAATTTAACGTTGTTCCGCCTGGAGTGAACGAAAGTTATTACTTCCCCTACACCAAGACTCAAGAACGGGTAGAAAGCGATCGCTTGCGTCTCGCTGAAATGTTATTTACATTAGAAGACTCTAGCCAAATTTTCGGCAAACTGGATGACCCCAACAAGCGCCCTATCTTTTCAATGGCGCGTCTCGACCGCATTAAAAACTTGACTGGTTTAGCTGAATGTTTTGGTCAAAGTAAAGATTTGCAAGAGCATTGTAACTTGATTTTAGTTGCGGGTAAATTACGCACCGAAGAATCAGACGACAACGAAGAACGTGACGAAATTATCAAACTTTATCACATCATTGATGAATATAATCTTCACGGCAAAATTCGTTGGTTAGGTGTCCGGTTATCAAAAAGTGATTCTGGCGAAATTTATCGCGTGATTGCTGACCATCAAGGTATTTTTGTCCAACCTGCTTTATTTGAAGCCTTTGGTTTAACAATTTTAGAATCAATGATTTCTGGACTACCAACTTTTGCGACTCAATTTGGCGGGCCGCTAGAAATCATTCAAGATAAAGTTAATGGCTTTTACATTAACCCTACGAATTTAGCAGAGACAGCCACGAAAATTTTAGATTTTGTTACCAAATGTGAACAAAATCCCGACTATTGGCAAACAATTTCTCAAAAGGCAATTAACCGAGTTTACACTACCTATACTTGGAAAATACACACCACCAAGCTGTTATCTTTAGCTAGAATTTACGGCTTCTGGAATTTTACCTCCCAAGAAAACCGCGAAGATTTATTGCGTTATTTGGAAGCACTGTTTTACTTAATTTATAAACCCAGGGCGCAACAACTTCTCGAACAGCATAAATATCGGTAATTATGTAAGGAAAAAATAAAAAGGCAAAAGGTAAAAGTAAAAAGGCAAAAGCTTATTTTATTTTGCCTTTTTACTTTTATTTTTATCTTGTTAGATGAAACCAAGTTCTTGGCCCGACTATGCCATCTACATTGATATTGCGACGATTTTGAAAGGCTTTGACAGCACTTTCTGTCAACGCACCGTAAACCCCATCTACACGAATTGTATAGCCATTAGCTATGAGTAACTTTTGTAAAACTCTCACAGCTAGACCTGAATTTCCAAAACGTAAATTAGGTACAGTACGACCACCCAATCTTGTAGACCTAGCTAATAAAAGTTCATCGTCACTCAATTTTTGGGCGATGAGGCGTTGTGAACGCGGAAACTTGATATTTACAGGTTGAAAGTTCTTAAATTCTGATAAGCTATATAAGTCTTTAGCAGGTTTTTTGTCTGTTTTTTTTACTAGATTTTTTTCAGAATTAGCATTAAAAGCTACTAGAGTAGCTTCAGATTTTTCTTGAAGCTGCATGAATTCAGACGGCGTGGTTTTTCTATCTAAATCAAATTGAGATGACTGCCCCTGTGGTGTTTTCTGCACGCCATTATCTAGCTGAATTACATGCTGCTGGTTGATATGAGACGGAGATGGTTGTTTGACAATTAACACGCCCGTCATCAGCAGGACAATATCACTCATTTTTTTTGATGTTATTAACACCCATATTTCCTTTGACAGAAAAATCGTCGTTGTTCCGGAATGGTGTGTCCTAGAAATAAAAAAATATAATAATTTTGCGTAATCATAAACAACTGCGATCGCCTAGCAATCCTCAATTATGCTTGACACAATTGCATCTGAATCGTTGATTTGGTTTTATGTCCTGCTTTCCTTGAAAATAATAAACTCTAGATAATAAAAAATTTTCTCTATCTGAAGCAGTATCTCTAATGGTTAATAAGATTTGAATAAGAAATTACTTTGATTTTTCAGACTTGATAAAGATACAAAAATCTGGTTACGTAGCGAACAAAAATTTAAATTAATTCTATCTCTCAGCAGAAGCGATCGCTCATCAAAGTAACAGCGATCGCTATCTGAATAATTATTACTATCCAATACTGGTAATTACTGGATGAAAGTAAAAAGCAAAACCTAAAACTGTATATGCCGCTAACAACAAAATACCTTCCAACCAATTAGATTTACCATCAGAACTAATACTGTTGGCAATTAATACCGACACAGCCACGGCGACTAATTCAAAGGGATTAAAATCTAAATCCATTGGTTGACCAAATATCCAGCCTGCTATGACTAACACCGGGGCTACAAATAAAGCAATCTGCATACTGGAACCCACAGCTACAGATACCGAAAGATCCATCTTATCTTTCATTGCTACAGTCACAGCCGTGGCGTGTTCTGCGGCATTACCCACAATCGGCACTAAAATTACACCTGTAAACAGTGCTGTTAAACCTAGTTGGGATGTGGCTACTTCTAAAGAATCAACTAACATTTCTGATTCCAGTGCGACTAGCAAGGTACAAACCAATAACACCCCAGTCCACAACCACATATTTGGTTTCTCGTGGGAACCTTCATTGTCTTCCGCCTCAGCCACGCCCACATCATACAAATAAGTATGGGTTTTCATCGAAAACAGCAATGTCAAGGCGTAAACCACAATTAACACCACTGCCACAGCCAAGGAAAGATTTTGTAGAGTTTGTTCATTAATGCCTTTGGAAGTATAGTTCATTGCCGTGGGAAGTAACATGGCAATCACCGCCAAATTCATTGAGGAAGCATTTACACGCGCTACAATAGGCTGAAATGTTTGCTCTTTGTGGCGCAATCCTCCCAGAAACATCGAAAGACCCATCACCAGTAATAAGTTACTGACAATCGAACCTGTAATACTGGCTTTGACTACACCAACCAGTCCCGCGTTCAAAGCAACTAAAGCAATGATTAATTCTGTTGCATTACCAAAGGTGGCGTTTAATAACCCTCCCAGCGTTGGGCCAACCACCACAGCAATTTCCTCTGTTGCTGTTCCCATCCAAGCGGCTAAAGGCAAAATCGCCAAACCAGCAGTGACAAACACTATTAAGTCTCCCCATTCGAGAAAATGCGCCGCCAGCGACACGGGAATAAACAGTAACAGCACGAAAAAAAGAATGTTTTTACCTGACATTTGGTTACTTTAGTAAAAGTTATCCTGGAAAAAGCTGAGTGAAATATGGGGAAGATGAGGTAGTGAAGTAAGTAAAGTGAGTCAACAAAAAATGATTCTTCCCTGTTTTGCTTCTCTTCCTCATCCCCCGCAGTACTCATAACTCAGCACTCCAATAGGATACTCTCAAGTTTTAGTTAACCCATTGAGAGAATTTACTAAACTCGTGGCAATTTATCAAAATTGATGAAAACAGATCAATGCTCAATGTAAACTAACGTTGTGTTTTACAGATTTTCTGCAACATTTTGTAGTAAAAATATCAATTTTCAGGTAGCATACTACACAGGAAATAGAGTTTAATAGATTGAAAGACAATTCATGTTGACCAATAGTCCCTAAATGGTGCAAATGCCCAGATTTATCTGCGGGGTCAGTCTAAAATCTAAAATTGTGAAATAGCTGAAAAATTAGCGATACTTGAAAAACAGAGATAGGATAACGCAGATTTCACACTCTAGTCAGACTGCTGTCTCAAGAATTAAACTGTATCCTATAGCCATAGTTTTAGTCTATACCGGATTTTGTGTTCAAGCCTGTGTAGATGAGGTTGAAAGAAAACGCTTTCCGCGTTGCTGCAAGTTTTTTGTTTTGGATAAATATACTACATGACTTCTGCTGCTGAATTGCCAGCCAGCCCTGGCGCTACGTCTATTGATCATTCAATTACCCAAGATACTCACCAGCATGATCCCCTAAAAACAGCGACTGGTGTGTATGTCACAGTGCATGGTCATTTTTATCAACCACCGCGCGAAAACCCTTATCTAGACGCAATTGAGCGTCAACCCAGTGCTGCACCTTTCCATGATTGGAATGAGCGGATTCACTATGAATGCTATCGTCCCAATGCCTTTGCCAGAATCGTCAATGACCAAGGCGAAGTGATGGGGATCGTGAATAATTACGAGTATCTCAGCTTTAATATTGGCCCTACCTTGATGTCGTGGCTAGAACGCTATGATGTGGAGGTTTATCAACGAATATTAGAAGCAGATGCCAAAAGCGCCGATCGCCTGCAAGGTCATGGCAATGCGATCGCGCAAGTATATAATCACATCATCATGCCTTTGGCTAACGAACGGGATAAATACACGCAGATTCGCTGGGGCAAAGAAGACTTCAAATCTCGCTTTGGTCGTGATCCCGAAGGCATCTGGTTAGCAGAAACAGGTGTAGACTACGCAACTATCGAAGCTTTAATTGCTGAAGGGATTCGTTTCATTATCCTTGCACCATCCCAAGCACAACGTTGTCGTCCTCTACCCAAACAAAATGATCCCCAACCAGAATGGCACGAAGTTGGTGGTAGTCAGATTGATCCCACCCGTCCCTATCGTTGCTATTTGAAAGGAAATAAAGAATGGGGATTTGAAAAAGGAGATATCCTCAACTCACCACTCCCGACATCGGACACTTCTAAATATATAGATATCTTCTTCTACGATGGCCCAATATCCCGCGACATGGGTTTTACAGATGTCACCTATAGTTCCCATCACTTAGCCGGACGTATAGGTTCAGCTGTGCGTGGGGATCATCGTCCCGCCCAATTGATATCTGTGGCTACCGATGGGGAAACCTTTGGACATCATAAAAAAGGCACAGAAAAAACCATCGCCTACGCCTTTACCACCGAACTTCCCCGTCATGGGTGGACAGTCACCAACTTTGCCCACTACCTCAGCTTAAACCCACCAACTTGGGAAGTAGAACTCAAGCCTATCACCGCTTGGAGTTGCGCCCACGGTGTTGATAGATGGCAGGATGACTGTGGTTGTGGTGGTGAGGGTGGTGTTTGGCATCAAAAATGGCGGCGACCTTTACGTAACGCCTTAAATTGGCTGCGGGATCAGCTAGTGGAAGTGTATGAAGAATATGGGCAGCAATTTTTCAAAGATCCGTGGTTAGCTAGGGATGAGTATATCAAAGTCATCCGCGATCGCTCACCCGCTAATGTCAGCCGCTTTCTCTCCCGCCATCAAACCCACAAACTCAATGCCGCCGAACAAGTAGATGCTTTGCGCCTATTGGAAATGCAGCGTCACTCTTTACTAATGTTCACCAGTTGCGGCTGGTTTTTTGAAGAACTATCTCGCCCAGAAGGTACTCAAATTCTGCGTTACGCCGCCCGCGCCTTAGAACTGGCGGGAGATGTCGCAGGTGTGCAGTTAGAAAAAGGCTTCGTCAAACGCTTGGGTTTAGCACCAAGCAATGTAGACTTATTCAAACATGGCGGTGAAATATATCGTCAGTTAGTCTTAACTGCTCAAGTTAGCTTCAAGCAAGTTGCTGCTCACTATGCCATTACTTCACTGTTTAATAATCATCGACCCGTAGAGACTTGCAATTTACCAGGGCAAGATACCTCTGGTAAACTGCGTCATCATTGCCAAAAGCGAGTTTATTGCTACACAAGTAATGAGTTAGACTACCAACGGCAACGCATGGGAGCATTGACTTTAGTTGTCGGACATTTAAAATTAGTTTCCGAAATTACTTGGGAAAGCGAACATTTAGTGTTTGCTGTGCTGCATTTAGGCGGTTGGGATTTTCACTGCTGCATTCAACAGTTTACAGGGCGACGTGATTACAGCCAGTTAAAAGAAAAATTGTTCACCGCACTCCAGCAAGCCAGTGCAGCCCAGACTATTTTGGTGATGACACAGGTGTTTGGCAATGAAACCTTTAGCTTACAGAATTTATTTGCTGAAGAACGCCACCGGATTATGCGGTTAATCAGTCAAGAAACATTAACTCGACTTGACCAACTGTATACCCAAACATACCGCGAAAACTACGGCGTACTCATGGCCTTTCATCGGGATGAACTCGAAGTACCCCAAGAATTGCAAGTGGCTGCCGAGATTGCTTTAGGATATCGCTGTATGACGACATTGCGATCGCTAGAGCAAGACATCACAGAACCGCAATCTTGTGGAAATCACATTGTAGAATTAGAAGCGATCGCCACAGAAGCCAAGCATCTGCGTTGTCGCTTCAATATTCCCGAAGGTAAGCAAATATTAGAGCAATTAATTTTGCGATCGCTCTGGCAATTATTACATGACACCAACGGTAGTTTTGCCACCGATATCCAACTCTTAGAAAGATTGATTGATGTGGGATATCAACTCAACTTAGGTATTTCTCTCTATCGTTCTCAAGAACTATACTTCAGTTGTCTGCACAGTCAGATAGCACCCGCTTGTTTTGCCAGCCTGATCAATAAACAGGATACTAGTCAATGTCGGCAGTTATTAAAATTAGGTCAAAAGTTAGCCGTTGATGTGAAGGGAATTTTAAGTCAGTTAGATTAGTATATTCCTCAAACTTAGATCCCCGATTTCTTCAAGAAGTCGGGGATCTTGCTATTCACGAATGATTGATAATTGCTATAAAACTAGATTAATCGGCCAAATAATCTTGTCTGATATATATGAGGAATGATCGCTCCTATTAGCCTAAATTAAGGGAGCGATCGCTGCACAAACAAAAGTGGAACATTAGTAATTATGTATTGAGTAGCAATCTCATTTAACATACTTAAGATAGATTTACTATACGTCATCAGGCTGATATAGTAACTTGTCTGATTTATTTAAAATCCCCAACTCTACCCTTTTAGTCGTAGTCAATTTTGGATTGACTGATGATTATTGAGCAATCAAACTATTAATTATCTTTTATGACTCGCATTATCGGTTTAATTAGTGGTACATCCGTAGATGGCATTGACGCTGCTTTAGTAGATATTTCTGGTACAGATTTAGACCTGAAAGTTGAGTTATTAGCAGGACAAACATATCCTTATCCGGCTGAACTCCGAGACAGTATTTTAGCTGTTTGTGCAGGTAAAGCCATTTCAATGGCAGAATTAGCAGCATTAGATGATGCGATCGCCTTTAGTTTTGCCCAAGCCGCGCAAAACATTCAAACTGGTCATCAGCCAGCAATTTTAATTGGTTCCCACGGGCAAACAGTTTATCATAGACCACCACAAAGCCAGGGATTTGGGCAACCCCAGTCTCTAGGCTATACACTGCAATTGGGACGAGGTGAATTGATTGCTAGTATCACAGGAATTACTACCATCAGTAATTTCCGTGTTGCTGACATTGCGATTGGTGGTCATGGCGCACCACTAGTACCCAGAGTTGATGCCTTTTTACTAAGTCATCCAGAAGAAGCACGCTGCATTCAAAATTTAGGCGGTATCGGGAATGTGGCTTATATCCCACCCCGCCGCGACAACTGGTTAGAAAAAATGCGCGGTTGGGATACAGGCCCAGGCAACAGCTTGTTAGATTTAGCAGTAGAGCATTTAACTAATGGTGCTAAAAAATATGACGAAGATGGTAAATGGGCGGCGACTGGTAGTCCTTGCCAATCTTTAGTCGAACAATGGTTGCAGCAAGACTACTTTCATTTACCACCGCCCAAATCTACAGGACGTGAGTTATTTGGTGTAGATTACTTAAATCAATGTTTAAAAGATGCCGGGCCATATCAACTCAGTCCGGCGGACTTTCTCGCCACCCTTACCGAACTGACAGCAGCTTCTGTTGTTCACAGTTACCAAACCTTTTTACCGCAAATGCCACAACGGGTATTTTTATGTGGTGGTGGTAGTCGGAATCTGTATTTAAAAGAACGTTTGCAGTCATTATTAAAAACAATCCCCGTTTTAACTACCGATGAAGTCGGCTTGAGTGGAGACTTTAAAGAAGCGATCGCTTTTGCAGTTTTAGCCTACTGGCGACAGCTAGATATGCCTGGAAACCTACCATCAGCCACAGGCGCACCCCATGAAGTCCTGCTGGGAGAAATTCATCCAGCCGAAAAATAAGTTTTGCGGACTTAGCACCTGACATTTTTAGGTTTCAAATATATCTTTAAGTCGTAAGGGTACTTGATTAAGACAAGGAACTGAGAAGGTGGGTCATACTTTTTTAATGGAACCAGGACGCTGGTCATTACAAGGCAATTGGCTAGAACACAATGGAATGCCAATCAGCGTTAAGGGTATGACCCTAGTTGCTTGGAATCGAGATAACTGGTTCACAATGGCAACCAAGCTGATTTTTCCTGGTAGCGATCGCTCAGAAATTTCCTTAGTATACAAAGGGCGGTTGCATGAAGGTGAACGCCAGTATACTTTTTTACTTCAACATAATTTGTTCGGACAGATCGAAGGCGAAGGTTGGATTGGTCTCGATACAATTGTGCAACGCTATTGGGTATTGAGCGATCGTCAACGTCGCAGTGGCTTTGAAACAGTCTATCGTCTCTCAGATGACGCTTATTATTTAAGTTCTGGTGTCATGTCCGGTCATTCCCTCACCAGTACAATGGAAGCCAGTTTAGAACGGCAACCGCTCAAATAGTGCTGAGTTGGAAATGCAGAGTGATGAGTTGTAAAGATACTCAGGACTTATGCAAAAACCGCTAAAACTCTCATTTCTCAGGGAACTCTGCATCTTGCGTCTGGAGTTGTTTAACGTTCCCTAGTCTGTGCATTAATCCTGACCCAATACGGTTCAGATAAGAACCCTAAATGACAACAAAAGCAACAAATAATAACTAATGACTCAATAAAAAACGAAAAAATGATTTTGGAGGGGGTTTGGGGGACGCAACCGTCCCCCAATCGGGGGTGTGGGGGAGAATCCCCCAAATCTTGCTCATTGTCTAATAGGTAGAGCAGAAATTGAGAAATCAACTCTCATCACCTTAACTGAATCGTATTGAGTCCTGACCTTGAAATTACTGGGTTTCTACTTAGGACTCAGTACTCAGCACTTTGCCATATATCAGCGATTGTAAATCAATAGAAACTATAGATAATTATTTAGTCAAATTTGGGCAGACTAGAAATACATCAACATCAGCGTGCGGAATGTGAGCAAACTTCAGGATGAATCTACCATTCCGTAGATTTGAATTGGCATCTTCCACCAATTGTAAACACTAATTGCTGACAAACCGCAGGCCAAGAGTAGCAATTCTCCCCCCAGAGAACTAAAAACTGCTTCTGAACTTGATTGATCTAGAAACTCATTCTAAATCAATCAAAAACGCCAGTTTGAAAATACTTGTTTTCCTACACACTTAACATCAATCTGCTTTTGGAGTCGAATGTTTTATGTCAGACCCCAACATTGGACGCTTACTCGGCAAACGCTACCAGCTTCAGGAACTAATTGGTACTGGAGCAATGGGTCGAGTTTATCGTGCTAAAGATATTTTGTTGGGAGGCGTACCAGTAGCAGTCAAGTTTCTTGCCCTCTCGATTCAAAATGAAAAGATGCGGTTACAAGAACGCTTTGAGCGAGAAGCCAAAACCTGTGCTTTGCTGGGACAAAAAAGCATTCATATTGTGCGAGTCATGGACTATGGCGTAGATGAAAATAATACGCCCTTTTACGTGATGGAATATCTTCAAGGACATGGCCTCAGTCAGATTATTCGTCAGCATCATTTAGCTTTACCCAGATTCTTGAGCATGGTGCGTCAAATCGGACTGGGGTTACAGTGCGCCCATGATGGGATTCCCGTTGATGGCGCTATTTATCCGATTATTCACCGTGATATCAAACCCAGTAATATACTCGTCATTCAAGACTCCAGCTTTGGGGAGTTAATTAAAATTCTTGATTTTGGCATTGCTAAGTTACTCCAAGCCAATAACAACGAGCAAACAAAATTTTATTTAGGAACTTTAGCTTATTCTTCTCCCGAACAGATGGAGGGTAAGGAATTAGATAATCGGTCAGATATTTACAGTTTAGGTGTGATGATGTTTGAGATGCTAACTGGCAAAATGCCGTTAGTCGCTGCAACTCATTCCTTTGGCGCGTGGTACAAAACCCATCACTTGCTAGAACCACGTTCTTTTGCCGCAGTCAATCCTGGGTTAGAAATACCCAAACAAGTAGAAGATTTGGTCATGAGTTGTCTGGCTAAATCACCAAGCGATCGCCCCCAAAAAGTAAGCGAAATTTTGCAGGCCTTAGAATCCATCGAACAGAATTATCGCTCGCCCATCATTCAACCAGATAAACCCGCACCCAAAACAGTAGCAACTCGCAGCTTAACAATTCCTGTAGAAGTTCAGCCCCAGACAAAAGCTGATATAGAGGTATTATCTGCTCATGATGAAATCTTACGTACTACTGCTTGGCCAGACAACAAACCCATAGCGGATATTGTCTTCCCCAAAACAATTCGTTTGAATAACGAAGTTTTACCAACTCTTTGGGTGATGCTACCACAGCAGGAAATTATCAAACGGTTTGCCTGTAATCGTTATAATCAATTTCTCTTTCTGCCTGCACCGCATCCGATGACACTGTGGATTACTGTTATCTACAATCGTCAACATGGTGTAAAGTGGCTGCCTTACTATCTTGATCTCAAAACTAGTTTCGGCCAAGAAATAACTAGATTACTTGCAAAAACTGGTTATTATCGATTGTTATTCTTTGCCAGAGAAGCACCAAGTCGCTGTTCTCACATCTTACTTTGCAGCATCGCTACGGCTCAACGCCAAAATCTCGAACAATGGGCTGAAGAAAGTAAAATCTCAGCATCATCTGTTGATCCACAACTTAGTAAAAATGTACTAAAAAGTGAATACGAGAGAATTAAACCCCAAATTTTATCTAAATTAGAAGCAACGGCTACAGACATTCCCTTTGATCTTTCCGGTGAGAATGTGGCAGATTGCAAAATGTAAACTTTTGTGACGAAAAAACTATATTCGGTTGTAAGCCTTACGTTATAGCAAATATAATGATTAGCGATGGCGAGTGGTCAACTAAATTTAATTGGATCTACGCAGATAGTGCTATGTGTCCAATACAGCACCCAAATTAGTTTGTTTAACTAGCCTTGAGTTAATTACCTGGGCTACCTAATGCGACTAATTTATCCCCTACAATACAGTTTACTCTTAACAATTATGTGCAGCCTTTTAGATGGCTGGTCATAGTTTTGGGTTAAAACAATCAATCTACAATCGCTGAACTAAAGTTGACGCCCCAGCATCCCCAGCTCCTTTCCTTCTTGGAACCGAGCAAGAGAAGGAGGTCGCCCACTGCGACACAAAAATAAGTCTATGCCAGAGTGGAACCTGAGTCTAAGCCCCACTGGTGTTTAAGAAGCTCTTGGTAAGTAGCCTCGCGCACAACCATTTGCTCATAGAGCTTGACCAAAAAGTCTTTCGCTTGGTCATGGCTCATGTGCTGTACTTGAGTAGCAAATGAACGGATGCTGAATTGTTGTTCCAAAGATAATTCAATTGGCTGGTTCATAGTAAACTCCGAAAAACAACGCGTAAAAGTGAGATTTAGGGTTAGAAATCCCTCAAAGGATAGTTTTGGGACTAGCAGTAGCTCTACATTTGTTCCTACGTATTAAGAAAGATAACAATTGTTTGACTATTTGCCCACACCCTTGGGGATTAAATTTTTTGTGTCCTTAACCGTCTTTGCCTAAACCTACTGGTATACAACTCAAGTATATTGAGGCAAATTCCGGGAAATTGCACAAATAGTGAATCTAAATACCTGATGTTAGCCTTTCCGAGTCAAGCTTCTCTGGGAGGGAGAAACTGGTGAGTGCAAAGGTAAATATAAGGTATTAAACCTGAATTATATTCGCTATACCGTATTAGGTGCAAGATGTCAATTCAACAAATTATATAAACTCTACCTCCAACTGCTAAATTTTGGAAGTTAAGAGTATTTTTATCAAGTTGTAAAAAATAAAAATGCTCAGGCTGAACAAATTGCTGAGTATATCTACTAAAGATAACGTTTGGCGAAAATTTGAGTCAGTTGATTCCAGGATTTACTCGTAAAGCTTGGGTTTAGAGGTGAAAGGGTGTTGTATTCAAAACCCCTACACCCTTTCACCCTTGATTTTTCATATCACTGCGTAAGTTTTACATTCTAGACTGGTGGAGGTGGGCTGTATAGTCAGGTAGTGCAGAGAAATGAAGAAAAAGCCATTAACCACAGCAAACTTTACCAGAGGGGCTGCTGGCTGGCGGAAAACAAGAGAAATGTTTGGTCAAAATTACTTTTGACCATTGACAATTGATTTGTTCAGTCTTGTATTTCTACGATCACAACTGTGATGTTATCATGCCCGCCTTGTTCTTTGGCAGCTTCTATGAGGGAGATAGAGGCTTTTTCCAGTATAGGGATGTTTTGCAGACACTCAGCAATTTGTGGGTCTATTAGTTCTTCAGTAAGACCATCACTGCATAATAGCAAGCGATCGCCCCCTTTTACGTCCAGTGGTTGCAAATCAAATTGATTCAGGTCTTCTCGACCCAAACACCGGGATAAGACATGACGAAAAGGGTGCATTCTGGCTTCTTCAGGGGTGATGTCGCCAACTTTAATCGCTCTGGCTACCCAAGTATGGTCTTCGGTGATTTGCTCTAGTTGTGAATTACGCAAGCGATATAATCGAGAGTCGCCAACATGAGCGCACCAAGGAGTTTCTGCTTGACGGAAAAGTACTACAACTACGGTAGTACCCATATCAGCGCGTTCGGGGTGATTTTGCTGATCTAGTAAAATTGCTTCATTAGCTTGCCACAAAGCTTTTTCGAGGATTTTTTCATTTGGTTCAGGCCCATCCCAATTTGCTACTAAATAGGCTTGAATTTCCCTTGTCGCAATGTGGCTTGCTTCTTCACCGCCTGCGTGACCACCCATACCATCAGCAACGACAAAAAATCGTCCTTCAGGATCGATATAATAAGCATCTTGGTTACTCGAACGAATAAGACCCGGATCACTAAAACCCGTGAATTTTAATTTCATAATTTTTTAAGGCAATATTTAATACATACGTTCATAACGGTCGAGGCGAAGAAGCAAACGGATCAGGATTACTGAGACGGCTGCTGCAATCAAGCCAGCTACCACCGCTAACCATACATAATGATTCACCAATAAAATGGTAGCTGACAGAGTAAATCCACTGATTATCAAAGCGTAGCTAATTCCAAGCTGAATACTTGCCTGTCGTCGCAAGAGGCGTTCTGATTCGATAGAACGTACCCGCACCCGCATATCCCCTCGCTCTAATTTTTCCAGAGTATCTTCTAGCCTGCGGGGTAGGCCGAATGCGGTGGTACTCACCTGTACTGCTTGACGACTTAATTCATTTAAAAAGCTATTGCTATCAGCGCCATTCATGTTTGTCATAAGCTGCATTGCATAAGGTTGGGCAACTTCCATAAAGTTAAATTCTGGATCTAAGCCCTTACCTACCCCCTCTAGAGTGGAAAAAGCTCGCATCACAAAAGTAAACGTTGCAGGAAATCTAAATGGCTGATTATAAGCTATTTCGTATAGATCATCACTAATTGCTGCAACTGATTGTGTTTCAAACGGCTTATCCATAAAATTGTCCAGCATATACTGGACAGAACGCCGGACTGGCCCAATATCATCGACTGGTGCGATCGCGCCTAAATTAATTAGTGATTCTACTACGCGATCGCCATCTTTTTGAGCAATGCCAAACAAGGTTTCCATCAGTCCTTCTCGGACATTGGACTTAATGCGTCCCATCATCCCAAAGTCGTAGAAGATTAAACCACCCTCGGCACTGACAGCAATGTTACCTGGATGGGGGTCAGCATGGAAAAAGCCATTATTCAGCAGTTGATGTAAATAAGCTTGAGCGCCTTGACGCGCAATCAATTTCCGGTCTAAACCCGCCGCTTCTAAAGCTTCATATTGACTGATTTTAATGCCGGGTAAATATTCTAAGGTCAGAACTCGTGGTGAAGCGTAACGCCAATAAACTCTAGGCACTTTCACCCAGTCATAACCGCGAAAGTTGCGGCGAAATGTATCAGCGTTACGGCCTTCCCCAAGATAATCAATTTCTTCCCAAAGAATGCGACAACATTCTTCATAAATCCCCATCCAGTCTCGTCCCTTCCCCCATTTGGGATGGTTTTGGAAGTAACGAGCAATTCCTTTGAGAATCTGTAAATCTATTTCAAATAACTTTTTTAATCCAGGACGCTGCACCTTAACGACAACAGCTTCCCCACTGTGCAGCACAGCTTTGTGTACTTGTCCTAAACTTGCAGCCGCTAGTGGAATAGGTTCAAAACTTTGAAAAAGTTCCGGAATTTTCTTCCCTAATTCTTGCTCAATAATCGTTTCTACTTGCTCATAGCTAAATGCCGGCACTTTATCTTGCAGTTTTGACAACTCTTCGACATATTCACTGGGAAAAATATCAGCACGAGTTGAAAACAATTGCCCAACTTTAATAAAAGTCGGACCTAAATCTAGTAATGTATTTCTTACCCAAATTGCTTGGGCTTTGCGCCTTGCTGCTTGTTTGGCTTCTGTTACACCACCTGGATAACTCCAAGATTTGTTATAACGCCAAACTTTGAACATAAAAGTCAACACAAAAGACCAAATGTCCACAAAACGGCGTTTGCTAGAGTAGTTTTCACGATTCCAACGGTATGCTTTGTCTGAATAACTTTGTTCCATATCTTTTGCGTACCGTTGGTTTGTCACTGAATCAACTGGAAGATAAGACACTCTGATTCCTAAACTTTGTTTGATTAAAGAGTCATTTGTCATTCGTCATTGGTCATTTGTCAGTCGTCATTTTGACTCTTGACTATTAACTCTTGACCATTAACTAAACAGAACTGCTGCGATATCGCTGTAGTTCATTCCGCAATAGGGCAATTTCGGCGCGTAATTCGTCAATGTTGGCTTGCAAATCAACTGGGTCTTCTCCGACTGTTGTGGTTTGACCAACATTAGCCGCCTCTGCGGCGCGATTTGCTCTGGCTGTGACTTCTTCTGTAAACTGACGCAGTTGCTCTCTAGCTTCAGCATCAAATTTACCTAACTCACTGAGCGCATCGGTCAAGGCGACTTCTAGGCGCTCATTAATCACTTCCGCTACTGCTCTGCCTACAAAAAAGGCTTGTAAAAGGGGGTTACTCATAAATTTTTGTTACGCTCATCCGCAAGAGAATTATAACTTGCTCGTATGCTTTGCCGCTTCTATCTGAGAGTTTTGGAGTCAATTTTACAGGTTTAAAGTTACCCCCCTTTACAATTCTTTATTATAATCATATAACTGTATATGTATTTAGTTACATATAAAACTATAGATTAAGAAAATCTAAAAATTA
Source organism: Anabaena sp. FACHB-83 (assembly GCF_014697485.1). Taxonomy (NCBI): domain Bacteria; kingdom Bacillati; phylum Cyanobacteriota; class Cyanophyceae; order Nostocales; family Nostocaceae; genus Anabaena; species Anabaena sp. FACHB-83. The sequence goes on along the minus strand of NZ_JACJRY010000002.1, from coordinate 368,813 downwards.
ATTAATTTAACTTGCTTGTGTTCTTTTCGGAGTGGTTGATTTTTTATTTCCATAGTGAAGTAATTCATTATATATATTTACATTTATTGGTTTAGTCACAAATTTTTAAATATTTTTTCTGCTTAAATGAAAATTAAAATACTGAATTTTGTTTAAGTTTTAAAAAATACAGTAGTTCAGGGATTATAGTAGCAGATATTAAATAATAGTATTTTATCAAGATTGGCATATTTCTTTATACATAATTATGTCCATCAAACTTTGTTGTTTGACCAAAAATCCACTAGGTAAGTTGACTTTAATTTTTGTGGCTATTAGTTTGACCCTTAGTAGCTGTACACCAGAAAGAAGAGCTATGCTCAGAGCTACGGCGGAAAACTTTCGTAACCAAGCTTCTGAGGCGATTAATTCATATAGAGAGATTAATCAACTGCAACTGCGAGATTCTACCGGGGATGACCCAGATAAAATTATTGAGGAATTATTAAATAATCCTATTCTGGAAGATGATAGTGATGGTGGCAGTATTAATTTTCAAGAATTAGATTTAATTATTTTAGGAGAAAAAAAGCAACCAACAGAACTTGATACCGCTTTAAACAATTTACAGGCAGAATATGATCAAGTTGCACAAATATTTAGCAATCTGGAAGCTATTGATTATGGTAGTAGCAAGATAGTAGCACAAACAGCGCGACCAGCAAGGTGTTTAACAGTGAAAATGCTGCGTTTGGCGAAACTTTTGCAAGAAAATCCACCCAAGCCAAAAAACCCTGAACGAGCAGATATTGGAGCCGAATTAATTAAGCTGCGCCAAGCCTACAGACAAGCGAATATATCAAATTCCGAGAAGGAAGGAATTGAAAAGCAAGTCGGTGTGTTAGTTAATCAGTGGCGCAGTTTAGATGTTGAGGAAAAGGAACTGATAGAAGCAGCGATCGCTAAATTTATAGTAGCAGCAGATAAAGGACAAAGACTATCCAAACTCATTGATGAATATCCCCATCTTAGCTTTGATGTGGTGGCGGCGAGAATTACCCAAATCTTAAATTTAACTACAGATATCACTGGTAATAATTACGGTTCACTCAGAGGCAGAATTAATATTGTTGAGCAAGAAATTAAATCTGATCAAACTCTGAGCAGTTTTTTTATTGATGTTGTCAATGGACAATCTCAGCCTGATAAATCTCAACTTAAATGCCAAATTTAACAAGGTAATCATGATGAATAATCAGCCTGTGAATAACATTATAGCGGTGGTTGGCAATAAAACCATAGATAGTTTAGCTACAATTATTCAACAGTTACAAGCGGAACCCAAAAATAGCATTGATTTACCAAAATTGCAGTCTACAGAAGATGAATTAGAAGATATTTTACTTATGTTGCAATTTGAATTAAAACAAGCTAAAGATAAAAGTAATTGGGATTTAGTCAATACCTTAAGACCAGCAATTCAGGAATGTAAATATACCATTGATAGTGTGAGAGCCGCCATTATTAATAAAATTGTGATTGAAGTTAATTCTGATAATTTTGCCGAAATGCAGAAAATTTTGGCGAATATAGATGAAGCCAGTAAAACCCAAACGCAGATTAATGTGGCAATTGGTTTGTTTGGCTTTGTGCGGAGGTTATTATCTGGGAGAATTTTGCTTTAGCAATTTATGAAGCAGAATTCAGAAATCAGGAGTCAGAATGCAGCATGAATTCTGTATGACACTTTGGCAAGCTTAGTGCATCGCTGGGTAATGAATGTTGCTGGAAAACCTCGTCCACCGTGAGCGAAATCAAAATCAAACTTTCTTCTTCATTTAAACTCTATCCCTTTATGGGTGGAGTATTCTGGATTCTGTCTTCTGACTCCTGTTTATTTTATCTGCATTGATAACTGGCACAGGAACTAAACTAATACCCCGGACAAAAATATCTACACAAGTTTCAATATATTCATCACTGGTATAACTCTTGTACTTGAGTTTAGCATTATGACAGAGCATAGCTGCTAATAGCATTCCCGTAAACATATCAACTGCTGGTGCGGGGTCAAGTTCGGGTCTAACTGTACCGTTTTGCTGGCAAGATTTGAGGTATGTAATGAGTTTTTCGCTTAAAGGTTGAGCAGCTTCTTGAATAACTTGTTTAGCTGCTTCTGGATGACGTTTAGCTTCCCCAATAAAAGTACGAATTAAATCTTCTTGCGCTTCTAACATGGAGTTATAAAGTTTGGCATAGTGTCTCAAATCAACACTGAGATTTTGTGTCCAGGTTTCGGGATGAGCCAAAGCTTCTAACTGGAGTGCTACAGCATTTTCAATAACTGCTTTCAGGAGTTGTTCTTTGCTGGCAAAGTGACGAAATAAAGTGACTTCATTCACGCCAGCAACGCGAGCTATTTCGCGGGTGGTTGCGCCTTGCACACCTAAACTGGCAAATACCTGTGAGGCTGCTGTAATTAAACGTGTGCGGGTGAGGGTGGATGAACGGATGTTTTTAGTCATTTTGCTTGCAAGTACTTACTTGCATTATATTTAAGGTTGAATAAGATTTTATTAAGCAACTTACTACAATATCTAACAAAGAGTTGCAAAGTTATAACAGACTAATACTACTGAGATTAATAAAGCTTTACGAAATGTCTATCTACGTGTGTAACGATGCTTAACGCCGATGGGGAAATATTCGCGATCGCCTGTTGCGGTTAAAGTTACCTGTGGTGTTTGATATTCTGGGGGGACATAATTAGCAAACTCACCGTTGAGGCGTAAAAGTTGCACCAAAATTGACTCGGTGATAACTTGGCGTTTGTCTTCACTTTCTTCAACATCGGGTGCGAGTTCTACAACTACAGATAAAAATCGGTTCTTGTCTGCATCTTCTTTGACTTGCAAGACAAATTTCCCTGTTACCCACTCTTGTACTGCGGGTTGTTCTAAACCGACAGAGACGTTTTCGGGATAGATATTGGCACCAAAATAAGACACCGTAAAGTTAGAACGTCCAAAAACGTAGACGAAAGGTAAGGGGTGTATTCCTCTGGGAGAGTGCTGAGTGCTGAGTGCTGAGTTTTGAGTGCTGAGTGCTGAGTGCTGAGTGCTGAGTGTTTCTAGTGGGTTGAAGTTCCATTCTGCTAAAAACTCAAGCATTGCATCGTAGGTAATAATTCCGCCAGTGTCGAGGATGTCGTAACGTACTAGAGGAATGCCATTATCGCCAGAGAATAATAATGAGTTATTCTGCACCTCAAAAAAGCGACTGGTGGGGTCATATTGTACTAATGTGGGTAGACGAGATTCGCCGAATAAAGTTCTAGCAGCATCGGGGTTGTTCGCTAAGAAACGGCGAATGCAAATACTCAACGGTGTTTCATTTCCCAACACCCCAGCATCCGCAGTTCCATAAAGTGAGGCGAAATCATAACAAGGATTTTGGGAACCTAGTCTGTCACCAACTAAACTGCGCCATTCTTCGCTGAATACTTCTCCCGCCATAACTAGTTTGATGTGATATTGTGACCACTGCACGCCACGACTTAAACCAGTATCAATAACATCCTTGAGAAATGGCGGATATCCCAACAGAACCACTTGTTCAAAGTTTCCCCCTAGTTCTTGAACGACGCGCAAGATTTCTTCTTTGTTGTTACCAGGAGTAATAAGGGTAATGGGATAACCTTTACTCGCTAAATAGCGACAACAATTTGTTGTGAACATTCCCCCTACCCAAGTTCCCAGGGTGAAACAAACTACAGCCAGGGTGCGTCGAGTATCTGCAAAAAAACTATCATGAAAAATTTGCTCAAAGCGGGTGGCTATTTGCAGTTCATCGGTGAAGAAGCGAGGCCAAAATGTGGGTTTACCTGTAGAACCAGAGGAAGCGGCTATCATATCGCACTCTGCTAACTGTCCATTGCGGCACAAATCTGGCAGAGGATAACGTTGTATATAATTTTCTTTAGCGATCGCAGGTAATTGCTGAAAATCTTCTAAACTTTGAATTGTCGCTGGATTAATGCCTCTTTCGGCTAAAAATGCCTTGTATGCTGGCACATTCGCCGCCACATCCCTAAACAATGTTAAGACTGTTTGTGAACTAACAGTGTTGTGATGTCTCTGTAGTAGGGTTTCTATAGGAGTAGAGATAAAGTCCGTAAATGCCTTAATACTGCGCTGTTGTTGGGAATTAGCGTTCATAAATCTATATGCAGTCGTTGAATATCAAGCTAGATTTGATTTTAAACGCACTGGTAAACGCGAAGTAAGGCTGAGTGTTCAGTTGGCTAAAAACTTTACTAACTAATATGTCGAAAATGCAATTAATACCATTTATGGAACTGTTACGACTGGCACAGTTTGGCGTTTTCTGCGGTTGCAAGACAGTACAATTACTATTGATTTGACTGAGTATCCCTTACCACCAATAGAGTCTATTTTAAGAAGATTGGTGTATATGGTGAGTTGTCCGTAAACAGAACTACCTCAGTTGTAGTAATTTATAAAAACCCTACCTTATCCTTCAGCACCATGCAGGTTTATTGCAGTAAACAACACGCAAATTTTGAAAGTAATCGGTTTTGTACCTCTTGTGGTGAACCGTTACCGCTTGCGGTTGGGCAGATTGTTAATCAACGCTATCACATTATACGTCAGCTAGGGCAGGGCGGTTTTGGACGTACTTATTTGGCGGAAGATAAACAAAAAGCGAATCAAATGTGTGTGCTGAAGGAATTTGCACCCCAAGTCCAAGCACAGCAAGATTTACAAAAAGCCAAAGAGTTATTTGAAAGGGAAGCCAATGTGCTGAAGCAACTCCAGCACCCACAAATTCCTCGGTTTCATGCTTCTTTACAGGTGCAGTTAGGCAGTAAAGATTTTTTCTTTTTGGTGCAAGATTATATCCAGGGTGAAAATTATTGCCAGTTATTAGAACAGCGTCAAGCTCAAGGACAAACTTTTAGTGAAGAAGAAGTGATTCTGCTGCTGCAACAAATTTTACCTGTGTTGTCCTACATCCACTCAAAAGATGTTGTTCACCGCGATATTTCACCCGATAATTTAATTTGGCGACGTTCAGACCATTTACCTGTATTAATTGATTTTGGTGGGGTGAAACAATTACCCGCTTCCCAAGGTTTTTGGTTTACTAAATTAGCCGTGAATCATACTTTGTTAGGTAAAAAAGGCTACGCACCAGAAGAACAGATTCGCCAGGGAAAAGTATTTTTAAGCAGTGATTTATATTCTTTAGCGGTGACGATACTCGTATTATTAACAGGGAAGGAACCGCAAAAATTATACGACAGCTATCAAGGGCTGTGGTATTGGGGTAAGGAAATTAAAGTTAGCCCCAAATTAGAATCGGTATTGAAAAAAATGCTGGCTTATAAACCAAGCGATCGCTATCAAACAGCCGAACAAGTCCTGAAAGATTTACCATCGCCTGCTGTCACCCAACCCAGCAATCCTTATATTACCAAGTTGAAAACTCAAATTGTTGCCCCTGGGCAGAAACGCGCTAACGCTATAGTCAGTAAAATTCACCAAAGAACTCAAGCTGTCAGCCGCAAATTACCTTTACCTATGTGGTTACGTCCCTTTGCTGTGAGTATGGCGGGGACAGCCATAGTTGGGTTAACCGTGGCGGGAACTTGGGCGGCGGTAAATGCGGTTGTGCGGGGTATCACATCTATCAGCATACCTTCGATTTCTTTGCCCACCATGCCATCATTACCGAATCCCCTAGCGCAACCAGTCAGTAACAAAGGAAATGGGGATGTGATGGCGCGTCGCCAAGAATTAGAAATTTCTGAAGTCTTCTTTATTCGTATGGTAGACTCGTTGTTTTATAGCCAAAAGCCGGAAATGCAAGGGCGAACCATCACCTCAAAATCAGAAGATAAGGCTTTGCGGGATGAATGGTTGAGAATTGCTGATGACTTGTTGGATAAACTAGAACAGGCTGAACTTAGTCCCGCAGCCCGCCGGAAATTGGGTAGTTATAGTCAACAAGATTACGAAAGATGGAGACAGCAAGCCAGAAGTGGAAAGTTCGGTGACTATACAATGAGTCAGTTGAACAGAGAAACCAATCAAAAATTTGAAGAGTTATTTCCCGGAAAACAACGGGAGAAACAGAACCAACAAACTTACGGTCAAATTTGGTATGCGATCGCGGCTGATAAAGTTAGTAAAATACAATCGAACAATTAGTTAAGGTGTCAGGGTGATGAGTGAGTATGGAAGCAGGGGTGCAGGGGTGCAGAGGTGCAGGGGGCATAAAACGAAAATATATTACTTAAAACTCAGCACTCAGCACTAATGACTAAATTTTATTGCTCTAAAGGTCATGTAAATCCCGCAGGTAGTCGGTTTTGTCTCCAGTGTGGTGAAAATTTGCAAGATGTACCTGTAAGTTATGGTATCCAACCTGGGTTAACTTTAAGCGATCGCTATGTAATTGTTCGTCAACTCGGACAAGGTGGGTTTGGACGCACTTATTTAGCGGAAGATATCAACCGTTTCCGCGAACTTTGTGTTTTAAAAGAATTTTCTCCCCAAGTGCAAACAGCCTACGTGCTGCAAAAAGCCGAAGAACTGTTTCAGCGCGAAGCCAGCGTTCTCTATAAATTGCAACATCCCCAAATTCCCCGCTTTCGGGAACTGTTTCGCACAAATCTTCAAGGTAAGGAATATTTGTTTTTAGTCCAAGATTATGTCGAAGGACAAACTTACAATTCCTTATTAAACACCCGCAAGCAGCAAGGGTTACGATTTACAGAAGTAGAAGTCAGACAACTATTACAGCAAATTTTACCAGTTTTAGATTATATTCACTCCCTGGGTGTAATACATCGAGATATTTCCCCAGATAATTTAATTTTACGCGCTGCCGACCAACTGCCAATATTAATTGATTTTGGTGGTGTTAAACAAGTAGTCGCCACCGTAGCTTCTCAATATTACCAACCAGATGCAGCAGGTCAAATGCCTGCACCAACCCTACTAGGAAAAATCGGTTTTGCACCATCAGAACAAATGCAAACTGGTGCAGTATCTCCCCATAGTGACTTATATGCGTTGGCAGTCACCATATTAGTATTATTAACAGGTAAACAACCGCAAGAATTATTAGATAACTACACCCTAACTTGGAAATGGCATCAAGAAGTTAGTCTGAGTCCGATGTTAGGACAGGTGTTAGACAAAATGTTAGCACCCCGACCAAGCGATCGCTATCAATCTGCTAGTCAAGTTCTGCACGTCCTGAACCCAACACCAAGTAACTACGCCGTTACTCAACCACCAGTACCACCAGCGCCAGAAACATCTGCAACTGTCGCTGTCTCGCCTTCTCCTCATATCAACTCCACACCACCCCGCCCAATTTCACCCTCTCCCGCACCTATTCCCCAAGCCAAAAGTCGGTGGACAACAACGAAAACTTTTATGGCAACATTAGCTGTAGTGGGTGTGATTGGAGCAGTTTGGATAGGCACAAATCGCAATCGTAATGATGGTGGAAATGTTGAACCCACACCCACACCAACGGTTACTCAACCTGTGGATGCTTCCGATAATTATTCCCCAGAAGAAAAGCAACGCAAAGAAAAATTAAGCGATCGCCGTCAAGCACTGGGAATTGATCAAGACTTTTATATAAACGTGGTAAATCAAATTTTTTGGCGGAGAAATCCGAGTTTACAAGGACGCACCCTCAGCAATAAACCAGAAGATGAAAGTCTGCGGGCGACTTGGGATAAAACTGCTGATGAATTATTAGGTAAACTAGCCTTTCTCAGCGACCAATCCCGACGGCAACTAGGGAATTATACCGCAACCGACCGCGATCGCTGGAAAGCTGCCGTAAATAACATTAACGTTGGTAGTCGCGCTTTATATGATTTAGGCGATGCAGCTTTTTACCGCGTCTTTCCCGAACAGCGTGGACGAAATTTTATGAATGAACCCATCGGTCAAGTTTGGCATGGGTTTGTGAACGATCAACTAAATGCTATCCTCAATGGCAATGCTTTTGCCAAGATTGTCTTTGATACAGGCGCAACAAGTGAAACCGTCAGTGGAACTCTCAAACCAGGAAGTGGTAAAGTTTTCATAGCTGGACTAGCTCAAGGGCAAACCTTAGACTTAAACCTCAAAGCTAGTTCTAAAGTTTTGTTATCAATTTATTCCCCTTCTGGTAAACTCAAACTCTTAGAAGACTCAACAAAACGCACTTTAACTACAGAGCTACCAGAAAAAGGATACTACGAGTTTGTGATTGTTTCTACAGCCACAACTCCAGTAGATTATCAACTCACCATCTCTGCGGAAAACCCCATCCCTGTAGAGACACCCGCACCCACACCCACAGAAACACCAATAGAAACGCCCACACCTACAGAAACGCCTACAGAAACACCTACGCCTGTGGGAACAGAACAATGAAGAGGCTATTGATTAGACCTCTTGCATAAATATTTTTTTGTCTCACGCAAAGGCGCAAAGAAAAGAGTGCAAATAACGACTTTTGCAAGAAGTCTATTGAGAGTTTTCTGGAAAATACTCACAATACAGATTTTATTATTTCATTCGCACTAAATAGACACAAATTTTCCAAAGCATCCTAAATTGCTACATATTACAAGAGCTATCAATCTAATATACCTTGCAAGCAGGATTGCTTGGGCGATCGCTAATCCTCATCCAAAACCGCCAGTAATACAAGAGCGATCGCACGTCATCTGATAAAATTTCTACTTCCTGCACTCATCGGAAGTAAGGAAGCTATCAAAAATAATGCAGAAATGAAACCATACTCTCTAAAGTGGCTATATGGGCAATTAAAGCACAATAATGACTTTAAGGCTCATAATTACTGAGAGTGGCGGGATATAGGTGCGGAAGTCTCACTTTCATTATTTAAGTGACCAGAACTAAGTAGAGCGAGGTGTTTTGGTGAAATGACTACTCTAATCTGTTTGCCTTGGCACATTTCCCCGAAAGGTTCGAGAAGGTCTTTATTAACATCTTTGTTGCCTGAATCATTCGCTAATTTTGTTAAGAATCCTTTTAATCCTAAAAAAGCTATTTCATAGATTGCTCTTTTGATAAAAACACCCTTAAAATAATCACTGTGTACGTCGATTTTTCTACACTTTAGAAAAGGAATTTTTTCAATATTTAAAAATGGTAAGTTAATAACAGAAAGTCTTGCATACTCCCATATCCCTAGCTTCGGTTTTCCAATCGCTTCGCTGACAACTGGAAATTTAATTCCTTGGAAATTGGGATTATCAATACAATCAATATAATCAGTGCAATCAAAATAAGTAAATAAATCTGCAACTTGGTTTTGTTCACACTTTTCAGATAGTTTTAAACTGTTGTTACTTGAATCGCGAATTTCGAGATAACCAGATGGTAATTTTACTTCATTATTAACATAATTAACAATTCCATAAGCATCTGGTTCGCGTTTATTTGTATTCTTATTAATTATTCTATCACGATCAGAATTTTTTCCATCAGGATAATCATTGCTAACAGTTAAAATACCAAGTCTAGAACCCCGGATGCGATCATTAGTTGGAAAGCTAAAATAATTCGCTGTTGCTGAAAGTATTCGCAAAACTATATCTCCTTCGTTACTGAAGATATACGCTTCCTTCACGCGGTGCAAAGAAGCTCGTAAGAAATTTGCTCGTCCGGTGATAATAGTTTGTACAGGAATATCAGGTGCAACTAAAATTAGCCGTTCTAAATTGAAAGATTTACCAATATTTGAATTAGGATTTTCATCAAGAGAGTTTGAATCAAATACATCAGAAAGTATCCTAATTGTATTTGTAATTACAAAACATCCCATACTATGCCCAATGAAACTCAATTTCACTCTATTATTATCTGGCTCACTCTGTTTCTTTTCTACTTCAATAGCTTTATCAAGTTGTTTAATCAATTCAACTAAATCTGGAACACCAAAGTGATTAGCTCGGTAGCTATCGCGAAAGTAAGCAACGGATCTTAATGAAATTAATGCTACAATAATTCCAATTACAAAAGTAGCTATAGCAATTATTAATGAAGTTCCGAGCCTATCTAATAAGAATTCTAGTATGAGTTTAAAAAATTCTGGTATGGGTTTAAAAAATTCTAGTATGGGTTTAAAAAATTCTAGTATGGGTTTAAAAAGTTTTAGTATGGGTTCAAAAAATTCTAGTATGGGTTTAAAAAGTTTTAGTATGGGTTCAAAGGGTTGTATTAATAGAAATTCAAATGCTATAACTATACACAAAGAGACAGGTAAAGTTGGTGCAAGCAAGTCGAAAGCCTTACTACATTTTAGTATTAATAAAAGTAGCAAAACACTAATAAATATACTAATAATCAATAGTAAAAAGTAATGATTGTATTGGCTGTGAAGAATATGTAAAAAGCCAAACAATAAACCGCCAAAAAGTACCAATAAAAAAACATCAATCAAGCTTTCAATACATTTATTGTTATGTTGATGGCGATGAGATAAAGAAATCCAACTTAAAAATATATAAAAAAAGACAACACCCCATAAAAAATATACATCAGAATCTTTAGGAATTACTGATTGATTTTTCTGTTCTGAAACTAATAAAATTATAAAAAATGAAAGGATAAAAAATCCAGAAAATAACAAAAATCCTAAAATAGTACCAGGCATTGATACCAAATTCTTTCCTAACAGTGGTTTTTCAGAAGGCCAGCAGTAGCCCAAAAAAACGTAGTTTTTATCTTTATCCTTTTCTAAAGAACTTGTATCTTTTGAAAAATAATCAAAAATCCCTTTATGCCAAAATGGCTCTTCTTTTTCTCCTTGAGCGTAGCCATGAACAGCAATAATTAACTCTGATTTTTTTCCGTTATTATTTAATTTTTTAGCAATATCTTGGATATCAGGTTTATTAGGTTGTTTTTTACTATCATTAGGTTTATATGGAAGACATTGAATAGTCCATATTCCTTGCGAGTTATGGCTTGGGTCTTCAACATTTAATTTTGCTGTACTCTTTACAGTATATCCACAAAAATAAGGCTCTTTAGAATTAGAATCGTTCATATTTTTGTTTACCAGATTTTTTTCTTACAAACAAAATAAACTAATGAAAATTGAAAATTATGATGAAATTTATTCTTTTTTGAAATTATCTTTGTACTAATCAGATATGTATATAGTGTGTTAGACATGACTATACAAGATGGCAAGTCCTGTAAAAGAGCAATAGCCACCCTATCACCCCAAGCCTTCAAGCAAAGCCAAGTGATAGTGATAAGGAGAATATACTTTGCAATCCCTCTAAAGCAATGGAAGTTTGCCAACTTAAGCTACGGTGTGCTTAAGAATTGTTACAAACGTCTTTGTAAAATCCTAGTTGTAATCTCTTCAACAACTGAGAAATAGAGCGTTGCATAAATGCGGGATGAGTAGAGAGTTCCGAGCAAAGCACAGTAAAATATTGACTTTTCGCGTCTACTCTGCAATTGCTATTTGCAGTATGCACACAATACAAATCTGCAACACTCAAAATTATTACAGTGTGTTAAGACTCCGCTATTTTTACAAAGTAGAGTGCTTATAATCTCCTAAATAAACTTATAAATTATTAAATTAGTCTATAATCAGATAAATTAACCTGCTTACTATGGTAAATTTCAATCTGATGTCTACATGTTCTGACTAACGAAGATTTACTGCTGCATAACATCCCTACATTTAAACGATATATAAAGTATGAGGCCGCCTCTAGGCGAACTAATTCTCTTGTTTGCCTACAGCTTGTGTAAATCAAATCCAAAATTTTCCTCATGCCTACACAACAACGCAGACGTGGTGCAGTTCTTACCCCAAAAGGATTGCATAAACTTCAGGATGCAAAACAACAAGCAGAATTTAATAAAAACTGTAACAAGCGATTTACTCTTGATGATCTGAGTTATCAGACAGGTTTAGACACTCATACCTTGTGTAAGATTTTTAGGCGTGATAGCAAAGTTGATACGCAGTCGCTGACTCGATGCTTTCAGGCATTTCAACTATTATTAGAGCCGGATGATTATGAAATTCCCATGTCTCCACCGTTCATAACTAGCTGCGATTTACAACAAAGAGAAACAGACAGAAATAAGACTTTAGAAAGACAGGATGAAAAAGAACCTGGACTAAAATTAAAGCTAGATGTAAATGAGGACAGGTTGCCGATGACTGCACCTGAAGAAATTCGCCAAAGAGGAATAACAGTACTCAAAGAATTATCGGGAGAATCTTTAGTAAAGGCTGTTAAATTGTTGGAATCCTTTTCTCAAGAGTCTTCACGGCTAAGTGAAAACAAGCTGAAAAATGACCAGGGTGTTGCTCAGAATATTAAGCCCAGTTAAACTAAAAATCTATGGTAAACAGGGTTGGGTGCATCCAAGTTTTTATTTAGCAACTAGAGAATAAATGTCATTGCGAGGAGGAACGACGAAGCAATCGCATGGTTTTGTTCTTAGTGCGAGACTTTGCGATTGCTTCACTTCACTTCGTTGCGTACCCTACGGGAAGGCTAACGCCTACGCAATGACATACAAAAAAGTGGGATGCTCCCAACAGGGTTGCTGGGCCAATACGCTCATCCTCATCTAAAATCACCATTGCTATGAGGTTGTTTGAAAAATCTAAATTATTACTCACCGGGCGATTAGAAATCGCGGCTACACAGACGAAACCCACACTTCGACAAGCTCAGTGACCGCCTACGTGGGTTTGAAAACCTTGATTTTGTCTTAGTCCACCTGCGTGGACTTTGCCTGTGTAGTAGCGAATTCTATTCGCCCAATACTTTTCAAAAATCCTCTACAAAAGCGATCGCCCATCATCTGATAAAAGTGATACTTCCTGCACCTCATAGCAAGAAATGTCACCTATCACCTGTTTCCTACGATAAGTCATTCAGGCGACTCCATTCATTCCAAGAGCCGTCGTAATTGCGAACATTTGGATAGCCTAGTAGATACTTTAAAACAAACCAAATATATCCAGAACGTCCACCGATCGCACAATAAGGAAAAATTTCTTTATCAGGTGTAATACCTTGGCTGGTATAAAGATTTTTCAATTCAGCAAATGATTTAAAAGTACCGTCCTCATTCAGTGTCAGGATATGCTCAAGATGAACTGCGCTAGGGATATGTCCAGTGCGTTCATTGGCTTTGGGTGGCTGATTAAAAAACCACTCACCGTTGTATTCTTGAATTGTGCGGACATCTAACAAAATGCGTTCCTGTTGATGAATTGCCGCTTTCACTTCAGAATGTAAGACTCTAAAACTATGATCAGGCGCTTGGGGTTGATAATCAGTGGTGGGAAATGTAGATAACTCAGTTGCGAGTGGACGATTTTCTAACTTCCATTTTTGATAGCCGCCATTGAGAACTCGAACATTATCGTGACCAAAGACTTTTAACAACCAAAAAATCCAGCCGCCGATGCCGGGATAATTGCCATAAGCAATAACTGTTGTATCATTACTGATACCAGAGCGTGCCATGAGTTTGGTAAAAGCGATCGCATCTAAATTAATTTTGAAATCTGGTAAAAGTAAGTCTGTAAAAATATTCCAAAATACAGCACCCGGTATATGGGCATTTTTGTAAGGCTCTGGACTTGTATCTACTTCAACAATACGAACATGAGGATCATGGAGATGATCTGCTAACCATTGGGTATCAACGATAACTGATGGATCAGCGTAATCAGAATTGGCAGTCATAGTTAATTTATCCCAAAATCTACACTTAAAACTCAGCACTCAGCACTCACCACTCACCACTCAGTACATTGCTCTAAGATAAATTTGGGGCGATATTACTTCTAGACCTCGAAAGTGTACAATTTGCCTATGGTCGCATTACAAGATATATTTCGGGCAATTGCTCAAGCTCAAGATGAACAGACATTGCGATCGCACATATCCACAGATATCAGTCAGTATTTTGCCGCTACACGCAGTGGGCTATTTTTCTTTGATCAAACTCATCTGATTGACAAAGCAATACTAATTGCCTTATCACCCCAATACAACCCAGTCGCACGTTACTTACTAGAACGCCACGCCCCAGTTCACGAAGCCTTAGTAGTCGAACCAAAAACATGGAAATTGATTTGTCCCCGTCCTGATCACTATCATGTCATGGCCGGGCCAATTGTCAGCACTGGTAAATTAGTAGGTGCATTAGGTTTTACCCGTCAACAAAACATACCTGCATTCGATTCGCAAAACCTCACAGATTTAAGTGCGATTTGTCTGCATATTTCCACTTGGGTAACAATGACAAAATCCCCACCTCCACCTTTCCAAACCGCAAATTTAACCCCTAGAGAAGTGGAAATTGCTACCCTAGTAGCGCAAGGTTGTAGCAACGCAGAAATAAGTCGTGAATTGTGGATTACCCAAAACTCTGTTAAACAAGCTTTAAAAAGAATGTTCCGCAAGTTAGAAGTTTCATCTCGCACGCAAATGTTAGCAAAGCTTTCTAAAATTACCCAGTTCAAACAACTACCAAAAAAGTAATGAGTAATAAATTTACTTATTAGGACTTACGTAAACTCTAAGATTTCTTGGCGTTCTTGGCGACTTGGCGGTACCCTGCGGGAAGCCGCTTCGCGTCTACGATAAATTAAGCTTTTGAGCAATTTTTGCGTAAGTCCTGCTTATTACTCATTACTTATTACTCATAGTCTACTTCACTTACTTACTGCAAAAGTGCTGTAATTTACCAATGTCTTTGCCTTGTCTCTAATTTACTAGCCTTTTAATAAATAAATATTTATTTATAACTTACATAAGAAATACTGAATTAACTTGTTAACTGTCTTAAATGTCCGATTTTATTAACTTTAATAGTCTTAAATGTCTTAACTGTCCGATTGCTAAACTTATTTCTTGATTTGTAAATTAAATTAAAGCAGCAAATAGCTGTTTAACGTATTGACAAACAAAAATTCATTGAATAGTATTATCACATAGTTATCACATTTGATTTTGTAAAAAATCAAAATACATTGATAACTTCTTGATAGTTCCCTATATCTATGATTGATTTAATAAATCAATCTGAACAATAAATAAAACCGCCCCAAGTTTGCCAAGATATCGAGAGAATATAGCAAGTCTAAAATAAGGCTTTGATGTACACTAAACAGCTTCTAAAAAGTCTCTAGCCAGATTTTAGACTTGCTTTGGAAATTGCTCTGTAGGAATCCTATTTGATTTCTGAAGACACATATATAAAAAGGGCTTAACTAGCTTTGAGCTAGTAAGTTTTGCAATACCCATAAAAGTTGTAAATGAGTGAAATAATTCACTTTCAATTGTGCTGGGATTCATCTATGTTTTCAGAAATCAAATGGGGTTCTTAAAGGAGAACTCTGAACTAAATTATCAAAAATATTGGAGAAAAAAATGACAGTTACTGCAACAATTAACAATCTCTATATCGTCCAAAATCAGTGGGGTGGTGCTTCTGCACCTTGGAATCCTGGTGGCGCATGGGTAATTGGAGGTAGATCAAATCAACGTGTTGTCGCGCTCAAAGTTACATCAAACGACAATGGTAAGACTCTAAATGGAACCACCACTTATGCTGGTGAAGGCCCCATTGGTTTTAGAGCTACCTTAACTACCAGCGATACATATAAAGTAGAAAATCAGTGGGGAGGTTCTTCTGCGCCTTGGAATGCAGGTGGAAATTGGGTACTAGGCAGCCGGGGAAATCAAAATGTTGTGGCAATTGATATCACATCCAACGATGGTGGTAACACCTTTAACGGAACAATAACTTATGCAGGCGAAGGCCCCATCGGTTTTAAGAGTGCGGCTGCAAACGGCAGTGTCTACACTGTAGAAAACCAATGGGGAGGTTCTTCTGCACCTTGGAATCCTGGTGGTACTTGGGTACTAGGCAGCCGGGATAATCAAAATGTAGTAGCACTCAATGTTACATCTAATGATGGCGGCAAAACCTTAACTGGAACTAACACATATACAGGCGAAGGCCCCATCGGTTTTAGAGGCAACCTGTTTGGTAGCAATAACTACAACGTAGAAAACCAATGGGGAGGTTCTTCCGCGCCTTGGAATGCAGGTGGAACTTGGGTAATTGGTAGTCGCGCCGGACAAAATGTAGTGGCGGTGAATGTTACATCTAATGATGGTGGCAAAACCTTAACCGGAACCATTACTTATGCTGGTGAAGGCCCCATCGGTTTCCGCGCCACCAAAATCTAAAAAGGCGATCGCGCATAAAGATTAGTATAGTCAGTCAGGTAGGGTAGGCGATCGCATATCCTACTTGACTAGTACTGGTTCTGGCTTAGGTAACGCAGAGACTATCAGTGGGTCGTAGCCTAATTGTTGAGTAATTCGTTGTCTAGCTAAAACCCGATACTCCCAAAAATGTTCTCCCGCAGCACATAGTCCTAAATACATATTCAGAACTTGCGGTTTTGTTCGCAGAATTGCCCAGAGTTGTTGCCAGAACTGCACACGAATTTCTGGTTGACGTAAACCTTGAAGCCAGATTAACTTAACAACCAGCCGCAATGCCTTTCCTGGAGACAATTGCATAGTTTGTTTTCGCTGGGGGAGGGAACCAAGACTCAGACATTGCTGAAAACAGCGTCTCAGATAGTTTCTGGGTTCATATAAAGTCCATAAGCCTTCTACATATTCTCTCGCAATTTCATCAATGGAGCGTGAGGGGATGAAATTCATTAAGGTATTCTGGTCTCCCACTTCAGTTGCACCAATACCCTTACTCTCTAACAAACGCTGCTCTTTTTGCAGACGGTTCCATAAAGCAGTATTAGGCAAAGCTTGAAGAATACCCAACATTGGTTGAGGAATATTGGTTTGTTCGACAAAAGCTTGAATTTTCTCTCCTGCGCCTGGGCGTTCTCCATCAAAACCGAGGATAAACCCTGCATAGATGAGTATACCTGCTTGATTAATTTTCTCACAGGCTTGCACAAGAGGACTACGAGTATTTTGCAGTTTTTGTGTTAATTGCAAACTTTCTTGGTCTGGAGTTTCTATACCGAGAAAGACAGCATAGAAACCTGCTTCATTCATCAATTGCAACAGTTCTTCATCTTCGGCTAAATTCACAGAAGCTTCAGTGATGAATGTGAAGGGATAGGAGTGTTGTTTCATCCACGGAATCAACTCTCGCAAGAAACGTTTGACGTTCCGTTGATTGCCAATAAAGTTATCGTCAACAATAAACAGTGACCCTCGCCAGCCTAAATCATACAGAGCTTGTAACTCAGCAATGGTTTGCTGAGGCTCTTTTGTGCGTGGTTTGCGACCGTAGAGTGTAATAATATCGCAAAATTCGCAGTTAAAGGGGCAACCGCGAGAAAACTGGATAGCCATCATCAAGTAAGCATCCCGTTGCAACAAGTCAAAACGGGGCATTGGGCTTTGGCTGACATCAGGTTTTTCCAGGGAGCGAAATATTCCTTGTTCTTGACCTTGATTGAGGGCTGCTAAAAATTGCGGAACAGTTAATTCCCCCTCATCCAAAATTAAATAATCCGCTCCAGATTTCAAAGCATCTTGTGGAATAGATGTTGGGTAAGGGCCACCAACTGCTACTTTTTTACCTAAGCGGACTGCTTTTTGAATCAGGGTATGAAAATCTGGTTTCTGCACCAGCATGGCCGACAAGATGACGAGATCGCACCACTCCCAATCAGCTTCTGTTTCCAGATTGACATTGCGATCGCAAAATCTAATTTCCCATTCTTTGGGTAATAGTGCTGCAACTGTGATAATTCCTAATGGCGGTAAAACGGCTTTAAGTCCGGCGATTTCCATGAAGCGATCGTAAGACCAAAAAGATTGGGGAAACTGAGGGTAGAGCAATAATGCTTTCATAAAATCCTGGTTGCAAAACTTCTGCTATCTCGGACTCCCATCAATAGCCGACATGATCTGTCTGGAAACTGATATGTTGCTCCAAACAAATTAACGCCTAATATCTGCACTACAGCTTAGGCATATAGGCATGATAAAAATAATAAAAGACTAAAATAAATTCAGTCTTTTAAATTAGCAATACACCTGTCAGAAGATTGAGAATATCTTCCTACTAACTGAGTCAACAAAGACATCTTAAATACTACAACTCAGAAGGCTGTTCTTCTCTCTGTCTAAAGTTAGAACAACCTAAAATTACTAGTCTTACCAATTCTGTATGAAGACGCACCGAATGATATGACGAACCAAAAAGGATGCTCTGTAAAAAGTGAAAAGTAAAAAGTGAAAAGTAAAAAGATAATTCCCATGAATAAATTGATGGGCTTCAAACCATTTTCTTTTTCTTTCTTTTAACTTTTTACTTTTGCTTTATTTGGTCAAACTATTGTTGTTTTGCCTCTGGTTTTTGATATTTACCTGGATACTTTCTTTGGTAATAGTCTTCCATAATTTGTAGAATCATCGGCGCGGCGACGCTACCACCACCACCACCAGAATGTTCTGCAAAAGCGACAATTAGCAGGTCTGGATTATCGGCTGGCGCATACGCACCAAACCAAGCATGATTTTGTTTAACACGACGTTTCCAAGCTTCGGCTGTACCACTTTTACCCGCTACCGGGGGAATTGTCGGTTTATTTAAAACCTTCCCTGTACCTTCAGAAACAACTTTACGCAGTCCATCGCGCAAAATTTTAACGGTTGTTGGCTTCATATTTAAAGATTCGCGCCAACTTTGAGCATCTTCATTATCTTTAAGTAAATGTGGCTGGACTCGATAGCCGCCGTTAGCCGGGACTGCAAACATCACCGCTACTTGTAAAGGTGTGGTTTGTAAAGCACCTTGACCAATAGACATATTAATTGTGTCGCCTACAGTCCAGGGTATTTTCCAAGTTTTCTGTTTCCAGTTTTCATCGGGGACTAACCCTTTGGCTTCTTCTGAGGCGAACTCAAAGCCGGTTTTTTGACCAAATCCATATTTGCGAGTCCATTCAATTAAAGCCGGGCCGCCAACACCTCTACCTATTTGATAAAAGAAAGTATCACTACTCCATTGCATTGCACCAACAAATCCCAAAGGCCCGAAACCTGCGTGGTTCCATTCGCCAAATCTGGTTCCGCCAATGGTTAAAGAACCGTAGGTTTGTAAAATTGTGCTGGGGGAAAATTTGCCTGATTCTAAACCGGCTGTGGTTGTGACAATTTTAAAGGTGCTGGCGGGGGGAAAGACGCTGAGGGCGCGATTCACTAGGGGATGGTCTTCACCTTGTACTGATTCCCAGTCTTTTTGTGTGAGTTTTTGTTTAGAAAAGATGTTGGGGTCAAAGGTGGGATGGGAAACTAAGGCTAAAACTGAGCCATTTTTCGGGTTGATGGCTACTATAGCACCATCGCGATCGCCTAAAGCTTTTTCGGCAGCCCTTTGAATGTCTAAATCTAAAGTTAAATGCAAATCATTCCCGGCTTTGGCTTGTTTTTCTCCTAATACCCGCAATGGTCGTCCAGCCCCATCTACTTCTACTTGCTGACCACCCCATTCACCCCGCAACATTTTCTCATAAGCTTTTTCGACTCCCATTTGACCGATAACATCGCCTAAACGATAGCCATCTTTTTTTCTTTCTTTTAACTGTTCTGCTGTTAATTCTCTGGTATAACCGAGTACATGGGCTAAGGCTGTGCCGTGGGGATAGTAACGTACAGCTTCCGTATGAATTTCCACTTCTGGGAGTTCGTTTTCATACTCTTTGATTGCTGTGACTTGGGCTTCGTTTAAATCACGGGCAATTCTAATTAAAGAAGATGAATTTGCGCCTGCTTCATCTAGCTTTTTTTCAATGTCTGCTTGGGGAATCTCTAAAATGCTGGCTAACCTCGGCCCCACAACTGGCCAAGAAGGTTTTGTGTGCGCCATTGGCCAAAGATACACAGAACGGGGATAACGAGTACTGGCTAAAAGTTTGCCATTCCTGTCAAAAATATTTCCCCGTTCTGGCTGTTTGGCAATAACTCGAATGCGGTTAGACTCGGCGCGTTGGCGGTGTGTGTTTCCCTCAACAATTTGCAAATATGCCAACCGCGCCCCGATACCGCTTAACATTGTGAGGGTAAATATCATCAAAAATATAGACTGAAAATTGCGCCCGACTGTGCGTGTATTTTTTTTGCCACCTAGAGGAGAAGGGTGTAATACTGCCATAAATAAGGTTAATTACTGATAAGTACTATCTGTATACAATGGTTCTGGGCTTCTACCGGGTATTACTGTTAATCACAATAATTTTTTGTATATAGTTTTACTTAAATAAGTAAAACCATATCGCTGATTCAGTTTATCAAGAATTATTGCAATTAGCCATTCGCAAAGTCTATGACCAGAGTAAATTATTTTGGAGAAATTTAGGGGCGAGGGGGACGAGGTAGACAAGGGGGACAAGGTAGAGAGTGTTTTTGAGGGGAAATGTTTACGTATATGGGATATTTGAATAAAATAATCTAATTCCAAGATTCGCAGATATACTCAGTCTCCCGACTCCCTGTCTCGACAAGATGTTTAGAAATCAAATAGGATTGCAATATATCAATGGACTGGATTACGCTACTGCGATCGCTACAGTCTGATTTTATTCAAAGGCTAACATCTGGTTCTCTGCTACATTGCGAAACAGAAGGTCAATACAGCGAAGTAACTATAATTTCTGGGGAGAGATTAAAGATACTCCGCGACTTTTGCTGGCAAATGGCTGAAAAATACAAGCGGGTTTCGCCAGTGCGTGATGTTTTTATCAGCTATCTCAAAGGTAAATTAGGCGAGGAAGTTGTTAAGGAACGTTTGGCTGATTTAATTACCGAAGTTGATTATGAGAAACGCTTTGGTGGCGATGGCAAGATAGATTTTACCCTGACTACTAACCCATCAGTGGGGATTGAAGTCAAATCTCGGCATGGTAGCCTTGATCGGGTGAGATGGTCTGTTAGTTCGGAAGAAGTAGAAAAAAATGCGGTTGTAGTTTGTATTTTAATTCAAGAAGAAGTACACGAAGCGCAATCTGAGTATCATCTTTTTTTAGCCGGATTTCTACCGACTCGGATGATTAAACTCAAAACAGGTAGAATTGCCTTTGGCATAGAACAATTATTATATGGTGGTGGTTTGCGTTGTTATTTAGAACAATATCAATCTACTATTAATTATCAAGAATATCGGACAGAAGATAATCAGAAAACACCAATGTTAGCGGCGCGTCCCGCAGTTAATCAAGATAATCAATTTTTGATTGTGCAGACAGAAATTGATTATGTCAAACTAGGGAATGATTGTTTTGCTAAGGGAGAATATGCAAATGCGATCGCTAACTATAGTCAAGCTTTAAAATTACACCCAAATGATGGAGAGATTTATTATCAACGAGGATTAAGCTATTATCAACTAGGAGATTATACAGAAGCGATCGCAGATTATTCCCAAGCAATTCAACTTAATCTCAATGATGCCAAGTTATATATTAAACGTGGATTAGCAAGTTACCAGTTAAGCGATTATACTTCAGCAATTCATGATTACTCCCAGGCAATTAATATCAATCCTCATCTGGCAGTAGCTTATAAAAATCGTGCCGATGCTCGTTCCCATTTAGGAGATAATCAAGGTGCAATTGAAGATTACAGCCAAGCACTTAAAATTAATCCTAACTATGCCATAAATTATCAAAACCGTGGCATGTCCCGTTATTTTTTAGGATATCAGCAAAGCTTTACTAAAGCTATTAAGTTAAACCCTCACGATGCTATTGCTTACAAAAATCGTGGTAACGCGCGTGCAGATATGGGTGATTATGAAGGTGCAATTGATGATTATACTCAAGTAATTACAATTAACCCTCATGATGCCCATGCTTATTATAATCGAGGTAATGCTCGTTATGATTTAGGCGACAATGCCGGAGCTTTTGAAGATTATACTCAGGCTATACAAATTAACCCAAATTATGGCGATGCTTATTATAATCGCGGCAATGTGCAATCAGCGATCGGCGATAAACAAGCAGCAATGATAGATTTTCAAAAAGCTGTAGAACTTTATCGCAAAGAAGGTAAATTAGATGCGCTTAAAGATGCGCGAGGACGAGTTTTAGATTTACAAATTGAAGAGTCGCTAGATATTTTGAATTTTTAATTTAGGTGATACCAATGGAGTGTATTCAAGTTAACGCCTAGCTACGCGCATTAATAAGAATAAACCTATGCCTAAGAAAATAAAATTAGGCAACCAAGCACCCAAAAAAGGAGAAATCACACCAGCTTGTCCGATCGCACCACTAATAAAAAATAGTAAATAGTAAGTAAAAATCACAATCACGCACACGCCAAAACTTGTACCTCTCCCAGTACGTTGCGGGACGCTTCCCATTGCTGCGCCGACTAAGCCAAACACTAGACAGACAAAGGGTAAAGCAATTTTTTGTTGAATTCTCACTTGCAGCTTGCGAATTTTTTGGCGATCGCCTCCTAATCTTTCCACTGTTAATTGTTCTAAAGATTCGGAAATATTCATTTCACCATAGTCACGGCTTTTTTCTACCAAACTCAGTGGTGTGCGGGGTAGTTTGAGTTGCTGCTGTTCAAAACGTAAAATGTTGCGATAAGAACCATTAGATGCAACTAAATAAATAGTGCCATTATAAAAATCCCAAACGCTTTGCGAACCATTCCATTGTGCTGATTCTGCCACAACCACCTGATTTAAACCTGCTGTAGAACGGTCAATAATAGTTAAACCTTTCATCCGTTTACCGTCAAACTGGTCAGCATAAAATAACCGTGCTAACTGCTTAGTTTTACTACCATCGGCTTCTTGAATATCGCGGTATTCTGGATAAAAAATATTTTGTTGTTTTAAAACTGGCTTATCAGATTTAATAGCACTTTGAAGAGTTTGATTTGCTTGGTAATTGGCTGTTGGTGTAATTTGTTCGTTAAAGACAAATGTCATACCTGTAACTAATAAACTTAACACAATAGCAGGTAGCACCATCCGATAAACACTTACTCCACACCCGCGTAATGCTATGAGTTCACTATCGCTCGAAAGACGACTGTAAGTCATCAAAGTCGCCAGCAGCGTGGACATAGGAAAAGCTAACACAATAAAATATGGCATCTTTAACAAGAAAACTTGAATAGCTATGCCTACAGGTAGACCAGATTCAACAATTTTTCTAATTAGATCAAATACAGCATCAATTGTTACACCAATTGAGGAAAATGCCCCAACTCCAAATAAAAATGGTGGTAGCAATTCACTGAGCAAATAACGATCCATAATCGTAAATGGCAGCAGTGAATTAATACTATAAAAAGACTGTTGCTTTGTGGAAATCATAAGCAATTAAAATTTAATGGTTCAACCCTGGTTAATGCGTAGTTTGTAACTTATAGCAGTCCTATTTGATGTATGAATAAAAGAGACAAGGGAGACAAGGCAGAGAGATGTTGATAAATCATTGAGGATTTTTATATCAATTTAAATTTTTCGGTTTTTTAAACGTGAAAATTATCACCTAAATAGTATTGCCTCACAAGAGGATTGCTGTACAGTTCTTCAGCCGTACCAGAAGCGAGAATTTGTCCTTCGCGCATAATATAGGCGCGGTCAGTAATAGCCAGAGTTTCACGCACATTGTGATCTGTGATTAAGATTCCCATACCGCGATCGCGCAGTCCTGCTACAATTTCTTGAATTTCTGCTACTGCGATCGGATCAACCCCAGCAAACGGTTCATCTAACAATAAAAACTTTGGCCCTTCTCTTCCCGCCGCCAACGCCCTAGCTAATTCTGTTCGTCGTCGTTGACCACCAGAGAGTTGAATCCCTTTACTATTAGCTACTTTCTCTAACCGAAACTCCTTCAGCAAAGTATACAATCGCTTCGACCACTCTCGTTTGGGAACATTGGTTTGCTCTAACACCAAGAGTATATTATCCTGCACACTAAGTTGGCGAAATATACTGGCTTCTTGGGCTAAATAGCCAATACCCAAACGCGCTCTTTTGTCCATTGGCATACCAGTAATATCTTGAGTATCTAGCCAAACGCGCCCTTGATTGGGTCTTTCTAAACCTGTGGCAATATAAAAGGTCGTCGTTTTGCCAGCGCCATTGGGGCCTAGTAAACCAACGACCTCACCTTGAATCACGGAAAGATTGACACGATTGACAATGGCTCGCTTGCCGTAAGATTTGTGAATATTCTCTAAAACAATTTTCACTATCTGCGTTAATTGATACTAAGTAGTAATCGTGAACTGCATACACTAGGACTGCTGAAAAAGGGGCTAGAGGCTAGAAACTAGTTTTTTCCTCAGCACTCATCGCTTTTTCAACTTAGGTTAACCATGCCAATTTTAGATTTTAAATTATTGTGAGGATAAACCAGGAGGTTATTTTCTGCAATTCTACTTAAATGTTAATTGGCTGGCTTGAGATTTGGGGTTTTGGGGGCTGGTGTAGTATTTTGTCCACCTACTTCCGAGTCTTCCACCATATAAATCGATTCGACTTGACGATTACTTTGGGGTAAAGCAACAAACCTGCCTTCATCAATTAAATATGTCACCTTCTCTGCCCGAATACTATTGCCGCCTTGCTGCAAAATATAGACGTTGCCACTAAAATCTATGCGGCGTTCTTTGCTAAAGTATTGTGCTTGAGCCGCCGTTGCTTGGATTTGCCGCGCTGGATACAACATCTGCACATTACCACGGGCGGTGATAATTTGGCTTTTAGCGTCATATTCTTGGATATCTGAGCGAATAGTTAAAGGGCGATTACCACCAGCAGACTGCGCGGTTGCTGTTTGTGTTTGGCTAGGAAAGGTAAATGCGCCTAAAAGTGCGGCTGGGAGTACCAAGGCTAGACCAAAGCGACGTAGGGGTGATGTTAGCGATTGATTGCAGGGCTTCATAGAAATTGGGGGTTCAGAATTTCTGATTTTATACTAATTATCTCAAGTACTTTCTCCAGCGATAACCTCTACAATCTGGAATAGCTTGGGATAAGTCATGGCTGGAAAACTGACGTTTGGCAGAAGGTTGAAGTTTCATGAAAATTTTCATCATGATCATATAAGTCTAATGCGGATTTCCCAAACAAGCGATCGCTCTCTGGATTTGGAATGTTATCATAGCTGAGGAACGTCTTCGCATTTCTATCAGTACCTGGAGAGGTGGCAGAGTGGTTGAATGCGGCGCACTCGAAATGCGTTAAGGATGTAAGTTCTTCGGGGGTTCAAATCCCCCCCTCTCCGTTCTTAAATAAAATCCCTCAAAAAATTAGGGTAGTAACAAATATCTTGTTGACTACCCTAAAGTTTATTTATCTGACTTAATTACTACACAAAATTACTTAACTTCATTAGCAGGAAATTTCGGAACTTTACCTTTTTTCACTGCGACCACAACATCAAAGGTAGAACAGTAAGAAAATGTAACGTTGTTAGCTTTGTTGTAAAGGTTAACAACTTGACCTGCACCACCAGGTTGAATTCCAATTGGTTCAAGGTCGCCAAAGAAAAAACGACGCAGTTGATCACCACTACCAGGTGTACCTTTATGCTTGGTGATCAAATCGATTTCTTGTTGAGGAGTCAAACCTAAAGCATCTTTGCCTTCAGCCGCAATTGCTTGAGTTTGTGAAGGGTTTACGCTTGGTAATGTAACATTAGCAACTGTCAACAACCCAGCTACGGCAACACCTGTTAGTAAAGAAGGGGCGAATTTCATTGGTTAATATTCCTTGTGTTTGAGATTTATAGCAGCTATCCAGAGCATCTCAGACACTACTGAACCTCATCTGAAACTTAGCCATAAATTGTCTGAGTTTATTCCTTGAGAAGATTCAGTTTAAACTCAGCATTTTCTCAGGTAAGTGTGATGTCCAAAAATCTTAGGTAATTTTTAACAGTGTTCCAGCCTGTTATCAGCTAAATATAAGCTAATATCTTTTAGTATTCTGGATGTTATAGGACTTATATTTGATTTATGAAAAAAATCAGTAAACTCAGGTCAGGCTTCTTTCCTACTCCCTACTCCCCATTCCCTACTCCCTGCCTATCGCGCTTGCGCTGCGCTTCTCTGCGAGACGCTTTGCGAACGCGCACCACACAACTAGATTCAGAAATCAAATCGGATTCCTAATATTTGTATTGCAACTATAAGTGGTATTGTTGTGACTAGCCTGAGAAGATGGCATCGTTTCATTGATAGAATTCCCAGTCAAGCCTATCTCTGGCTCGCAATCGTCATTTTCGGCGCATCTGGCGCAATTACGCGCAAATTAACAGAAATCGGCTCGCAAAACTTAATAAATGGCAGAAACCCGATTTCTTTATGTAATGTTTTGTTTGTCGGTAATATCTGCGCCTTATTGGTTCTGATGCTTATCTATAGGCAGCAGTGGAACAAAACAGCATTGAAGCAAATATCTGTGAAGAATTGGTTAGTGTTGTCGGTGGTTTCTATCCTATCAGGAGCTTTAGCCCCTGGGTTAATTTTTCAGGCATTGGCGCTCACCAATGTCAATAATGTGATTTTGGTTGGCAGACTAGAACCACCACTGGCTTTAGCTTTATCAATTTGGTTATTAAAAGAACGGGTAAATCTATGGGAAATTGTGGGTGCGATCGCGGCTTTTATTGGCGTGACACTAACTGTTATACTCCAGCCAACGGGAACTCATATAACTAATATGCCTGGGTTTCACTTGGGTACAGGCGAAATTCTAGCAGCAGTCGCAGCAGTCGCAGCCGCCATCGCTACCGTGATAGGGAAAAAATCTGTCTCCCACATTCCTTTAGGAATTTTTACAATTTATCGCACTGCTTTAGGTACTGTCGTATTTTTCTTTCTGGCTTTAAAGTTATACGGTCAACATCATTTTGTCGAAGTATTTTCGCCTTTTTTGTGGCGGTGGATGTTGCTTTATAGTGTGGTGATTGTAGTTTTAGGCCAGTCCCTGTGGTTTAAAGGTTTGAGAGCTTCTACTGTATCCGTAGCTTCTTTAGTTGGCTCATTTGCTCCCATTGCAGGCATTTTGGCGGCTTATTTTATCTTAGATGAAGTCCCAACTTTACCTCAATATATAGGTGGTAGTTTGATTGTCGTTGGCATATTTATTAGCCAACTGGGAGTGATGCGTCAAACTCGTAGAGTAACCACCGCCAATCAGGTAAATTCTACCGAGGTGCAACAAGTAGAAAGCGAAATGGGATTTAAAGGTATTTAATAACCAATCAATATACTTTTAATTTGGTATGAGGGGTTTGTTTCAAGCAGATGTAGGTTCTTGAGGTAACATTTCTGCATCTTCACCGACAACCGCCTTATCAGAATGATTCGATACAGCAAAGCCATCTCCAACATCTTTAATAAAACCAGCCACTGGTACGGCAATAATTAATCCTAAAACGCCACCAATGTAAGTTCCTACTAATAAAGAAATTAACACCCAAATAGGTCTTATCCCTGTGAAACTTCCTAATAAACGTGGAGCAATCACTTGGTCAATGAGTTGATCTATGATCAAAGCTACGGCTAACACTTTGACTGCTAACCAAAAATCATGGGTAGCGATAATTAAAGTAATTATAATCAAACTAAACACATCACCAAAGGGAATTAAGCTTAAAATTCCTACTCCTAAGCCAAAAAGTAATCCAAACTGGACTTGAAACAGCAAAAACATGAATGTTTGAGCAAGTCCCATCAATAAAGCTAATGTGCCTTGACCAATCAAGTAATTTTGAAAGTTTTGTTGGATTGATTTACCAATTTTTTGGGCAGAATCCCAAGGTAACTTCTTAAATATACCTTGCCACAATCTTGCCCCATCTAACAACAAGTAAAAACTTAAAACTACGGTAATTAATGCACCAGAAATGCTATCAATTGTGTCGATGATAATGCTTAACAGCTTATCTGAAAGATATTCCACTTCTTCGGGAATTTTATCAGTAATTTTGGTAAAAATCTGACTAAAATCTATGCGGCTTTTCTGGCTAAAGGCCCAATCATTTAAAACCTGTAATTTTGTCTCACTAGAATCAATCCATTGGGGTAGTAATTTCACCATTTCATTAAATTGCTGAGAAACTATGGGCAATAACGTAGTTGCAAAAGTTACTAATATCAACGTAGCTAAGACAAAAACTAGCGTAACTCCATAGTTGCGGTTTAATCCTTTCCTCTCTAGTAACGCAACAGGGTAATTTAAAATAAAAGCAAACAAAGATGCTAATACAAGAATAGTTACTAAAGGTTGAAAATATTGAAAAAACTTTAATAATAGCCATCCATTAAGAAATAATAGCGGAAACAAGAGTGTTAAAATTAGCCATTTTAGGAGGCGGTTAACTGATAAATTGATATTCATAATTATTCCTAATTAATTTGTCATGCTTAGTATCAACTTATCAAAAAATTGCTGACTTTATTTTTTTAGGGATGTATCTTAGCAAAAACTCACAGGGGCGCAATATATTTATTGCGCCCCTGTGAATTGCCTGAGCAATAAAAAGATTCAAAAGTAGCAGTTTTAACGCAGGCTGGCCAGTGGTATGCCTAACCAACCTGCAAAATTTTCTTTTTGTGTGTTATTGGGATTGTTAACCGGAACTACTTGATATTTACTTGGACGTGGTGCCGCCAGAGTCACAGAACAGGTACGTAGTTCATCTTGATGGAAAACGGTTACTTGAATTACGTCGTTTGCTTGGTAATCTTTTAAGCGATCGCTTAGTTGATGGGAAGTGACACGGATACCAGCGATCGCTAGTAACTCATCACCCGCATCAATTCCTGCCAATTGTGCAGGCGAACCAAATTCTACAAACTTGACAATTTCTCTGCCATTTTCGGTATTTAATCTCAATCCAAGGTAAGGTTCTTCTTCTTTATCGGCAATCACCTGTAAGCCAAAAGGTTCTAGATACTGATTAAACGGCAACTCGTCCGTGCCATTAATGTAGCGATTAAAGAAGTCCGTCAAATCCATCTCTGCGACAGATTCAATTACTTCCTGCAACTCTTCGGGTGTATAACCAATTTCCGATTTGCCAAATTTGCGCCACATCAACCGCATCACATCATCCAAAGAACGCTGATTTGCCGATCGCTCTCGAATCAGCAAATCTAGCAATAAAGACACCATTTCTCCCTTCAAATAGTAAGAAACTTGGGAATTATTGCTATTAGCATCTGGGCGATAAAGTTTAATCCAGGCATCAAAACTGGACTCAGCCAGTGATTGCACCTTCCGCCCTGGGGTAGTCAAAAATCGGGAAATTTCCTTACTCCAATTATGAAAATATGATTTGGCACCATAAATTCCTGCCCGTAGAGGAATCAGCAAATCATAGTAACTGGTTGTTCCTTCACAAAACCACAGAGACGAAGTGTAGCTTTCCCGGTCGTAATCAAACACCTCTAAAGCTTTTGGGCGAATCCGTTTTACATTCCACAAGTGAAAGAACTCGTGCGCCACCAATTGAATGAAGCGATCGTATTTATCTGGTGAATTAAAACCAAAACGCTGATAAATCAAAGAACAGCAGTTTTTATGTTCCAAGCCACCATAGGCTTGAGCAAACAAATGCAGCAGAAACACATATCTGTCGTAAGGCAACCCGCCAAACATCTGTGCTTCTACATGAATGATTTTTTGAATATCCGCAATTACTTGTTGTGCTTGGTAATTACCCTGTCCCCAAATCGCCAATTCGTGAGGTTTTCCCAAAACCTCAAAGCGGTATAACTTATGATCACCAATTTCAAAGGGAGTATCGACAAGAGTATCAAAATCGGCTGCGTAAAAAGTGAATGACTGTTCATCAACTGAAGGTAAGGCTGTCGTCACTCGCCATTCGGGATGCGGCGGTACAATCGTTACTTGAATTGGCAACGTTTCATAGCCCCGGACTCTAAAAAACAGGGCTGCACCGTTAAAATAACCGTGGGTACCATCCAAATGGTTTGTCCGTACCGATAGCTCATTGGCAAATATACGGTAACGTACAGTTAATTCCGAAATACCGTTTGTGTTGATCTGCCAGTGGTTTTTGTTGATTTTACGCCAAGGTAAAGGTTGCTCTCCACTAAAAGCGGCAAAATCTTGGAGATTCTTGGCGTATTCCCGCACGAGGTAAGAACCTGGTGTCCAGACGGGCATTTTCAAATCCAGGGTTGGGGATGAGTGATTAACCAGCTGCAAGCTCACTTCAAACAGATGGGTTTCTGGTTGGGGCATTGCGACCAGGTAATGAATCGTCGGTACGGTTTCCTTAACGCCAATTTCGAGACGAGGTGCTGTTGCTTCAGTCATTTGTAGTAGTAGACAGGAGTGATAAGTTATGAGTTTATAGTTATTAGTCAATAATTAATAGTCAATGGAGGGACTTTGTAAAGAACGAGGAATCAAGCAGTGTGAAAGCACGATTTGGAAAAAATTTACAATTAATTAATATTTTATAATTAATATCAAAGCTTCCAGTCTTTTTATCCATAATTAATTAATTTTTCCCACCAAGCATCTGTTTCCAGCATTTTTGATGCTTGGGCGTTTTTCATCAAAAATAGTCAGTAGAGCTGATTTCAAAGCTGGTCACTCAACTCTTTATGCTCCACACCATTGCCAAAATTTACGTTTGTGGCTGCTACCGTTTCTTTTTTTCAAGACTTCCTAACACCAGCATCAGTCGTTAGTCCCAAAGTTCCTCAGTCTCGGACTTGGATAGCTAATGTAAATCAGTTGTCGTAGCAGTTGAATTTCTTTGAATCCACATTCAACCCAGAATTAGACTTTCCCTGCCAAATTCATCAGTTGCTTGAAGTTAACCAAGTAAATGATGTTATTAGCATTATCGATTGTGATCCATCCTTTTTCATGCAGTTTTTCCATGATTTTGGTGGTTTCCTCAACTCCGATTTCTGTCACTTCCGCCAAATCTTTAAAGGGAATATTAAAAATTTCTTTACCACGTTCGGAGTCTTGTCCATAACTTTCACCCAAACTAACTAAGGTATGAGCCAGTTTGACGGCTGGTGGTGAAGAGCGAATTTGTAAACGTTGGTTAAATTGTCGGATTCTTCGCACCATCAGTTGCAGCATCCGATGGTGTAATTGTGGATCTTTAAACAAGATTTGAATAAAACGCTCTCTAGAAATACTCAGTAATTTTACAGGTGAAAGGGCAATTACATCAGTAGAACGTGGAGATTCATCTAAAATCGCCATTTCGCCAAAAAAATCACCCCGACCTAAAATCGCTATAGCCACAGAATCTTCGCCAGAGGTACGGCGGACTTTTACCCAGCCGGATACCACAAAGTAAACGGCGTTACCCCAGGCATCTTCCATCAATACGGCTCGTCCTACGGGATATTCGTGATCAACGGCAACATTGAGCAGCCATTCTAAAGTTTGTGGGTTGGCTGTACTCAGCAAGGGGAAAAGTTCACTAAAAACCTCAGTCTGCATGAAATATCTGTAAAAAATGAATTCAATAATGGAAAATTTAGTTGACTGCTATAAGTTTTAAACCTGTTACCATAGTATTAATACATATTTAAAATGTAATAATTAAGACTAACAAGCTATGGTTTTTCGGTCTAATGTTCCCTTACAACATAGCAATTATGTCAGGGATCGAAATCAGAGGTTTTACTGACCCAATTGTGATTTATTATTTGCTCATTGAATCGCTATTTGCTGTGAGTATTTTGACTTGTTGGTCTAAATTTTCCACAATGCGATTTAAATTATCTAAAGCATCTGCTTGCTCTGATGTGAGGCTAGAGTTAAGTATGAGCCGTTGATGCAGTTCTTGTAATTTATAGCTCAGTTGTTGAGAAATACCCAAAACATCACGGCTGAGACGACCTAATTGTTGTTGTTGATAAAACTTTAAAGCGGCTCCCCGCAGTACTTGTAGTGTGGCTTCTTCACCGTAAATCCCTGGCATGACTCGCAGGCGTAATAACAAACGGTTTTGTTGATATAAACATTCTTTTTCTATTTGTTTTGGTTCTGTAATTGTGGCTATAGGTAAACCGGCAAATCGCTTTAATTCATTCAGTACGCCTTGAAACACTGACAGGGGTAAATTATCCAGTACTGACTGGACAACACCGTTATCACTCCAGAGTATCCTACCTTGATAGGGTTGTCTTTCTAAATACAAGCGACCAATGCCACCACCCAAAACTCGACCGAGTAATTCTTCTAGTAGTTTTTTGGGTGGGAGTAGTGCCAGCACTTCCACCGGAGTGGATAGTTCTGGGGTAGGCACTGGCAGGATGGTTAAATTTGTTGCCAGGGATGCTTCGGTGATTTCTGCTTTAAGCTTTTGAGCTAAGGCTGAAAGGTTGGGTTCTGGAATATTTTTAGGAGTTTCCATGTTTTCCACCATTGATGTTGGTGGTTGCTGTTGAGATGATTTGAAATCAGCTTGATTTAAGGTGGGGATATTGGAGCTAAAGGTATTTTTATAGTTGAGGTAGGCTGAGAGGATGTGGCGGTGGCTGTCGCTGGCAATTTCATGAGCCACCATTGTGCAGTTGATATAAGCGAGGATGCGATTTACGTAATCAAGGGCGCTACTGTCTTGCGGATGCACCATCCCCAGGAGTAATTTGTTACCTTCTAGTCGAAAGGGCAGAATTTGGTGGTACAAGCAAGCTTCAAAGGACAAGAGATGATCAATTAGCTGAAATATTTGTTGGCGATCGCTTTCTTGCTCTAAGTTGATCGGTATATTCGATAGTACCTGCTGCTCACTGGCTTCGGTATCATTTGATTTGTCCTCTGAAGACAACATAGGTTTAATTATTTACAGTTTCCTTATATTTTATTTTGCTCTAAGCTAGTTGGCAGTAAATAAAGATACTTTGTGTTCTTGGTAAAAATTAAATTAATCTCAGTAAGATAATGCCAGGTTCGATAGGTATAAATTTTTCTGTACTAGTTAGTCTTGGTTGCTTTTAGGGAGCAGGGAAAGGCTTTCCGCAAAGTCCTTAATGAATTCATGGCTAGGAATTGCGGTGGCTACTTATGCTTCTGATTCTTCGGTTCTCAAGGATTGGGCGGTGAGATAAATTTTTGTCCATTCTCCCATTGCTTGATGAGTTTTCAGACTTAACTGTTGGGCGATCGCTTCTAGGGAATGACCTGCTTTGCGTAAATCTAGCACTTTCTGACCCAATGGCGTTAATTTCTGATAAAGTTGCTGCCATTGGTTAGGTGTCAGTCCTAAATTATGTTCTTCTAAGGAAATGGATAGCCAGCTATTGACCAGTTCTGGTTTACCTTTGAGGGCAAAAACTCTGACTGCATGGTAGCTGATTTTCTCCCGCAGACGATAGATTTCTCGAATGGGTTTTTGCAGTTGTTTGGCAATTTCGTCTTGAGATTTGCCTTGGAGATATAGCCGCAACCAATCTACTGCGTCTTGTCCGAGATTTTCTTGTAAGTAGTCGGCAAATTCTGTTTGCACGGACTGGCGCAGTGCTTGTTGTTCTTCTAGTTGTTGGGCTTCTTGATATTCGGCGATCGCTTGATTATCTACTAAGTTGACGCGATTATCACTGTCATCGGTGAGAATTTCTTCGGAAACCAGTCGCACCATATCGCTACCTGGTACTTGAGTTAAGCCACCGCGCTGAGTCCGACGCAAGTAATTGACAAATCTGTAAACTAGTAGCGGTTGATTGCGGACTGGCCGCAAGGCATACTCTTCAATGCTGGCAAATAGTAATGTATCTTGCAGTCTTCTGTCGGTGGTAAATTCGGCAATGCAGGCCATTTGTTGCTGCATATAATTATCGCTTTGCAGCAGTTCTTGAATCACTTCTTGTAAAACATCCATAACACTGCGCTGGCGATCGCGGCTGAGTGCTACCCAAGTTTGAATTTTATGGCGTAAGCTGACTAAACTCCCCAAGCGAGTAATTAAGTTACGATAAGCTCGTTCTCTACCAAGACCCAAGTAGCGTTGATGTAAAATTTTCCAGCGATATTCCATTGCTTGTTTAGCAATTTCTAGTTGTTTGGGGTCTAATAGTTCAAATCTGTTTAAGTCTTTGCCCAAAAGCCACAAAACAATACTCTCTCTCACAGATGTACTTTGTTCTGGAATTTCTACAGCTAGGCGTTTATGCCAATACTGGGCCAGTTTGTCTGCATCTGTTGCCATAGTGAGATTGTTTTCCTCAAAACCTTGCCTTAAAGTTTGCATCACAACCCCCGTTGATCGTCACTCACTCTTAACATCTTGGCTGGCAGTTGTCCATGAATCGGTCGCTTTCATGAAGACATTTCAGCGATTCTATTTTTATTTACGTTTTTATTCTCAAACTTTATGCAGAAGTTTTCAGATTAATTTGTGATTTTTATTCTCTGCACAATAAAAAATTTTGTAGTTAGCAATTTTTTCCATATTTCACAATTTTCAATTTTTGTCAACTTATCATTAAAATACCTAAAAAGCTAACTAATCCTAAATCAATCTGATCAGGACAAACTAGGATTAAAGGGCTTCAGTTAGTAAAAACGAGAAAGTCTACACTACTGCTCAAGAACTAGTGAGATTTCTCGAAATTCCAGACGTTAGCTTGAGTGGATAAGTTTCACGTCATCAAGTCTTTATTTCGTGTTTTAGGAAATATGTAATTTTTCTTATCAATTTCTACTAACTTGTCTATGGCGATCATATCTAAAAGCCATAGTTTACAGTTCACTCCTTAATTTCTATCGGTAGAGGAAGTTGTGTGAAAGATTGCGGCGATCGCTAACACTACAATTTTCTTAAAATCTCATGCTGTGGGTAAAGCAATTTTTTTTAATTATACGCAAAACTGACAACCAGTCCTCGAAGTAATTTGTTTCTTTTAAGAGTTAGTTGCCCAGGAGAGTAATGCTTGTGACAAATGGAATAAAATTGAAACAGCATACTTAGCAAAAAGTCAATAGTCTAGTCGCAATTATTAATCATTGATTAGCAATTGGACTGGGGACTTTTGACTTTAGCTGTGGGATGAACCTGCTAATTTTATCTGCCGTTACCAGACCTGATGATCGGATTTTCTACAGAGTCACGATACTGCTGTACTTCTGCGGTGTAAGCAATTGGTAAAACAGCCTCAACGTTTTCATGAGGACGAGGGATAATGACCCAAGATTCTAATGTGCCTCCATAAACATTTTCTGCTGCTTCCACACCGGCAGCCATCGCGGTTTTCACTTCCGAAACATCTCCCCGAATATTCACCGTAAAGCGTGCGCTACCAACTCGGATATAACCAACGAGGGTAACTCGTCCTGCTTTTACCATTGCGTCTGCTGCGGCTAACACAGCAGGAAAACCCTTTGTTTCCAGCGAACCAACTGCCTGTAGTGACATTCTTCATCTCCTGATATAGATAAACGTATGTATCGCTGCAAAATTAATTGTAGGCAGCTTTGTTACAAATTTTAATGGCGAAACTGTTTAGAAGATCCGGAAAGGCTCAGATTTCTGGGTGAAGTGGATGGGCAGAACTGTTTCCACATTTTCCGGGGGATTAGGAACTATATAATGGGTGATTACTGTTTCTGCCTTTACCTGCTCCCCAGCGTTTATACCTTGTTCAACAGCTCTGTTGACTTCAGCAACTTGTCCTCGGACAGCAACAACAAAGCGACCACTTTCCGCTAGTCCATAATATACCAGCGTGACTGCGGCAGATTTCACCATTGCATCTGCTGCGGCTAACACAGATGGAAAACCTAAAGTTTCAATTACGCCAACAGCCATTGGCATGGCATTAGCTCCTGAGACAATAAATAGAGTGATCTTTATTTTACGCGGGGTTGGCTCCAATGGTGACATTCAGGAGTGTTTTTTTTCGGTACACTGAGTCATTAGCTAACAAATCAGCACAATTTTGGTGATGGGGTGCTGTAAACTATAATTTATGTTTCCTAGCTTTTTACCAGCCGCAGTTAGGCAATTAACTGAACCAAACTCGATCGCCCTAGCTTGTAGTATCCAAAGTCAAGCGATCGCTACTCCTTTATCTGCCGAACCAATCACCACCACTTATGTGAAACAAGGCAGTGGTGGCACACCAATTTTACTCATCCACGGTTTTGATAGTTCTGTATTAGAATTTCGCCGACTACTACCACTACTGGCAGAAAATAATCAAACCTGGGCAGTGGATTTACTCGGTTTTGGCTTTACCGACAGACTCCAAGACATAGCATTTAGTCCCGTCGCCATTAAAACCCATCTATATTATTTCTGGAAAACCTTAATTAAAGAGCCTGTAATTTTGGTGGGTGCATCGATGGGAGGTGCAGCCGCCATTGACTTTACCCTCACCTATCCAGAAGTCGTCAAAAAACTGGTGTTGATTGATAGTGCTGGGTTAAAAGCAGGTTCACCTTTAGCAAAATTCATGTTTCCGCCCTTGGATAATTGGGCGACAGAATTTTTGCGTAATCCCAAAGTCCGCGATCGCATTTCTCGCACTGCTTATAAAAACCCCAATCTAGTAACTCTAGATGCTACATATTGTGGCGGACTGCATCTAGAAATGCCGAGTTGGCATCTAGCTTTAATTGCTTTTACCAAAAGTGGTGGTTACAGTGCTTTTAGATTTAAGCAACTAGGACAAATTCTGCAACCTACATTAATTCTCTGGGGCGACTCAGACAAAATCTTAGGCACTACAGATGCAAAAAGATTCAAACGTGCCATTCCCCATAGTAAACTCATTTGGATTCAAGACTCAGGTCATATTCCCCATCTAGAACAACCACAAGTTACTGCCCAGCATATTCTCGAATTTCGAGATGAATCATAAAAATTACAGAGGCTATAGCGGTTCTTACTTGCTTGTAATACAGTCGGAACCCCACCCCGCATTTGCTAACGCAAACGCTCCCCTCCCCGCGTGCGGAGAGAAGTTGCGTGCGGGGGTTCCCCCCGTTGAGCAAACTTCGGGGGAGGGGTTGGGGGCTGACAGGTGTAGGTTTTTTACGTTATGCCCCAAAAACCTTGATTTAGGGTGTAGGGGTGTAAGGGTGTTAGGGGGGTGGAACTCTGATTAAATCGTGATTTTTAGAGTCGCTACTCATCACTCTGTTAAAAACCTACACTTGTGAGGGGGTTGGGGGTGGGGTTGAAATGTATCTCATCCAACCGAGAATCGCTATAGTACAGGTCGGCGGAAATATGATTAGCATTTCGCTCCCCCCTAACCTAGGCTAGGGGGGAGCGAAGTACTACCAGGCAACTTTATCAGAGTTGTGTGTACACCCCGGACTTGCGGGGTGGAGTCGAAGCAGCTGCTAGGACTATATTTGATTATTGTTTAGCAGGAGCCACGACAGCTTTGTTAACTACGCTCTTCACACCTTTGATTTCTTGTGCTAGAGGCTGAATTTTATTCAGTTGATCCTGATTTTTGACAGTACCATTCACAGTGACTGTACCTTTTTCATCAGCAGCAACTGTAAGCTGACCATCAGGAATGTTGGCTTCTAATTTAGAACGTACTTCACTGGCTAAGTCGCCTGTTGCTCTTTGGGTATCGCCAC
The DNA here is from genome assembly GCF_014697485.1 of Anabaena sp. FACHB-83. NCBI lineage: Bacteria > Bacillati > Cyanobacteriota > Cyanophyceae > Nostocales > Nostocaceae > Anabaena > Anabaena sp. FACHB-83. Next base: position 331,125 of record NZ_JACJRY010000002.1, on the reverse strand, counting down.
CAGTAGCATTGTTGCGTTGTTCTCGCGCCCGGATATCTTCATTAAGTTGTCGGCGGCGCAGTTCACTTTGAGCGTCTTCTTTTGCTTCTTGAGTTGTTTGTGCAGCTGGGAAAGCAGGATTTTGATTTACTGTGTCGGGTGCTGATTCGCTGGTGCGAGAAGGATTTTGACAAGCAACAGCACCAAGAAGTAATAAGCTACTAACAAAAAAGGGCGCTAGTTTTTTCATTGGTTTAATGATCAATAGATTGACAATGAAGGGTTTTTTGTTTTAGTTAAAGTAGGTCGTCTCGGCGATCAACGATGGTGACAGTGGGATCTACACGATCGCCTGTTACTGGATAATTAGCGCGACCAGTTTCAATCACTGGGGTTTCTTGATGTCTTGTCCAATCCCCACCGCGACGGGATTCGGTATCAACATCAGTCGCATCAAAAATGTCAAAGTCTTCAATCCCGCGACGTTGCAGAATAGTTTGGGCGTGTTGAATTTCTGTGTCTGTACCATCGACCATGACTAAGTAATCGCCGCGTTGAAAGCGATCGCTATAAATTCTTGCTCTGTCTTCGGGAATCCCTAATCCCACTAATGCACCAACCAAACCACCAGCAGCTGCACCAATCGCCCCACCAGCTACAGTTGTGGCTAAAGCGGTTGCTAATGCACCACCAGCAATCACAGGCCCAATTCCGGGAATGGCTAATGCACCCAATCCAACTAATAAGCCGCCTAAACCACCCAATGCACCACCTGTAGCGGCTCCGGCTTTCGCACCTTCATCAGCTTTGTTACCGACACCAGCCACACCATGACCATTTGTGTCTTTAGCAATTAGTGAAACGCGATTCATGGGGAAACCAGCATCTCTCAGTTCATTGAGTGCGGCTTCTGCATCATGGCGGTGGGAAAATACACCTATGGCGCGGCGGTTTTGGTGTAAGGGTGTTGTGGCGTGGCTGTGGGGGTCAAAAATTTGCCAATGTTGAATTCTATGGCGGTTGAGAATCGCCGCCGCCCGATGAATTTCGTCATCTGTACCACTGACTGCAACGATGTAATCGCCGTGATTGATGCGCTCGTTATAAAAGCGGGTGCGGTCATCTGGTAATCCATAGCGTACAGCATCCAGGCGATCGCTATAATTCACTTCTTTTAAAGCTGTTTGATTGATTGACTCCCGATGAATCAAGGAAATTTGGCTCAGAGGAAAGCCAGCCACCCGTAAATCATTAATTGCGGCTTCCGCATCTTGACGCAGACTAAAGTAACCTAAAGCATGTTTGACATAACTTGTTGTGGGATCAACTTCATGAGCATGGGGATGATTGTAAATGCCATACTCTTCAATTCCCCGACGATGTAAAATGGCTTCAGCTCTGGCAATTTCATCATCTGTACCATCGACGATGACCAAATAACCACCGCTTTGGACACGTTCGTTATAAACTCTAGCCCGTTCTTCGGGGATTCCCAAACCAATCAAAGCGCCAATTAAACTACCAGCTACTGCGCCAATACCAGCCCCAGCAATAGTAGTGGCGATCGCTGTTGCAGTTGCACCCGCCAACATAATCGGCCCAATTCCAGGGATGGCTAAAGTTCCCAGCCCAACTAATAAGCCTGTTAAACCGCCTAAAGCGCCGCCTGTAGCTGCACCCACCGCCGCACCTTCGTCAGATTTATCGCCCACGCGATCGCTGACTTGCGTACCAGCAATCTCATCTTTACCATCAGCATCTCTCGCAATCACAGAGACTCTATCCATCGGAAAGCCAGAATTTCTCAATTCATGTAATGCTTCTTCAGCATCCCTGCGATTAGAAAATACACCTATAGAGCGTCTCCGTACACCAGCAACCATTCTCACTTCTCCTAATTAATTAAAATCTTGTGATCACAAATTTATTGAGTTCAATAATCCTATTACTATCCTTTTTCGCCATAATTTCCCTCAATCTCGCGGCGTAATTATCTTCTCTATCAACAGATATACGTACGTAGATAATGAATCCAGAAAATTTATTTTTTAAATAAAAAATGGCACCAATAACACACTTTTTACCTAAATAAATATCCCCGATTTATTAAATAAATCGGGGATGTGATGTAGCAAAAATATTTATGATTATTTTATTAGCAACCATAGGACTAATATTCAACTTCTAAAAACAATTAGTTAATTTAGACAAGACTTCTTCCCTACTTTCTTGGCACACCAGTAAATTCGGGAATAAAACCGTATTCCTATAGTTAAGTATAAGAAATAAATTAAACCTAAATTGAAATGAACGGGTTTCGACACTTCGACAGGCTCAGTGCATCGCTCCGCTCAACCCTCTTTTATTAGGTCTATTGAGCATTGAGCGACTCGCCCTGAGCGTAGCCGAAGGGAGTCGAAATGCGTCTTCTAAATAATTGTGTCCACCTAAAAGCAATAGCTCAACAAAACTAATTAAAGAACTGTACCGCGTGTAGATTCGGTCTCAATTGGTTTAATTAGATATAGCTGTAACATGTGCCAAAAAATAGCAACAATTGGCGGAATTTGTTGGAATAATTTCACTATGCCAGGCTGATTACTGTTTTTAATTGCCGCAATTTTCAAGTTATTTTCTGAACACTGTTCTAAGCGCCAGAAAAATAACGGGTGATTTGTATTCAAGATGAGGGGAAATGCGCGTGCAGAAGTGTTATTTGTCTCTTGAATAACTCTGTTGTTGTATTTACGAGGATGAATCCCAATCACTTCGTAAAATGATGCGCGTTCAAATACAGTCATTGTATGGGTAGCAAACACAGTCAGCAAAAAGAATCGCACCCACAATTTTGCTGTCCAACTTTTCCAGAGTTTAGTTTGCGATCGCAACAATGCTTTAAAGAAATCTCCGTGGCGATTTTCGTCTTGACACCAACTCTCAAACTTGCGGAACAACGGATAAAACTGATATTCTGGATGCTCTTGCATGTGCTGATGCACTAAAATATATCGCCAATAACCAATTTTCTCCGATAGGTAAACTGTGTAAATAATCCACTCTGGCGGGAAAAAGGTATATGTGCGGTTTTTGGTTAAAAAGTTTAAATCTAATGACAGGTTCAAATCTGCCATTGATTTATTCAAAAACCCTGCATGACGAGCCTCATCCCGCGCCAAATATTCAAACGCTTGAGATAGCAACGGGTTATTTTTTTTCAGACGACGTGATAATTCTTTAAATAAAAGAAATCCAGAAAACTCCGAAGTACAAGAACGTTCTAAAAAGTCAATAAAGGCGCGGCGTTTTTCTCCTGTAATGTGATCCCATGACTGCTTAAACTCATCATCACGCACAAAGTGATGGCGGTTGTAATCAGCCCGCAATTCATCAATCACAGCCTTGATTTCAGCCTCATTAGCCGATATATCCAATTTCGCCACTGCATCAAAGTCTGTAGTGTAAAACCTGGGTGTTAATAAAGTTTCTGCAACAGGCGCTTTAATACCCGGCTTTAGCAATTGCGGCTCTGGGGTTGCAACTGAATCGACCATGAGACTCCTTTACATTATTTTATCTTTTAATAGTTATATAAGCATAAAATGTTGTAAATCCGCATCAGTTGAATTATGGAAAAGCAAATATCACGAGATAACCTTAATGCTCAGGTTTCTCAGGGTTGTAGCTGTGGTTTTGCGGCTAATTTCCCCGCTTTTAAGAGAAGTAGCAATGCAACATCGCTAAATTTGTCTAAATATTGGGGAATATAAAGAAATATTAATAGCTGTATAGTTATACAAGTATTGATAGTTAAATGATTTTGGGAGAGCAAAAATCTCTCAGAATAGTATCGGCAATGGTAGTTGCTGGTTGAAGTGATAGTGATGCCGATACTTTTCCCCTCTACATCTAGAATAACAATCCTTCATCTCTGACGTAAATTCTTTTAAAAGTGCTGAGTTTTGAGTGCTGAGTGTTGTTCACTGAGCGAAGTCGAAGTGTGAGTGCTGAGTAATTAAAACCAGCCCCTAATCCCTAACCTCTAGCCTCTAGCCTCTAACCTCTCACCCCTAACCTCTAATCTCTCCATTTAATGTAAGTCGGTGATAAAGGAATCCAAAATGAGTAGTAACCTAGCCCTCAAACTGCGTACTGGTACGCAAAAAGCCCACACCGCCGCCGAAAATGTGGGATTTATGAAATGTTTTCTGAAAGGTGTGGTTGATAAAGACTGCTTTGCAAAGTTTTTGGGTAACTTGTATTTTGTTTACAGTGAACTCGAAGCAGCATTAGCCAATCAGCAAAACAACCCGGTAATTGGTGGAATGTACTTTCCTGAATTAAATCGTCAGGCAGCTTTAGAAACAGACATGGTATTTTACTATGGCAGCAACTGGCGCAATTTAATCGCACCTTCTAACAATGGCAAAAAATACATCGCCCGGATTCAACAATTATCTGCTTATGAACCTGCATTATTAATTGGTCACGCCTACACGCGCTACATGGGCGACCTTTCTGGTGGTCAGATGTTACAAAAAATTGCTCAATCTACCCTCAAGCTGTCTGGCTATGAGGGTACTTCTTTTTATAACTTTGACCAAATTCCCGACAAAAAAGCATTTAAGGACAAATACCGCGAAGCTTTAAACGCTGTAGCAGTGGATGATGCGACAGCCGAGAGAATTGTTGCTGAAGCTAACTATGCCTTTAGTTTAAATATGCAAATGGCTGAGGAACTAGAAGGAAGTTTAATTAAAGCGATCGGTCAAGTATTATTTAATAACTTGACCCGTGCTAATAATCCTGGTAGTACAGAAGCAACTGCCACTAATTAATTTTCGCAAAATTTTGCTGTTTGGTTTGAGTCAACACATCATGCACTACAACTGATATCTAAACTAGACAGCAGTTACAAGAAAGAGAGATGAGAGGCTAGAAGCTAGGGACTAGAGAATAGTAGTTTTACTCAGCACTTTCCAGGTAGTTAAAGTTCTTCTCTAGCCTCTAACCCCTAGCCTTTAACCTTTATTTGCAATACAAACAAGTACTTAGGCTGATTTTTTGTGAGTTTGAAAATCTAGCCTACCCATTACATTGGAGGTTTTGATGGTATTCATATTACCCAGTGTCAAGTTTGATTTGGATTTGATCAAAAAGTACGACACAGCAGCACCGAGATATACAAGTTATCCACCAGCTACCGAGTTAAACGAAGCATTTACAACAGATGATTTTCATACAGCGATCGCAGCTTCCAACCACAGAAAATCTCCGCTATCATTTTATTTCCACATTCCTTTCTGTCAAAGTGCTTGTTATTTCTGCGGCTGTAATACAGTAATTTCCAACAACAAGAATATTGCCAAGCCTTATCTAGAACATTTAGCACAAGAAATCAAGCAGATGTCTACCTTAATTTCTCCCGATAGAAAGGTATTGCAAATGCACTGGGGTGGCGGTACACCGAACTACTTAGACTTAGAACAAGTAGAATTTTTGTGGAAGAAGATTACACAGCATTTTGAATTTGACCCCCAAGCCGAAATTTCCATTGAAATTAATCCCCGCTACGTTGACAAAGAATATATTTTCTTTTTGCGGGAGATAGGATTTAATCGTGTGAGTTTTGGTATCCAAGACTTCAATAATGAAGTCCAAGTCGCTGTGAATCGCATCCAGCCAGAGGACTTATTATTTAATGTCATGGATTGGATTAAAGCAGCTAAGTTTGATAGTGTGAACGTTGATTTAATTTATGGTTTACCTTATCAAACACTGCAAACATTTCGAGAGACGATTAGAAAGACCGTTGCATTAGATCCCGACCGCATTGTGGTGTTTAACTTTGCCTATGTGCCTTGGTTAAAACCAGCACAAAAAAATATTCCTCCAGAAGCATTACCAAAACCGCAAGAAAAGTTAGAAATTCTCAAAATGACCATTGAGGAATTAACCAGTAGCCAGTATTTATTTATTGGGATGGATCATTTTGCTAAACCGAACGATGAATTAGCGATCGCGCAAAGAAATCGCACCCTACAACGCAACTTCCAAGGTTACACCACCCACGCTGGTACAGATTTGTTTGGGTTTGGTGCTACATCAATTAGTATGTTGAACGATGCCTACGTCCAAAACCATAAACAACTCAAAGATTATTATCAAGCAGTTGATAATCATGTTTTACCTGTGAGTAAAGGTATCAAACTTACTCAAGATGACATTATCCGCCGGGATGTCATTATGTGTATCATGTCTCATTTTCAGTTGTACAAACAAGATATTGAAGAGAAATACAACATCAATTTTGATGAATATTTCTCCCAAGAATTAGCAGCATTACAACCATTAGTTGAAGATGGACTACTAAAATTATCTGCCCATCACCTACAAATTACCGATACTGGCAGGTTATTAGTGAGAAATATTGCCGTTGTTTTTGATGCTCATAATCAACAACAAGATAAGCAATTTTCTAGGGCAATTTAATTCTAACTGGTGATGAAATTCTGCATTATTTTCAGCATCTTGGTATCACTGTGTAAGTCCTAAGAAGCAATACTATAGTCATATTTTAGTCAATGTATTAGGTGTAAGCCGTAACGCACCACAAGCTTTGCGGTAAATTTTGCTGTAATATTCATGCAGCAAGGTTGAGTGCGAGCAAATGAAAAAAATCTGGCTGCTGAGTTTGACTATAGCGAGTGTTGGTGTATTGCCCTTATGGTTGGGTCTGGGTTCTTTACCAAGGTCGATATCTTCGACAATTCCCACCGCCAAAACCATCCGCTACTTTGAACGCACTTTACCCCAAGGTACAGCTCATGTTTTGTTAATTCCAGCCAACAGCAAATTTGTAGTCACTCCAGCATTATCTCCGCAGACAAACACTGTAGAGGAATTTGCCCAAAAGCATCAAGCTGTGGCTATTATCAACGCTGGCTTTTTTGACCCAGCCAACGAAAAATCTACATCTTATATTATTGCTAATGGTCAATTGGTAGCTGACCCCAGAAATAATGAGAGATTGATTAATAATCCCAAATTAAGACCTTACTTGATTGCAATTTTAAATCGGAGTCAATTTCGCCGCTACTTGTGTGGAGAAACAACCCGCTATGCCATAGCTGTGCATAATGAAACCCCACCAGCCAAATGTCGCATAATTGACGCTATTGGTGCTGGGCCACGACTGTTACCAAAACTCACATCAGAGCAAGAAGCTTTTGTAGATAATACTAACGGACGCGATGCAATTGGAAGTAAACAACTCAACGCTAGAACGGCTGTTGGTATTACCCGCGATCGCAGTATTCTTTTAGTGATGGTAGCTCAAAAGCCTTCACAACCAAATAATTCTGGTGTATCTCTATCGCAACTAGCAGATTTAATGAAAAAGCTGGGCGCATCCGAAGCCATGAACTTAGATGGTGGTAGTTCATCTTCCCTTTATTACAACGGTAAAGCTTTCTACGGCAAAGTTGATTCACAAGGCAATGTCATCAAGCGACCTGTAAAATCAGTTTTATTAGTTAAAGACATAACAGGAGACAGGTAATAGGCTTCCAGCCGAACGGTGACAGATGACAGGGTTAAAGGCTTTGTGCTGTCATTCATTTTATGGGGTAGACATCAAAATTTTTACACCCTCATACTATAAAGCTGCAAGGTAACATAACAAGGCTGACAGTTGACCATTGCCAAACCATTGAGGTGACAACGATCCTAATTGACTAAGCTAGAAATAAATTTAGGTTTCCATAAAGGAATGCAACTATGGCGATCGCTCACCGTTGCCAGACAATTTAAAGCTTGTCATAACCATCATAAAGTTGTCCAGGAGTCAGCACATTATCTAACTGCCAAATTTGAAATTTAGAACTGAGATAAATTCGTTCTGGGGTGGTATATAGTCCCATTGCGCGGTCAAAAAAACGTTCAAATCCCGATAATTGATGGCGATCGTTCACTCCCAACAACATTAACCGCGAACTTTGATAAGTAGTAAATGCCAGACTAATTTGCTGGAGCTGCAACCAGTCAATAAAATGATGCGAAGCAAGTATTTCTACAGGAAGAGCAGCCTGGGCATTAGATTGTAAAAGCATAAACAAAAAATATATCAATGTAGATTAGGTGGAACGAGGTGAAACCCAAAAATATCAAGGTTTTTGCATATTGGGTTTTGTTTCTAAACCCAACCTTTTTAGTTACCAAACATACATACGTATAAAATCAGGTTAACAGGTGATTTAAGTTAATTTAAATACCACTAATCAATAAAAATTAAACCAGCAATTATACATAAATAAACTGTCTGCAACTTCTTTTGACATCAGTTAAGCACAGTAATAGTACTGTAAATTTTTATATCAATTTAAGCTAAAAAAGTATAAGTATTTTTTTCATTTTTAGGTGTTCGTTTCACCTTTTCTAGTTTGCTGAGGTACAAGTTTCTCTGCGTTTATCTGGGTGCATCTGCGGTTAATTCTTCCTCTCTACTACCTCACTAGAGTCAGAAATACTATAGCCCAATTAACCCTCCAGACAAAGATTGAAACATTATGGCATCTACTGTTACTACTGCTATAAAGCAAACTCTAGTCATTATTGATGCAGGAATTGATGACTATCAAATACTAAAGTCAGGCATCCTACCCACCGCTAAAGTCACCGTCCTCAACAAACATACAGATGGTATTACTCAAATCAGCGCCCTGTGCAGCAACTACCCAGCAGCAAGTATTCAGATAATTGCTCACGGTAGCCCAGGTTGCTTGCAACTAGGTAATAGCCAACTCAATTTAGACAACCTCCACAGCTACAGCCAACAACTACAACAATGGCAAGCCACAGAAATTCTGATTTATGGGTGTGAAGTTGCTCAAGGAGAACAGGGTAAAAGCTTTATCCAGAAGCTACACCAAATTACCAAGGCGAACATTGCCGCCTCAGCCGGAAAAATTGGCAACGCCCAACAAGGAGGAAGTTGGGAACTAGAACACAAGCTAGGGGAAATCACTTCCGATGTGGCTTTGTCAGCAGAAATTAGACAAGCCTACCCTGGAGTTTTAGTCACCTTTACCACCGCCACCAACTTCAGCGTTGGCACTAGTCCTTATTCAGTCACAGTGGGCTACTTCAACGGTGACAGCATCCTTGACTTGGCTGTTGCTAACTCCGGCAGCAACAATGTCTCAGTGTTGTTAGGCGACGGCTTAGATGGCTTTGGCACCGCCACCAACTTCAGCGTTGGCACTAGTCCTTATTCAGTCACAGTGGGCTACTTCAACGGTGACAGCATCCTTGACTTGGCTGTTGCTAACTCCGGCAGCAACAACGTCTCAGTGTTGTTAGGCGACGGCTTAGGCGGCTTTGGCACCGCCACCAACTTCACTGTCGGCACTAGTCCTTATTCAGTCACGGTGGGAGACTTCAATGGTGACAGCATCCTTGACTTGGCTGTTGCTAACTCCGGCAGCAACACCGTCTCAGTGTTGTTAGGCGACGGCTTAGGCAACTTCGGCACCGCCACCAACTTCACTGTCGGCACTAGTCCTTATTCAGTCACGGTGGGAGACTTCAACGGCGATGGCAAGCTCGACTTGGCTACCGCTAACGAAAACAGCAGCAACGTCTCAGTGCTGTTAGGCAACGGCTCAGGCGGCTTCGGCACACCTACCAACTTCACCGTCGGTAATGCTCCCCAGTCAGTCACAGTGGGAGACTTCAACGGCGATGGCAAGCTCGACTTGGCTACCGCTAACGAAAACAGCAGCAACGTCTCAGTGCTGTTGAGTACCACCAAAATCAGCATTGCTGCCGGCACCAACCCCAAAGAAGGCATTGCAGATGGCACATTTACCATTACCCTCGATTCTCCTGCCCCAAATGGTGGCTTAACCGTCAACTTCAACACCAACGGTAGCAACGCCACTACTACCAATGACTACACTCTAGAAGCCGGCACAAATATTACTGCTGTCTCAGGCAACACTTTTACCATTGCTCCTGGACAAACTACTGCCACCTTAAGAGTTGTAGCTGTAGCTGATAATGTCACCGACCCCAATGAAACAGTTACTCTTAACCTAGAATCTGGCTCAGACTACATCCTGGACACAAATAATACCGCTACTTTAACAATTGTAGAACCTGTTGCCCCGGTCATTACTCTCACCAGCACAACTCCCATCACCTACACAGAAAATGATGCGGCTACAACCATCGACTCTAGCCTCACCGTTAACGATGTTAATTCCACCAACCTAAATAGTGCCACCATCAGCATTACTAGTGATTCTATTAGAGACGGAGATATCCTTGAGTTCACTAACCAAAATGGCATCACTGGCAGTTATAGCGATGGTGTTTTGACTTTAACTGGTACTGCCACCGTTGCCCAATATCAAACCGCACTGCGAAGTGTTAAATATCGCAACAGCAGCGATAACCCCAGTACCACCACCCGTACCATTAGTTTTGTTGTCAATGATGGCGACCTAGATAGTAATACTGTCACCCGTAATATTAGTGTGAGTGCAGTTGATGATGCCCCTACTATCATTGCTACTAGCCGCACCCTCCAATACACCGAAAACGCGACTACAGCCATTGACTCTAACCTGATAGTTAACGATCCCGACTCCACAAACTTGACTGGTGCCACTGTCAGCATTACTAGTGGTTTTGTCAGCACAGAAGACATTTTGAGCTTTACTAATCAAAACGGCATCACTGGCAGATACAGCAACGGTGTTTTGACTTTAACTGGTACTGCTACTGTTGACCAATATCAAGAGGCACTGCGAAGTATTACATATCGCAACCGCAGCGAAAAACCCAGCACTGTCACCCGCACCATCAGCTTTGTCGTCAATAATAACTTTTCCAGTAATACCGCCACTCGTAATATTAATGTAAGTTCAGTCAATGATGCCCCTGTTGTTGTTACTACTAAGAATGCTGTTAAATATATCAACAACAGCAGCATAACTATTGACTCTAACATTACTGTTACCGATGTTGATTCCCCTAACTTAACTATTGCCGTAATTCGCATTAATGATGGTTTTAATAGCCTAGAAGACATCCTTGAGTTCACTGAGCAAAATGGGATAAATGGCGACTACGATAATGGTTTTTTAACCTTAAGTGGTACTGCCACAGTTGCTCAATATCAAGCAGCACTGCGAAGTATTAAATATCGTAACAGCAGCGATAACCCCAGTACAGGTACTCGCACTATCAGTTTTCTTGTTTATGATGGCGTTGCAGATAGTATCGCTGTTACTCGTAATGTGAATGTGGGGATAAATGAAGCAACAGGATTGACTAACCCCAAAGATGATGTCTTTTTCTTGTCAGGTGAGAATGAAAAAGTCAGACTGAAAGTTCAGTTGACAGGACGTAGTGCCAATGTCGTCAATGAACTGGGTTTCTTTACTGTTGATGATCCTCAAGGTACGATTGACGGTATCGCTCCTGGTGCAAATGGTTATGCCGAAGCTGCATTAACCAGGTCAAAGGTAATTTTATCGGCGCTAAAGAATAACCCCAATGGCTTTGACTATAATAATCTCAGCACCATACTAGAACTAGATAATAGTCAGAATTTCCGCTTTTTATTAGTGACAGACGGTACCCTTGATTCTGTACGCAACAATTCCAGCTTGATTAACAAGTTACTGTTTTCTAGTGTCACCACACAAAAAGTTACTGACTTGGGTGAAAATGCTTTCTCTGTGGGTTGGAAAGACCCTTTTAATAACAATGCGACAGAGTTTAATCATTTAGTGGTGAGAATTCAGCAAACAGATCAAGATTTACCTTTGGGTACAAATCTGCAAAATAATTCCCAAGCGGAACTGATTGATTTACGAGATGTTCAAACTGCGGTGAAAGCCGAATTTTCGGTTTATAGAGAAGCAACCTACGACAACTATGTCGGCTTCTATCAGGTAGTTGATGAAAATGGGGGAATTGATACCAATGGTGACGGCAAGGTTGATTTACTTACAGGACAAGCAGGTTATATTGAGGCTGCGGTGCGGAATCGAGTCGCGGGAATTGATTTGGCGGTAAGTAATCAAGGTAGTGCTTCTTTGACTGGTACTTTCCAACCAGGGGGAATCTTTGTTCCGTTTATTATTGTGAATGGTCGTCCCGATGCGCTGTTAGATAGTAATCCAAATAATGATCCGGCCATTTATTTCCCGTTTTTGGGGGCTAATGCTGACAAAACTGATCACATTCGCTTACTAGGAAATAATACCTTTGGTTTTGAAGATATATCTGGTGGTGGCGATCGCGATTTTAATGATTTAATCGTCAAAATCAATCTTTCAACCGTGGTATAAATTTTCTATTCACAGGCAGATAATACTTATTAAGTAGGGTGTGTTACGGCTACGCAAGGATTTCGGAACTTAAGAAGGTGAAAAATAGCCGTAACACACCATCTTTCTCGATGCGTTCAGCGTTGCCATAATACACACCGTAATTTGAAGTATTACATTTTAAAATATCCTCTCAGGATAAGCAAATTTTGACCCAATTTCTACTTCACAGTTGACTGTGCATAGGCTTCATATACGCCTTTGACGTTGTACCAATTGAGAAAAATTCGAGCTACTTCCAAAGCTAATTGGGGTTTACCTAATTTAATCAGCCAGCGTAGAAAGGGAGCCATTGTATTTTCATTCAGCAGGCCATTAAGTGAGAGAATTCCCCACAGTAAACGGTGCAGCCATGTCATTTGAATCATCATTCGCACTTCCCAAGTGGGATGCTTTTGGTAAAACAAAACTCCCATGCGTCCGCGTTGAATTTCTTTTTCAATCAAGTTTGGAATTTGTTCTAAATTAAAGGGTGGATGCCAATGATATCCTACGGCGGCGGGACATTTAATTAGTTGTAGTCCTAAATTTTTCAGTCGGACACCTAATTCCAAATCTTCCCATCCATAAAGTTGAAAACCAGTATCAAATAAGCCAGCTTTAGTCAACCAATGTTTAGGAATAGCGACGTTACCTGTAGCGAAAAAAGCCGCAGAGAAATCGGTAATTTTATAAGGTTCCGCCGTGGGATTCTCGAAGTTACAAGTATTAATTACTGCACCGTAAGTAAAAAAGCGATCGCTTCCTAATTTCTCTTTTCCCTGCAATAATGCGTCAGCGTGAGCTTGTAGAAAGTTTTCCAGCACTACTAAATCGCTATCGATAAATATAATCGTATCACCAAGTGCTTGCTCTACCCCCAAATTCCGCGCCGCCGCCGGGCCAGCATGGTCTTGCTGAAAGCATCGCACATGGGGAAACTCTTGCTTGTGTGCCGCCAACCATTCTAAGGTTCCATCATTAGAACCATCATCTACTAAAACAACTTCGTAATCAGTAACGATAGTTGACGCACTCAATTCCTGCATTTCCAAGGCTCGGAGGCACTTTTCTAAAATCGGCAGACGATTGTAAGTTGGTATCACAACACTGAAAAACACATTCTCACCCACAACAGAAATTACCCATCTCCAGCTTATGACAATACTGTACTAGACACGGTTCCTGATTGGTCAAGGAGTGGAGAGAGGCAAGGTAGAGGGGGTAGACAAGGTAGAAATATTACTCCCTTATCCTCCTTGTCTCCCTTATCCTCCTTGTCTCCCTTGTCTTTCCTTCCCCCTACGGTCTATTTGTATCAGAAACGATATTAGTTCAACCAAAATCCAGCTACTTTTGCATCTTTCAGGCTAAGTCTCGCTAAAATATCATCGCTGCCATCTTTAAACGACAATTTCCATAAGTAAACTTGATAGTCTTGCTGATTTAATTTTGTTAAGAAAACAGAGGAATAACCTTTCTTGAGGCGTGGCGCTAATTGTTTACTCACATGGGTAAATATTTGTTTGGTTAAACCTTCTTTAAAATCTGGACTTCCTTGAGAGATAAACTGGGTATAATTGTTTTGTTCAATGGCATTGATGAGATTTGTAAAAGTTTTTTGTACAGTTTGTTCTGGTTGATTACTGGGTGTTGATTTAACTCGTTCTTCCACAGTAGCAGCCTGTACATCTTTTGCCATTACTAAAGTCAAGGGTGACATAGTAATAATTGCTGCAATTACCAAGGCTATTTTATTCACTTGCATCAAAATTCTCTTAATTCATATATTATCTGTCACCGATAATAACTCAAAAAACTTCAGATCCTTGATTCCTTTAAGAAGTCAAGGATCTGGTTTGCTCATCATATCTGCAATAGTCCTTCGGGATTAACTGAGAAGAGCGATCGCCTCTGTAAACCTTCCCGGTGTAAAATCTCGTTGGCGGCTAATAAACCACTACTCACAGCACGTTCCATTAAACCGCAGGGAAAAGGCATTTTTACCCAGTCACCCGCAAATATTAAGTTCGGAATATTAGTACTGGTTTCGGGACGTTCAGCATAACTATGGGGTGGATATCCTGAAAAGTTATGTTGGTTCACTAATTCTCGATGCAATATTTTGGCTTGTTTTAACTCTGGCACAATGTTGTATAGTTCTTGTTCAAAAGTTTCTAGCAAAGCTGCTTGGGTAGGAAATTGCTTTTCTTTGTAACAATAGGCATGTAATTCAACCACACTACCACCAGTGCGTTGTGACCACTCAATAAATTGTTGTTGAATGCGATGATAAAGAGTGATGCTATCTGTTAATTGGTAGCCAGATAAAGAAGTAAAATTACTTTGTTGCCATTCAAAATCGCGGTCAAACCAAAAGCGACATACGGCAAAAGGGTCAGCAATACTCAGCTTTTCGACTTGGCTTTGTACTGTTTTATCAACATCGCCATTGATGCGCTGAAATAATGTTTGCACGCCCGGAACATCGGTAGCAAAAATATAATAATCAGCTTGGAGTTTTGCTGGCGATGGCAACTCTTGATTAACTGCTACTAGTTGCAATTCATCACCATCTCGTTGTGCTACTTGAAACTTAGCTAAATCTCGTTTAGCCGGGCCTTTGATAACTTTACCATCCGCCGCAAATTTAGCCCCATGACAAGGACATTGAAAACTACCATCCTCTGCTTTTTGGACAGTGCAACCTTGATGAGTGCAGGTGAGAGAAATTGCTTGCTGAGAACCTACAGGTAATGCAAATACTTCATCAGCCGCGCCAAAATACTCTATCTTGTCATCTGCGATCGCAGTATTTTGTTTCACCGTCAACGGCGCAGAATTATAATTACCATCGGTGCTATATTTCACACCCTCAATTTTACCGTTGGCTGCCACAACTTCAGTCACAGTTGCATCGGTAATAATTTTACCGCCACGCTGCACAATTGCCTGAGCGATCGGTTGGACTAAACTTGTCCCCATATCATCTTTAGTACCATTAAAAGCCAGTCCTTCAGGATTACCAAAAAAGTAAAAATGAAAGAACTGCATCAGTTCTCCCACACTCATTAAATCTGGTGCATTCAAGCTAGATTTGGCAAAAGGCAGAAAATATAAATCATATAAACCTTGGGGAAATTCTGTTTCTACCCAATCAGCCACAGATATATTATCAAATCGCTGATAATTTTTGTCTCTTTGAAAGCCTGTGATAGCTTGAAAGACTTGCAGATGTTTGATTTTCGTTAAATTAATGCCCCAACGCAAACGATTAGGAGATGCGATCGCTAAGTCTATAATATTCCAAGGAAAAGCCGAATGACTGGGGCGAAATACCTCTGGTTTGTATTTAGCATCTTGATAAACCACAGAGTAAAAGTTTAGCGATTGAAAATTATCCTTTATTCCCAATTCTGCTACTAAACTATTCAAGTTATAGTACTGGGGAAAAAAGCCATGAAACCCATGTTCCATCATAAAGGTTTCACCAGCCGCCTCGATTTGCCAACTAGCAATTTTGCCACCTAATTGGGGAGATTTTTCTAATAGTGTGACAATAAATCCTCGTTGACTTAATTCATAAGCACAAGCTAAACCTGCTAAACCACCCCCAATCACAACAACAGTTTTAGGTTTATTTAATATTTGTGGCAAATCTAGAGTATCTTTTTGAAATACCGTTGGTTTAGGCTTACTAAACCGCGAGTATCCTGTAACTCCTGCAACTGTACCAACACCGAACAACTTCAGCAGTGTACGACGGGAGATAGTAGATGATTCCAGCAAATTAGGTATTTGGCTCATTGGTTACAAAATTAACTTTTCCCATCTAACAAAGTCGTGAAATGATCACTGTGAGTTCGCAGATTGTATTGTTAAGAATATTTCTGTGATCACCGTGCTAAGTCCCGAACTGAATTATTTTGCCAGAATGGCAGAAATTGTCAAGAGTAAACAATCCTATAAACTAAATGAGATGAAATATTGGCGCGAAACCATCGCTGTCACCCAGCGCATCTTAATTGAATTACTCCGTCGGCGACGTAGCCTCATTTTTTGGAGTATTTTTCCAATTTCCGTCTTAATTCTCGGTGGGTTTATTTTAGCAGAACGCGCAAAATTACCAATCAACGCAGCTTTTGAATATACTGCACCTTCCACATTAGTCGGTGCAGCTTTATTTTTTAGTTGTTTGGGTGGGACAGTTGCAACTGTCGTTGCAGAACGAGAACAGCAAACTCTCAAACGCTTGTTTCTCTCACCATTGAGTGGTATATCCTACTTTCTCGGAATTTTTTTAGCTCATAGTTGCATTGGCTTAGGACAAGCTTTACTCGTGTATACTGTTGCTGCGTTGTGGGGCGCGACATTTAAAGGTTCAATTTTTTTAGGATTAATCATTATTTTGATGAGTATCGCTGCTTATGTCGGCTTAGGTTTTATTTTAGGTACACAATTAGCTAGGCGAATTGAAGATGTAAATTCCTTAGTTGCTGCCTTTGGTGTACCTTTATTAATCTTAGGTGGAGCCTTTTTACCAAGTTCATTGTTTCCGAAAAGTTTAATCAAAATTGCTCAATACAACCCGATTTATCACATGAATGAGGCATTCGTGGGAGTTTCCACAAATGGCAAGCAACTTAGTGAAATTGCATCACATTTTTGGTTTTTATTAATTTTTACTTTGGTAATGATAACTAGTGGATGGTTATCTTATCGCAGAATGTTACTAGTAGAAAGAAAATTATGAATAGGGAAAAATAAATTATTTTGATAAGTAATACATATAGCGGTTCTCACTTTAGTGATACCATTTCACTTTAAAAATGATACGGATATGCAAGTAGCGCCTCGACTTCGCTCGGCGACCAGAAGCAGAGTTGCAGAGGAAGCGATTTCTATCAGTAATTTCGTGAAATGGTATGAGGTACAAGAACCCCACCCCCAACCCCTCCCCGCAAGCAAGGAGGGGCTATGATGTACCTCATGTGATTAGGAAACGCCATAAACTATGGATTCTTCAATAACAACAAATTCTAATTCTGACCAATTACGAAACCTACTATTCTCTTAACTGAACCGTATTGAACTATAACCAATTACCAATTAAAACATAAGCAGACCAAAAACTAGGCGCTTTGTAATTAGGATGTTGCAAGATTTTGAGTTGAGCATGACGGAGAGCTTGAGCTTTGCTGATGTTTCCTTTGTTTAGCTCTTGATAAAATTCACTAACAAACAAAGCTGTTGATTCATCATCAATTTGCCACAGAGAAGCTAGGGTGCTACGCGCACCGGCTCTGATGGCTGTACCTGCGAGTCCTAAAGCGGCGCGTTTGTCTCCGGTTGCAGTTTGACAGGCGCTTAATACTAATAGTTCGACTGCTTGTGTTTGAGTTTCATCTCGATTGCGAAGTAAGCTGTCAAATTGTTTGACATTAATCGGCCCATCGGCAGCTAAGATAAAGGTCTTGTCAGCACTAGAACTAAACTGGCCGTGGGTGGCTAAATGTACGATATTGAAAGGAACTGAGTTGACTGCTTTTTCGAGAGCTATGCTGGTAAATTCCTGATCTATTAGATTGGTTGTAGCAATTCCCGCACTGGAAATCGAATTAACTTCCATGTGAATTGCTGGTAATGGTGCCAAGTTGGGAAAGTCTGCTGGAGGTTGCGTTAATCCAGCTGCTAAAGCTTTTAATTGTTGTTGTACTATGGGCTGAGGATTTTGCAGTTGTAAACCAACACTTAAAGCGATCGCATATTTTTCAATTAAGAATTTTTCCCCATTGTAAAGCGATGCCATTGGGATGTTACGCAAGACACCATCCAGTACAAAAACCAGAGTGTCAACTTTCCTGGCTGATAATTCCGACTCAACAGGTTTAATCAGCCAGTTATAAATAATCTGCGATTGGCTTTTCACAGCATTAGTCGCTGTGGGATTCACCAAGAGTTTTTGCAGGTTGGTAACAATTGTTTCTACTTCTGCTTGAGTAATATTGATGCTGTAAAGTTTTAGAGTTTGGTTGGGTAGTTTGACAATTACCTGGAGTTGTTGCGGGAGAATAATCGGATAAAAAATCGCAGTGGTGGGATTTTCGATATCTACAACTTGATCGAGAACAATATTTTTCCCTTCTAAACAAGCTTCTTGGAAGAAGTTATCTATTTCTGCTAATTGCAAAGCTTCTATGCGCTGACGTGCTTGATCTAAGATTTTCTCATTTTGTTGCTCTGCTGGAGATTGCAAGAGTAACTCGACTGATTGACGATAAAGCGGTTCAACGCTCTCTCGAAAATTAAATTGTATGTCTTGATTGATGGTTGCTAAATCACTCCGTATAGATTTGATAGTATCGACTGCGGCATCATAAGCAGCGATCGCACCTGTAAAATTTTTTTTCTGCCAAAGTACTCTGCCCAACTGCCACTGCAAACGATAGGCAATATCTGGGATAATGCTACTCTGGGCTAAAATTAACCCTTGTTGAGTTAGACTTTGCGCCTCTGACCATTGTTGAGTTTGTTCGTACAAATGACCTAAACTCAAAAGCGCATTGGCTTCGGTGCGGCGATCGCCTAAACTCTGAGATTGTTTGACAGTATTAGCTAAAATTTGCGCGATTTTTCGCATATCTGGCAGTTGAGAGTACAGATGAGCATATTTTTGACGATTCGCAGTTTTTAGTTTAATCAAGCTTTGGGCGTAATTAATCTGGGAGTAAATAGCCTTGCGACTAGGGGGGAGTTGATTCAGTTGAGATTGAATCTCAGGTAATATTGACAGCGCCTCTGTGAGTTTTTGCTCTTCAATTAACAGACTTAGATAATTCAGTTGTGCAGAAACTTTGGTTAAAGGTGAAGTAGATAGTTTGATAGCTTGTTGATAATAGGCGATCGCATCTGGTTTTTTTTCTTGTTTGCGTGCATTGTTGCCCAAACTCAACACAGTAGCTGCCGTATCATAATCAGATTTTAAGCGTTGAGCGATCGCTAAACTTTGTGCTAAAACTTCTTGGGATTTTTCCAGACTTCCCGATATTAACAAGGCGTTACCCAGCGATCGCAATCCTACAGCTTTTTCCAGGGAATCTGGTTGTGATTGCAACTGTTGATTAACTACCTCTAGCATTTTAATGGCACGACGGTAAAAGCCTTGTGTGTGCCAAGCTTGTGCTTGATTAATTTGCGATCGCACCACACCACTATAATTGTGTGTTTGCTGATAAATTTGCTCAGTTTGCTGCCAACTGATTAAAGCTGCTTCTGGCTTGCCCATCAACAGTTGCAGACGACCTTGAATTTCTAGTGATTGGGCGAATATTGGCGAATTTTGACTATTTTCCAGCAATTGTAAACTTTCAATAATTGCTTGCTGCGCCTTTGTCAGTTCGCCTAATTGTTGGTAAGCCAGGGATAAATTACTGAGGGTAGTAGCTAGTTTAAGTTTATCTCCTGTCTGTTTATATGCTTGGGCTGCTTTGGTTAATACTTCTACCGCTTCCGCAAAACGTCCAGCATCATAAAGAGTTTTACCTTGTTCTAAATCAGTAATGGTTACATTTGTCAATGAAGATGCTGTGTAAATATGATCAGGTAAAGTTGCCAGCACAGGCGAACTCAGCACCAACAGTAGACTGACTACAAAATACAACAATAAACTTAAAATGTGAGTGATTTTGCGGATATTGAGCCAAAAATCCCTAATTTTGGTTTTGATGGGCATGGCAACGAGGAGATGATTAAATAAAAAAGTATAAAGGATGGGGGTTGAAAGTTAAAGACTAAAAACAATTTATTTCATACTTCATGCTTCATACTTCAGCTTTCAAAGATGATTACACCAATGCGTATATTTGTTTTAATTTTTAATGCTCACACAGACAACGAGGGGATTCACACAGTGCGAGTTGGCGATCGCAATAAAATTCTCATGTTTGAGTCAGAAGACGATGCTCTGCGCTTCGCCCTGATGTTAGAAGCTCAGGATTTCCCAACACCAACAGTCGAAGCGATCGATTCAGAAGAAATCAAGGAATTTTGCGAAAGTGCTGGTTACGACTGGGAAATCGTTCCCGAAAATAGTGATTTAATCGTACCACCAGAACTCAACGTCGAGGAAACCGACTGGGAAGCAGAAGCCGCCACCAATGATAGTGATTATCCAGAACAAGTTCCACCCGCCGCAGAAACAGAATTTTCTGAGTCGGAACTCGACAGTATTCGCCGCAAACTAGAAGGATTATTGTAGTTAGTTATTGCTGATGAGTCATTGGTCATTGTTTACTGACAAATGACTAATGACAAATAACAAATAACGCAGGAAACAAAAAAATGGCAGATTTGCAGGAACGCGGGCATCTTCTCACAGAACAAATCAATCCTCTCAGTCAAAATTTAGATCAACTGAGTTCTTTAGAATTAGTAGAACTGTTTAATATAGAAGACCAAAAAGCAGTAGCCGCAGTAGCCGCAGCTAAAGTTGAATTAGCTCAAGCCATTGAAAAGACAGCAGAGCGACTACAGCAAGGCGGACGCTTATTTTATATCGGTGCTGGCACCAGTGGTAGATTAGGCGTATTAGATGCAGCTGAATGTCCTCCTACTTTTTGTACACCTCCAGAATTAGTCCAGGGAATCATTGCTGGTGGTGCTGGCGCATTAGTCCGCAGTTCTGAGGATTTAGAAGACCGCGCCCAAGATGGCGAAGCTGCGATCGCTCAACGACATATCACCCAATTAGATGTAGTAGTGGGGATTACGGCTGGCGGAACAACCCCCTTTGTACATGGGGCGCTGAATGCGGCTCGTCAAAGAGGAGCCGTCACTATATTTATTGCCTGTGTGCCGCAAGAACAAGTTAGTATCGACGTTGATATTGATATTCGGTTGTTAACAGGGCCAGAAGTATTAGCTGGTTCAACTCGCTTAAAAGCTGGTACAGCCACCAAGCTGACCTTAAACATCTTGTCTACTGGGGTAATGGTGAAGCTGGGTAAGGTTTATGGTAATCGGATGGTGGATGTTGCTGTCACAAATCAAAAACTCCGCGATCGGGCTTTGCGAATTCTCCAAGACCTCACAGGTTTAAGTAGAGAAACTGCCGGTCTATTACTAGAACGTAGCGGTAAATGGGTGAAACTCGCTTTATTAATGCACTGGACTGGCTTAGAAAAACAAGCAGGCGATCGACTATTATCAGAAAACCAAGGTAATCTCCGCGCCGCAGTAGCCAGCTACAACAACACCAAAGCTTAAGTATCACCAAATTTAAAACTCAATTTTTCTGCAAAACATCTGGCTGGCTGCTACTAGATTTTGGTGGTCAGCCTTTTTGATGTTTTGCCTCTAGAATATTGCAACAGTCATACCAATTCACGAAATCACGCAACTACGCGGTAATCGAGCGAAGACGAGATTACCGCCTACACATATCTTGCACCATTCTCAATAACCGTAGGGTGGGCAATGCTTACAACTTAAAAATCAAGGTTTGAGCGAATTTTTAGCATTGCCCACCCTGCCTTACTTGCAATAAACCAACTGCTGCAAGATGTGAACCTAGTCGTTTGCATTAGCCCCAAACTGTAAGTCTGACAGGTTTATATGCTATCCGCAAATCTTAGTAAAAAATCAAAAATTTAATTACAAGTCTATCAATGTCTATTAAAGTGTAAAAAAACTTGATATTACATTTGGCAATCTTAATTGTTATTAAAATTATTTTCTACACACGAATAAAAATAATCAACTACTCAACCACATTTTATTTGCAAATGAAAAATATCAACAACCCTTGCGTGTTGGGCATTTTAGCAGTCTTGATTATGTAATTTAAATATCTCATAGCTTACGAAATCAGACAATTTAGTTTTCCTACAAAAAAACACCTAACAAAATAATCAGGTTGATGATTGGTGCTACAGGTTACATATAATCTAAAATTATACAAAAGATACCCAAAGCCTTATATAAACAGCTTTAGAATTTCACGAATATTCAGAATTTTAGTGGAAAATTTAGTTATTGCGTATAATTACTAGTTTTTTATGATACTCAATAATTCATATTTCTTCTGTTAGTTACGAGTTTTTTCTAGTACCAATCACATAAATATTAAGTTAACCTGAATCACATTGTGTTTCCTGCCTTATTTACGCAATTTCTCGGATATCGAGAAACCGAGCAAGTTTAGTGTTCCCTATTGAGTTCAAGATTTTATTCATGACTAAAGTTAATTCTTTGTTATGTTCCTTGGTCGCGTCTACTGCACTTTTGGGACAAACATTTTCTAGTGCATTAGCAGTTACCCCCATTAACATTACAGTTAGATCAGGAGCAAGACAAACATTTCAAGGGTTAGGATTTAGCTCAACAGTTGCTGGTGGTAATAAATATTCCCAACTCACACAATCACAAAAAAACACACTGCAAAAATTAGTGTGTAATGATGCCAAATTCAAGGTTGTCCGGCTATGGTTCCAAGCTCATAAATACTCACCCCAACCAGGTATTGAAAATATGCCTGTGTTCGTCAATCCTTATGTAAAATCAGGATTTATTGCTGATGCCTTAGCAAATGGATGCACAACATTGCTCTTAGCGCCTGATTTTCTCCCACCTTATATGAAGTCTGAAGATAGTGCCTACATAAAAGACACTGAGATATTTAACTATGCAGCTCTTTTAGCAAACTTCATCTATCGTATGAAGCAGGAATATGGAGTCAAAATTCACGCAACAGGCATATTAAACGAGCCTAATGATAATCCCATCAAATTCAAAGATTCTCAATGGCCTGTGATGATTACAGCACTACGCCAAGAGTTAGATAACCGTAATTTAAAAGATGTCAAAATAGTTACACCAGAGTTGGCAAATGCTGATAGTATAGCTGTTCGCATCATCAAAGCTATCAAAAATAACCCTGAAGCATGGAAAGCATTAGCCGCCATTTCCACCCACTCTTACAACATGGCCGCCGCACCCTGGATAAGCTCTCTACTTGAAGGAACAGATAAAGAATATTGGATAACAGAAGCTGGTACTACCGGCCCAGAAGAACCCGGAGATGCACTGATAGCTGCTTCTGGTGCTTCTCGCTTCCTCAATGATATGAACAACCGGGTAACTCACTGGATTTGGTTTATTGGACATGGAGTATCACATCCCGAAGATAACTCTACAAGGTTAATTCCTTACACTATTAGTCCGTTTAAATATCAACTGTTCCAGAAATATCATTACTTCAAGCAACTAACCCGCACTTTTGATATTGGAGCCGTATTCCGAAAAAGCTATAGTTCACTAGAAAAAGATATGACCTGGAGTTCTGGCAAAAAGCCCCGAATTATAGTAGCTAGTGCCAAAAACCCCGATGGTTCTTGGGGAATCGGAATCAGTAATTATACTTCCGACAAATTTTTCTTTCCTCTTCCTGCTGAATTTGGTTATCCAAAAGGCACATTGGTGAGCGATGCTCAATCTGGTCGTGCAGCAGAAGCATTCGCTGTCACAGTCTTTATCGAAGAACTAGCCCAAGCTGGTGACATCAAGATGAAAATGTATCGTTCCAACAGCAATGTTAATAATGTCTACATAGGCTCTGCTGTGATGCGGAAAGGAACAGTGACTATTCCCAAAGTAGATAGTTTGGATCTCATCACTCTCCGCAGTCTGTGAATGACAACATAGCATCTTTTATCCTCAAGAACTAAGTCAGTCATTCACTCATAAACTTTTCAGTAGTGAAATACCATTTAAATTATCAAATTTTTGGCTAGAGTAAATTCTAGCTATTTTTGTCTCTAAAAATCCTAAATAAAATATAATTAATATACATATTCACATTCGTAAGCACATATTAATCCTGATACGCTATGAACGCGATTTTATTAGAAAATCATCTGACTCATGAACTAGAACTATTAATTTGTTGTTCTCGTACTCATATCAAAGAAAAAGACTTAATTAAAATCCAGACATTATTACAAAAACCAATCAATTGGGAATATCTACTAGAACTTGCTGCTTACCACAAAGTTTTACCACTAATATTTATTAGCCTGAATAAAATTGATTCTCAAGCTATTCCTCATAATATTTTCAGCACACTACAAAAATATCATTACCTTAATACACAGCATAGCCTATTAATGGCTAGTAAACTGGTCAATATATTGAATATTTTCACTGAGAATAATATTCCTGTTATTCCCTTTAAAGGGCCAATTTTAGCTACCACAGCTTACGGAGATATATCACGTCGATCTTTTGGAGATTTGGATCTACTTGTGCATCGGGAAGATTTTTTGAGAACTAAACAAATATTAATAGATGCAGGATTTGAGCCATACGCAGACAGTAATGAACAAGAAGCCGCTTATCTTAAATCTCTTAATAGTCAAGACGAAGAAACTTATTTACGTTCTCACTGGGAATTACATTTAATTAATCGAAAAGAGCAAGTCACCTTAGATGTTCACCAAGGGGTTTTATCTAAAAAATTCTCCCTACCTTCCAGTTCAGAATGGATATGGAATGACACAATAACAATAAATTTTGCTGGTAAACAAATACTCAGCTTTTCTATAGAAAACCTCATCCTGATTCTCTGTTCCCAAGGAAGTAAAGACTGTTGGTTCTACTTAAATAGAATTTGTGACTTAGCTGAAGTACTACACACTTCTACTGATGTGAATTGGGAAAAAGTTTGGCAGTTAGCTATTGAATTAAAAATGACAAAAATGCTGCTGTTAGGGCTTTCATTAGCTTATCATATCTTAGATGCTCCACTTCCAGAATTTATTTTACAAAAAATAGAAAATAACTCATCAGTCAAGCGTCTCACTGCTGAAATTATTATTCAACTAACTCGTCCTGTTGCGGATATTGCTACACAAAGCCAATTAAAATCAGCACTTTTTCATCTAAAATTGATAGAACAACCGTGGGACAAAATATCATATTGCTATCAACATCTCATTGTTCCTACAATCGCAGACAAGAGTTTTGTGTCTTTACCTGAATATTTGTCATTTCTGTACTATTTTGTTCGACCATTGAGGCTGATTTTTTTTAATCGAAGCAAAAATTAATTTTTATAATTTTTCAAAATCAATTACATTGGAACGAATTGATTATAAATAGACATTAATTGCTGATAGTTCACTTCTGAAGAGTATTTATATTCATAAATCGATCTGGCATTTTTGCCATAATTAATCATCAATTCATTATGATTAATAGCCCATTTTATTTTAGCTGCTAAATCTTCTGAATTGCCAGCTTCAAAGTATAACCCACTCACATGATCTTCAACAATTTCAGCCATACTACCTAACTGAGAAACTATCACAGGTAAACTAGCTGCAAATGCTTCAACTATCGTTAATGGAAAACCTTCATACCAAATTGAAGGAAAAACTAAAAATTTAGCTTTCTGCATTAATTCTAGCACTATTACTTTATCTTGATATCCCAAAAATTCAATTAAATATTCATAGCCTGCTGTTTGAACTTTTTTCTGCAAAACTTGATGCAGTGGCCCATCACCGACAATTTTTAATGGTGTAGATATATGACTTTTGATATAGGCATCAATTAAAACAGAAACTCCTTTTTCTTCTGATAATCTGCCAACAAATAGTAAGTAATTATCACGTTGGATATTTGACTCTAACTTATTTGGCTGAAAAACAAAATTTGGTTTAATATAAATTTTTTCTGCTGGGAGTCCAGCTTGAATCATTTTTTCTTTTTGAAATTGAGTCAAAACAATATAACCATTTACTTTCTTATGCCAAGTACCTGTTAATCTATGCCATGTAGTCATTGCAGCAACCACAGAACTTTGAAGATGAGAGTTACGATAACAGCTATGTACAACGCTAGACCAAGGTATTAATGTACCAATACAATCTTCACAGATTTTGCCATCTCGAAATGGCATTGCTTTAGGACAAGCTAGGCGATAATTGTGCAGCGTTTGGATGACAGGTACTCCAGCAGCATAACAAGCATCATATACAGCAGGTGATAGTAACGGAAAAAAATTATGTACATGAACTATATCAGGAGAAAAACGTATTATCTCTGCTTGAACTAGTTGCTTAGATGGAAGCGAATATATTGCGCCCCCTGCTGCTGCTAATGTATCCCAAATATTTACTATATTTAGGTTATTTTCTTCTAGTAAAATCACATCATGCCCATTAGCCTCTAATAGACTTTTTTCAATTTGAACTACTTTATCTTCACCACCGGTTAATCGATAGCGATTGTGTAAGATTAACAGCTTCATTGTTTTTATGAACTGGTGGATATGAACTCATACTATTAAGTTAGAGAGTCAGGGTTTTTGGGAGGAGGGATACACTGGTGAATGTTTATTTGAATTTTATTTTTATATGAGTATTCTATAAAACAAGCATAAACTAGGAAAAACTTGCTAGTTTTTCCTGCACGCAAATTTCTTTATAAGATTGAGCAAAAAATAATCCTTTCAATTCCCAACTAAATACATCTCTAACTCTCTTTTTTCCAACCTCACCCATCTTTGATCTCAATTTTACATCTGCAACCAAACATATCATTGCTTGAGTAATATCTTTGACAGCTTGTTCTGGTGTATTTGCTACAATTTTAAAACCAGTTGCTTCAGTAACTTGAAGTGCTGGCCCTCCCAGATTTAAGCAAATGACTGGTAAACCTAGAGACATTGCTTCTAAACAGACTAATCCACCAGAGTCATGCAAACTTGGATGAACTAGTACATGAGAGTCTCTTATTTTACTTAAGGTTTGATCACGAGACAAACTACCCCAAAATTTAACTTGTTTTTCAATACCTAATTCTTGAGTGAGATTTTCCAAGTTTTTTCGCTCAGATCCTTCTCCCACAACCCAATACTCAGAATTAGATATATTTGCTTTGGCAAATGCTAATAATCCTAGATGAAATCCTTTCCAATGCAATAATCTACCCACGCTGATAAACCTGATAATAGATTGATAGGATAAAGATACCTCTGGATAATTCATTAATTCTTCCTGAGATATACCAAGCTGAGAATATACTTGAATATTTTTGGCTCCTAAATATCGTAACCTTTTAGCTGTATCCTCAGTTGTTGCTAAAGCTAAAATACTCCGCCGTGCTGTTAAGTGGACAAAAGGATCAGACTCTCCGATTAAGCAAGCTGCGTTTCTCAGCAACTCATATATTTTGCTACGAAAATTTAAACTTGTCCAAAAGTTTTTGGGAGTTAATTCTCCTCCACCCACAGGCCCCCAAATAAACGGAATTGGTAATAAACAAAGAAAAGACGGACTATTATATTTTACGTAAGTTACGTGATGCACAATATCAAAGCAAATTTTCTGATGAAGCTTTCTGCTCACAAAGTAAGCTGTAATTTGCCATAAATAGTAGTGAAGATATACCCATCTTTGGGTTGATTTTCCTTTCTGACTCCAATCTATCATCCAACCAAAAGGATCTAAATAAATAAAGTTGAGATTAGATGGTGGCTTGCGTGCTAATTCTGCTTCAATAGCGGAGCGGTGACAGTTAGAGGTTAAAACCCAAATCTGATAATATTTGCTCATTTCTTGAACAAAATTCCAACCTACACCCGGTTCAGAACCTTGGCTTGGTTCACAAGCGTATGCAGAAATTAGAATTTTCATAATTATTAGTTGGTATAGAATATTTATTCAGCTTCTGCATCAAAAAGTTGGGGATAACGTTTGTATATTTGCATTGCAGCTAAACCAATCCCATACATTGTCCATAACCAAATACCACCTGTGGGGCCTTCAATAATTACTTCAAATGATGTAACAGTCATACAAGCCACCCAATAAGTAAGTAAAGTTAAAAATATACCAGACCATTTTGTCTGCCCCTTTTTTCTGCACTGTAAATATTTTGATAGTATGCTTCCAGCCCAACCTAACTGAATGACAAGCCAAAGAACGAAACCAGGAACGCCAGTACGAGAAAGCACAGTAATATGACCATTATGTGGACTACGTACAACCCCATCACCTAAAGGATCAAAACCTGTACCAGCTCCCAAGTTAAAACCAAATCCTCGACCCGTCCAAAAATAATCTGAAAAAGTGCTTTTGATGAGATAAGTCCACCATTCTAATCGATATTCTTTTGAACCTTGTCTTTCATTATTATCAATAAAAATACTCAACACTCGATTAATTAATGGTTCAAAAAACTCTGGATTAAAAATGAAAACCAATAAAATAACCAAAATTATAATAGTTATAATGCGCCAAACTTTACTACTTTTATAATTAGCAATTCCCAGCACAAAAAAAGCATTCAAAAAAGCTAGTGTTCCTGAACGATTAGAATTTAGAGCAACTACACCTAAATTGACAAAAAACATTAAAGTAAATAATAATGGTTGAAAATCTAGCAAACTAGATCCAACAAAAAAAGCAGTAATCCCCGATAAATGAGTCATTGTATCTGCTGGTTTCAGAGAGATAATTCTAGCCCCGGAACCAGGTAAACTAGGTAATGGTATTGTTCTAGATATCAACCAGAGAAATGGTATAAGAATAATAAAAATTCTACAAAAGCGCCCATATTGAGCAACCATAAATAAAAATCGCTGTGGCTTACTAATTAGTAAGGTGGCAACTATTAGGGCAAAAAATGTATAGTACCATAAGGCTGCATCACGTATGGCATCTAAGCCATATATGGGTACATAAGGTATGGTATTGAGGCAACACCACACCATAAATATGATTAAAAACCAAACTTGAGGGAGTTTGAGAAGTTTTGGGATTGATTTGTTGATGCTTAAAGTAAACAATCCAAAAATAAGCGTAATTTCTCCGATATAAGCAGGAGGAACACCAAAGTAAGAAAATCCTCGTCCACACAGAGCATATCCCAACAGTACCCAACTATACCAGTTGAGGAATTTATCGGCGATGGAAGATTTTTCTGTCTCATTGTTAGGATAAACACTTGTCTTGTCGAGCATAGGCCCTTTTAGGTGTTACTAGTTGATTTGGAAAAATTAAAAGGATTCAAATATAAATTGCATAGTTGCAATATAAAGATTTTTATAGAAGTTCAAATGATAGTAATTTGTTTATAGATGAGATTCATGAAATTTTTAACAAACTCTGATGAGTAGCTAATTCATAAATTGCCATCATCCGGCTATAGTTCTGTTGCGCTGTGTACTTAGATTCAAATTCATATCTAGCTTCTTGACGCATTTGAGCTAGTCTTGCTTGATTTGCAATCGCCCATTGCACTTTATTTGCTAAATCTTCGGGGTTTCCTGGCGAGAATAGCAATCCAGTACGACCAGAGTCTACTAATTCTGCGATCGCTCCAATATTAGCAGCAATTACGGGCGTACCTTTTGCAAAAGCCTCAACCGCAACTCGACCAAAAGTTTCATACCACTTGGAAGGAAACACTAAAAACATCGCTTCTCCCATTAATTTATGCACTTCAGATATTGGTCTACGTCCTAGCCATTCTACGTTGGGTAATCGTTTGACTAATTCCACCACTTTCTCTGCCAAAGGCCCTTCCCCGATAATCTTCAAAGGAACTTTCCCTTCCAAATAGTTCCAAGCCGCTAGTAAAGTATCTAATCCTTTTTCGGAAGATAGTCTTCCCACAAAAAGAGCATAACCGCCAGAACCATCTCCCACACCAGGATCAGGATGCACAAAGTTAGGCTTGACGACAATTTTTTCGGCGGGGAAACCTCCGGCGATAAATTTTTGTCGAGCAAACTCAGTTAAAGCAATGTACACATCTACCATTTCCAGCCAAGTACCCATAGCGCGATGAGCTGTTAACATAGTTGCTACTGCGATCGTTGCTGGACGATTTTCCCGATAGCAACCATGCCAAACGCCAGGATAGGGAATAAACTTCCCCATACAATCTTCGCAGACGAGTCCATCCCGAAAAAATAAGCCATTGGGACACAATAGGCGATAATTACGCAAAGTTTGCACAACAGGTAATCCTTCTGACTTAGCCGCATAGTGGACAGAAGGAGAAATTAAGGGGAAAAAATTCTGAATATGAACAATGTCACATTTTGAATGCTGAAGTTTTTGTTTGACTATGTTGTAAGATTCTTGAGACCAAATAGAGCGCAACGCCATCGGTACAGCACCAATAGATCCCACTCGGTCATTATGTTCTTGATAAACATCAACTTCATGACCCATTTCCCGTAAGAGTTTTTCTTCAGCCTCACGAGATTCATCTTCGCCGCCACGAATTTGATAATTGTTATGAATGCTTAGAATGTGCATTGAGGAAATTTTGAATGGGATAATGATTAATTAAATAACCTGAGCGTTATTTTCTTTGGTCTGAATTACACTTTTTGATAATAGAGACTGTTGGCAAGTCAAAATATCTTCATAAAGTGCCACTAAAGAATTAGCTTTAATTTCCCAGTTGTATAACTCACTCACCCGCTTTTGACCTGCTTGTCCCATCTTGGCTCTGAGTTCTGGATCTTTAGCTAGACTAACTATTGCCTCTGCCATACCTTTAACAGCATCTTCAGGGTTATTACCAGTAATTTTAAAACCAGTTTGCTCCGTAATCTGAAAAGCTGGGCCTCCTAAATTCAAACAGATTACAGGTCTACTGGCTGCCATTGCTTCTATGCAAACCGTAGGCGAAAAATCATGCAAACTAGGATGAATTAAAGCACAAGATTCTCCCAATATCCTTAGTGCTTCTTCACGAGGCCGACTTCCTAAAAATTTGACCTTTTCAGCAATTCCTAGTTTATTAGCTAAAGCTTCTAATCTTGGACGTTCCGGGCCTTCACCAATAATCCAGTATTCCCCATTTTCTAAGTTAGCTGCTGCAAAGGCACGTAACCCAAGATGAAATCCTTTCCAATGCAGTAAACGCCCCATACTGATAAATCTTATGGGAGCTTGGAATTGCGAAACATTATATTGCTCGAATTGAGCTATATCTTGTTGATTAACACCTGTTTGTCCCAATATCTTCTCAATACGTTTTGTACCTAATGCACTTACACAATCAGCTGTTTCTGATGTGCAAACTATTGCTACAGCACTTCTTTTGGCAGTCATTTTCACAAAAGGGTCGCGTTCACCTATCCAACGGCTAACTTCCCGCAAACTTTCATAAACTTTGCCACTCCAATGAAAATCACGCCAAAATGGCTTCGGTGCAACTTCACCGCCCCCCAATGGCCCCCAAACAAACGGTATAGGTAATAGTGATAAAAAGCTAGGAAAACAATATCGACCGTAGGTAACATGATGTACCAAATTAAAATTAATTTGCTCATGTAGTTTCCTGGCTTGAAAATATGCACCTATTTGCCAAAAATAGTAGTGAAAATACAGTGCTGTTTGTCCTCGGTTCCACCATCTAGCCCAAGCAGGTAAGTCATGATACACAAACTTCAACCCTGGAACTGGCATTCTTGATAGTTCAGCTTCAATGCTGGGTTGATTATCTTGACGTGTAATTACCCATACAGCCTCACATTTGTGAGCTAGTTCTTGAACCATATTCCAACCAACTCCTGGTTCAGACCCCATCTTTGGTCTACAGGCATAGGCAGAAACTAAAATTTTCATATTTTTCATTTCTTAAAATATTTATGCAGGTTTATGGTATGTATCGCATTAATAATTTTCGTGACTGATTTTTCAATAGCTGGATCAGCTTTTGTTTTTGATTTAATTGATAAAAACCTCGAATGGAATAATCCACTTCTATGTGATGTTGTTTGAACAAGTCAACCACAGCCGCCTCTAACCATTTACCTTGAACAATTCCAGTGGGATAATAAGGAAAAATATATTTATCTTGACCATTAAAATAATCAAGATTTTGACAGAAAAATGAATCTTTAATTTTCCTGGCTCTGATGCTACCCCAGCGTTCAAACTCCCATCCTGTTTCATTTGGCTCAAGATAAAATCTGAGTCTATCCTTGACCCACAACCCGGCTTGTAACCCAATCCGATAGTTAGCTTTTTGAGGAATCTCCCATAATAACGGATATTTGGATGATGGTTTATATGGGCCAATTCCCAGAGTTTCTCTTAACCGAATGTGGGAATATCCTTCACATTCCATAATTTCGAGAAAATCATAGAGGATAGTTGTATTGACATAATCATTAAGAAAATAATCATCTTGTACATAAAGAATGTACTGAGAATTAATTTGGTCAAGACAACGAATTAAGCAATCACTCCAACTCGGTCTTGTGCCACTCTCATCATTTATCCCAACTTGAGAACATTGTATATTTAACCCATGATAACTAAATACTTTAGTTTCAGTATTGAGTATTATAGGGTGAGGACAATTAGACCAATACTTTGCAAAAAGAGTAAAGAATGGTTGCCAGCAATCTTCAAAACTGTCGGTACTATTTACGAGAATTGCTAATTGTGAAGTATCATCCATAAATAATCTTACTTTTTCTATGTTTGTTGAATACTTTAAATTAAATTTAAGCTAGTCTAAAAGACTTACATCATTATTATTTTGCTCAAAATCTAAGTTATTTACATCTGATTATTGAGGAGCATTTGGTATTTTTCTTCTAAAATCTGCGTTTGCTTATGAAGATTAAACATATTTTCTACTCGTTGTCGGCCATTTTGACTAAAGCTTTGCCAGAGAACACTATCATTAAATAGCTGTAAAACATACTCTGCAAGAGTTTGAACATCTCGTTCAGGTGCTAGAAAACCAGTCTCTTGATGTGCTACTACTTCAGGAATTCCACCACTAGCAAAGCTAACTACTGGTAAACCCATTGCTTGAGCCTCAGCAAACACTATACCAAAACTTTCGCAATCACCAGACTCCGCTCTAATACTAGGAACACAAAATATTTTGGCTATTTGCATCCAATGTTTTACAACCTCTGGTGGTTGGGAGCCTAGAAAACGATAGTTTTTGAGTAAGGACTTAGCTAAATTTTCTAAAGAATTGCGGAGAGGGCCATCACCGATCACTAGCAAAGCTATTTCAGGATTTTCTGCCTGTACTCTCTCCATCGCTTTTATCAAATACTCACAGCCTTTCTTCTCAACTAGCCGTCCAACAAAAAGAACTATCGGCTCTCGATTAGTTATTGGCTGAGGTTGAAAAAGTTCTGTATCTACACCTATATAATGCACTAATATTTTTTCTGAAGGAAAACCTTGCTGAACAAGTTCCGCTTTCAAAAATTTTGATACAGTAATAAATAAATTGGCCTGTTGTTTAAGTAATTCTCGCCGTTTGAGATAAACACGAGTACTGATAGAATTTTTTCTAGCATATTCATCCTTCATGGTAGCATCGAGTCCATGAAAGGTAACAATCATAGGTAGATTTAAAGACTGTACTAAAGGAAGAGCTAAAGCTCCACAAACGCCAAAATGAGCATGAAGTAAAACAGGATTTAGCTGTTTTACTTTTTTCCTGACTTTTGGTGCTATTCCTGTGACTTTAAACAATACCTCTTGGAAAGCTCCAAAACTTCCACCTTCATTAACTACTAACGTGCGCTCTGAAGGTAGAGATAATCCTTTGACAAAACGAGAACCCACATAATAAGGTTCAAAATTTTTTAGTCCTTCTCCTTGAGCGCGGATAAATGTTTCTGAAGGAGGGAGAATGCGTCCACAGAAAATAACTACATTTGGCTTAGACATACTGTTTTTATGCTGGCTCTAGAATTATATCGCTGTAGAACTTTTATTTTGATTCCTATAAAATAAAGCATATTTCAATTCAAATAATAATTTGTACACTTTAGCCCCAAAAATTACTCTTATAATTCCCTTAGCGAAAAGTTCTCCAGACCAGGGAAGGAATTTTAGTAAGGCAAGAATATAGAAAAGAGCAGTAATTTTATTTCCTTTATCAAGTTCTTTATTTACTCGAAGTAACTGGACGATGGATGTTCTTACTCCTATAACACGATGATAATTAATCGCTCCTGTCCGTTGTTTTATAACTGTCCCCCACTTATTTTTGAAAATCCTTAATCCCTCTAATTTAGCTTGCAAATTACCTCCAATCTGCTGGGGATGAAAATATCTAATAATTAGTGGTTTATCGACTACTAAAAAATGGTTATTGGCTGCTGCTAGACTCAACCATAAATCATAGTCTTGAAAACTAGGTAAACTTTCATCAAAGCCATTAACTTCTAGTAAGGCAGAACGTTTCACCATAAATAGTGAAGTGGTAGGAGGTAGCCAACCTCTCAATAAATCATCAAAAACATCTCCTTCATAAAGATGTAAACTGGGTATTTTCTGTTGTCCCTCTACACATTCATAACCTAAGCAATAAACAACAGTTGCCAGAGGATCATCACTTTCTTGTAAACGTTTTACCTGTAACTCTAACTTCTCAGGTAACCATTCATCATCACTATCTAAAAATGCGATGAATTCTGTGCTGGCTGCTTTAATGCCTTGATTACGTGCATAGCTACCTCCATAATTCTTACCTAAAGGTAAAAACTTAATTCGTGGATCGGTAAATTCTTTAACTACTTCAGCAGTATTATCTGTAGAGCCATCATCAACAATAATCAATTCAAAATTAGAGAAAGTCTGTTGGAGAATACTAGAAATTGCTCTTGATAAAAAATTAGCTCTATTAAATGTTGGAACTATTACACTAACGATTGGTTGTCCTGGGAGAGATGAATTCATAACTTTTAGCTTCTAAAATAATTTAATTCTAAATTTTAATTAGATTTTTACATACAAGATTGATATACATTGCCCGTTATTTTAGCAATGTTTAGCCAATCATATTTCTCTGCTAGTTGGCGATTGTATTGACCCATAGTTGATAGTTGTTTTTGTTGTTCTAACGCCAATTTCATAGCTTGAATTAAACCATATTCATCATCAATTTCATATAAAAATGCTCCAGAATGATCTAAGACTTCTGCGATACATCCTTTGCGGGGCGCAATACAGGCTCGACCAAAAGACATTGCTAACATTACAGCACCTGAAGTGAGAATATCTCGATAGGGAAATACGACTACATCACAAGCGTTCAGATAAATTTGAAGTTTCTCCGAAGGGACAAATCCGGGTATAAATTTGATACTTGGATCGTTATCAATCTTCTGTAAAAGCATATCTGTCATTTCTGGACTATTTTGATATACTTTACCTGCAATCACTAGTTGACTTGCATCATTATGCAGTTGTTTAAATGTATCTATTAGTTCTAAGACTCCTTTGTAGGGTCTAATCATCCCCAGGAATAGGAAAACCACAGCAGAATCATCTATATTTAAGCTTTTGCGGGCTAGAGTTTTTTCGATATTGTTATCGTAACAGTTGATATAGTTACCATGCGGGACTACAAATACTTTATCTTGATTATCGTTCAGGGAAAAACTTTTGATAACTTCTTCTTTAGCTGAGTCACAATGGGCAATAATCGCATCAGCTAATTTAGCCACTAAATAACTACATAAATTATCTAAAACTAAGTTTTTATTTTCATGATTTTTTAGATTATGTACAGTCCAAATAATTTTGGTTCTTAGCAGTTTTAAGATAATTAATTCTAAAATAAAAAATGATAATTTTAGAGATTTTTCTACAGTATTAGAACCTGCGAAAAATGGATGGAGCCAATGTAAGTGTACTACATCTGCTTTTTGAGGAAACAATACTGCTGGTAAAAAGAAAGTTGTTGAAGAGGAAGGATGAGGAAAATCTGCTTGAATATCTAATTTATTGAGGTGATGAATTAGCTCTTTTTGGTAGGGATTATCATCATTTGTTTGTGGTAGAAATATAGATTTCATGTTTAATTAATATTTTTGTAAATGATTATTTTAAATTTTGCACTTGTTAGCAATTTTTAAGATGCTATTTTTGTCTGATTTAACCAATTCCTGAATTTCCAAAATTTGTTGAATAGTTCTACGAAGGTTAAGCGAATTTTTAATTTAATATAATTTGGATAGAAAGTTTTGCTCATAGGAAAACTCTCTAACAGAGCTTTGACAGTTTGAGTATCACCGACATAAACATGGCGATAAGCTGCTAGTAATGCGTAATATGCTAAACAATGCTCCAGGAGAGAACGATATTCTGGGGGACAGTGATTTCTGATGGGTTCTGGATCTGTAAGTTTGGGCCAAGGCGGTCGTACTTCTTTGCGTCCTTGCCCAAGTTCCGATGCTTCAGTATGATGCCACATGAGTGGGGTGGGGTCTAAATAAATTTGGTAATTTAATGCTGCTTGTATCCATAAATAAGAATCTTCGCCATAAGTGCAGCGATCTTTGCTATAAAAACCACCAAATTGTTCGATGATCTGCCGTGAGCATAATACCGCTCCAGAGTGGAAGAAATCGATCGCAGATTTCACTAATTGTGGTTTCATATCTGTGGGCAGTCGCCACGCACCTTCTGTTACCATAAAATGGGGAAGATGTTCTTGCCAACTTGTACGTTCTTCTCCTCGAAAATGTCCACTCACACTCAGCAAGCACTCAGGGTGTTGTTGAAGATTTTCTACTGACTTCTCTAAAAATTCTGGTAGCCACTCATCATCAGCATCAAGAAATGAGAGAAAGGGAGCCTTGCTTTCGGTGATACCTCTGTTACGTGCTGCACCAGGGCCGCTATTTAATTGGTGAATGATGCGGATGCGGGAATCGTGATAATTGCTGACAATATCTGGGCTATCATCCGTAGAGCCATCATTCACAACGATGATTTCAAAGTTTTGATATGTTTGCCCTAGTACAGAGTCGATCGCTCTAGCAATATACTTACCTTTGTTGTACAAAGGTATAATCACACCCACAAGCAGAACTTGGTTTGGCTCCAATTCTTTCATCTTGATGTTCCTACAATGATGAAGGTTTGCTGCATAATTAAGCTAATATCTGTGCGATGAAGTCAAAATTAGTTGCTGTTCTTTGTTTGATTTCTGGTAAAACTGAGTTTAAATGAGCAGATACTTGCTGACGCTGCTGCCAAGCACTACGAATTGTGTTGCAAGCTGTATCAATATCTAGAAACTGTTGAGCAGATATCAGCAATCCTTGGTGAACCATTTCTGCACCCAGTAAATCAGTCATAATTCCTTCGGCTTTGACAGAGTAACCTATGGGTAAGGTACAAACACCACTTGATAAGCCGGCGATCGCAGCGTGCATTCTCTCAGACACAACTAAATCGCAAGTACTGATTAAACCTTTAAATTCTGAGGCTGTATGTTCAGCACCAGCTAACTGGACACGAGGATCGAAGTTTAATAATCTCTGCAATTGTCCGGCGAGAATGCGATCGTCGTTGTGAGGACGATAATCATGTACATGGGGAACCAGTATTACCTGCGCCCCAAATTCATCAAGAATCATCTTGATTACTTGACACCAAACTTTGATGTGTTGCTCATAGTCAGTCCGAGTATAGCGACAAATACCTTGACTAATTCCAAGGGCAACTAAGGGAAGCTCTGGATTGATGTTGTACAATTTCCGCAGATTAGCCACAATTTCTGGCGGTGCTGGTGGGAGCAAAAATGCTGGATCAGCTGTGTGTTTAACGATCTCTGAAGACAGACCTAAATCTTTAGTTACATACTTGTAAGAAAATCCTTCTCTGACAGTCACTAACTTGGAGCGACGAGCAACATTCAGCCAAATTTCGGCTTCTGCTTGAGTTTTAAAAGGCCCAATAGATTGTGCTAGGAATACTACAGGTATGCCAGCATCTAAAGCATACACCAAAGGTTGGAGTTGTCTTTTGAGAAAGTTCACACCGTAATCAGAGCTAAATACATCGCCACCAGATGCGATCGCCACCGATGCACCATCCAGCAACCGCAACATATCTTTGTAGGCAGGCGCTATGGGCTTGTAAAACTGAGATAAATTGTTCCGCCAGCGTTGAAGTTTATGAAGAGGTCTTAAGGAACCATCACTAATTAAATCTACGTTGTACTGTTGCAACCTAACTTCATCATAATCAAGCGTTTCCGTGAGGATACTCATATCCAGCTTTGGCTGACGTTGGCGTAGCTGCTCAATGGTGGTAACAACCATTGCTTCCACACCCCGGTTACGTAATCCAGTAATTCCTGTAATAACTGCTTTCACTTGATTGCCAACTCCATCTCTAGTAGTATTTTTTACTTAACTAATAGGCTTTTGATAAATTTTTTACACTTTTGAATAAATTGCTTCCATAAAACAGTAGATGGATAAGTCAATTGATATTGCAACACCAAAAAATTCATATTTTTTGGGAAAACAGAAAACTGTCCAGATTTGATAGCTTTTTGAAAAGCAATGTGACTTTCCTCGCCTAATTTGATTCTCAGTTCTTGTCGTTTTTGCAGTTGTCTACTCAAATGACTAACTTGTGATTTAACCCGCTTATTCGGCCGCCATGCACCACGTTTGTCCGCCAAATATAAACGGTAGGCTAAACCTTCTCTGCGATGGTTTAGTCCCGAAGATTGTGATTTTGCAACTTCATCGGCCGTGATGACATTAAGATGTAGATTACCTGTATTTATTGCTTGTTCAATTAATTTTTGAATTAATACATTACGAACAACAACTACATTTGTGCCTTGACTATCATTAACATATTCAGGTAGCCAAGCATCACCAACAACTATATCTGCTGCTTCCGCAATTACATCATCACAATATTCACAAGCTTTATATTTAAAAAAACCATGTCCCCAATCCCAACCATATAAATCACGCACTGGACTAACATATTCAATCACTTCACCATCTTTTAAACCAACAGCTTTCATCCCATATTGATTTGCACCTCTATCAGCCAACTTATATCGGAAATCAAACTCTAAAAGATCACCTGGTTTGATTCCACCTTGCCAAGCAAACATTTGTGCAAAATGAATACTTTTTAAATGTCCACAAATTAGACCCACACAAAATTTTATTCGTTCAGCAATTATGGGATCTTGCTTCATCAGCAGCCGAATAGCTTTAATAAAACATGGAATACCAACTATTACATAACTTCCTGGCTGCTCTCGTAGCATTTGTATAACTTCCGAGATTTCAATTGGGTAATATCGTGATTTTGCTCCGGTACGCACCTCTTCTATAGTTTTAGATATTTGGTATTTAAATAATCTGGGATCTGTTGGCGAAGGCGTACAAGGCTTAACATGAATAACTCCATCAACTAAACCCTCACTCAGAAGTTGAGTAACAATCCAATTACCCATACCACCTGAACTACCACGTTTACGGAAATCACTTTCGGTGACAAAACCTGCATAAGTTGTCAGATAGTAGCCAATTTGGTTGTGATATTGACAATCTTTACCGAATATTTCCTCAGCAAGCTGATTTTCATTTAATCCTTCATTTGAAAAAGGACAAACTGTTTCTAATGAAACCTGATGAGAGGTTTGAACAACTGGCTCATTCAGCGTGGCACAAAGCTTGCCATATTCATCGAGTTTCATCTTGATGGGAGAATCAACTACAGCAGCACAAGCACCACAACCTATACAATAACCACCATCTACTACAGTTTCAAATAGTTTGGATATTTCTTGATTTTTTGATGTATTGCCTAACATTAATCACATTCTCCTCTTGACTGATCAAGCAACCTTTATTTTTTTAAACTCATTTTAGGAAATAATGAACTCAGGAGATTTCTTATCTGTTGTAGATATTGTGGGGCAATTAGTGTAATGGTTCCGGTATATATCAAAAAACCACCTACTATACAAAGGAAAAGCAAAGTGTATGAATTAACTATATCTGGAAAATTGAATAAATTTTTTATACTGAAATTAAACAAACTTTTAATCCCTAAAATTCCAGCCCCCATTGCTAGAGTCGCTACTAACGGAGTGAGATATTGCTGCAAGTAAGTTGTTAATTTAATATTGATTAATTTTTTCAAGACAAATATGGGTATAGGCGACATAATATAAGCACGAATAACATAAGATGCTGCGACCGCTACTATTCCCCAACGTACTGCTATCCAAAAGCACGTAAAGTTGCCAATTGCCTGAATACAATACAGTGCTAAATTCCAACCAGGTTTGCCCATAGCCATAATGACTGTACCATTGTAATAAAAACCCGCATACAAGGGGCCAACGAGAGTTAATATCTGCAAGACTGGTACACTCGTCTTCCACTTTTCTCCAAAAAAAGTCACTATTAAATCAGGGGATAAAATTGAAATGCCTATAAAAACTGGAAAAGCCACAAGACTAGTAAAGCTAATTGCGTTATAAAATGCTTTTCGCATCTTTTCTGGTTCTTGTTGCAAGCGTGAGAAGACAGGCATTGCTATCTTCTGAATCACAGAAATCATTAACTGAGTAACTATCATAAAAATTCGATAAGCCACTGAGTAATAACCAAGAGCGACAGAATCAAGAAAATAGCCGATTAATAAATTATCAGAGTTTTGATTAACAAAATTAAGTAGGTTAATACCAGTTACATTAATCCCAAATGCAAATAATTCTTTGAAGTGCTTTCGGGAAAATCTAAATCTAGGTCGCCAATCGCTAACCCACCATAAAGCAATGACTTGAGTCACACTATTAGCTAAATACTGACCAACTAAACTCCAAACACCAAAACCTAAAAATGCTAAAATTATGCCGACAATACCACCAACTACCACAGCTATCAAGGAACGTATAGCTAAACTTTTGAAAGCTAGTGAACGTTGTAGAAGAGCTTGTTGGACACTGCTAAGACCATTCAGTACAAAGTTTAAAGATAGCCAGCAAATAATCGGTACAATTTTAGGTTCCTTAAAGAATAAGGCCACTAAACCAGAACAAATAATACTCAAAGTCGCAAGTAATATGCTCACTCCTAAGTTAGTCCAAAAGGCAGTATCTAAATGCTCTGGTTCTAAGTCTTGGCGCTGAACAATTGCTGTCGAAAATCCCTGATCTACAAAAATTTGCAGAAAGCTTAAAAATATCCCCGATAAAGCTACTAAACCGAATGCTTCTGGCCCTAATAATCGGGCGAGTAAGAAGAACACTCCAAAGGAAACAGCCTGTTTTCCCCAACTTTCAATCGCAGACCAAAGTACGCCTTTAACTGCTTTTTGTCGTAAATTTGATGTTTGTTTTGGTGGTTCCATTACAGGCTTTACCTATGCAAAGGATGAAAATACCTATTATATTTCACTCCCACTGTCTATTTGAGCAGACAAGCATCTCATCTTGATTCACAACTGTGAAAAATTGCTATGAAAAAAGATTATCTCTCAACATAAGAAATTAACTATGAATCAAGATAAATATGCAGTGATCTTCAAAATTTACTCAATGCTATTTTGAATTTGATATGAGTTTTGAATCATCATGAAAACTCATATTGACTAAACAAAACAATCGTTATTCCACTGTAGTTTTTGGAAAAACGGCAGCAATACGACTAGATAAAAATAACTGTTTAGCCGCCAGCCAGATGAATATAGGGATTGTTGTTGTGTAGCGCCGCCACAGTCGTCGCGGTTCTTGAAGCCAGCGATATAGCCATTCTAAGCCTAAGTCTCTCATGATACGTGGCGCACGCTTGTGAATGCCGGCATACACAGGGAAAACGCCGCCTACTCCGATCATGACTGCACGAATTTTACCTTTGTGTTGCGCTATCCATTTTTCTTGTTTTGGACATCCCAAAGATACCCAAACTACACCAGCCCCACTGGAGTTGATTTTATTGACTAAAACTTCATCTTCAGTTTCTGTGAGTGGGCGGAAGGGTAGGGGTTCCATTCCAGCTATTTTTAGTTGGGGAAATTCTTGTTTTAATCTGGCTTGTATTCTCGCCAGAATTTCAGTTTGTGAACCGACAA
Source organism: Anabaena sp. FACHB-83 (assembly GCF_014697485.1). NCBI lineage: Bacteria > Bacillati > Cyanobacteriota > Cyanophyceae > Nostocales > Nostocaceae > Anabaena > Anabaena sp. FACHB-83. Next base: position 288,854 of record NZ_JACJRY010000002.1, on the reverse strand, counting down.
AGAAAAAACTTAAATTATGTGTTTGGGCGTATTGACATGTTTCCAAAAAAATATCCATACCCGCTACACGATCTTGGTAAGGAGATCCCATTCGGCGCATCATCCAGACTAAAGGCATACCATCAGGAGTCACCATATCTGAATTTCTCAGAATGTTAGCGAACTCAGGCTGCCAGTGCGCTTCTATGAGCATGTGTACATTTGCTACATATACACTTCTACTTTCATGAGCGATCGCCCATTCTATAATTTTCTGTATCTGATCCTCAAAGCTTAAAGCAGTAATAGGGAAATCAAGCACTTTTTGAGTAGGTAGTAACACTTCTGCTACCATAGCTCACTCCTTCTGTCAAAGATAAATAACAACAGATTACCTAGAGCAACCTTTATGTCTAAATAAGCCAATTAGATGAATCTTGACTTTTTCTGAGCTTGTAGCATTCTTACAAGAACACACATTGATTTATCACAGTTTTTCAGCAATTTTACTGTTTGCTGAATCCTCTTCAAAACCATCATAACCGTAGATTAGCTTACTTGCTTAACGAAAGTTTATTACAAGGAGATATTAAACTTTATATTTACTTTATGTTTTTCTAGAGATTAGTTCATCCAAACATTACATTACTACTTCATGCCTCTTACGAGAGTGTATCTATCTTCGGCAAAGTTTTTACTTGTCATCTGTCTAAAAGATGAGTTAGTACAATCATATATATTTAAATTAATAGGCATAACCGTATAAATTCATAATTTTTTTTTATGAAAAATTATTTCTACAAGGTCTAATTTAACCTAGATTCTCAAAATACAGTGTCAAATAGTCAGATAAGTATATTAATCCATGAAACGGTGTGGGAATAGTATTTCTGAAAGCAACTTATTATCCATAAAGCTATAGAAATACGGTTTGATTCCTGAATCTAGTTGTGTAAGCAGGGAGTAGGGAATGGGGAGTAGGGAGTAGGAAAGACGGCTGGTCTGGGTGTACTGATTTTTTTCATAAATCAAATATGAGTCCTATATTTGTATACGGTTGATATTATTTCACTGGCTTAAATTACAAAAATTAGCCAAAAAAGAGGGGGAGAATTTCTCCCCCCCCTTTTGATTGTTGCCTTTGTTATCTGATTGCTTATTTTCCTTTAAGCGTTGCCTCAGCATCTGTCTTTGTTTTTTAAGTTGCCGCTTTCTTGCTGAACCGCCTTTACCTTTATCATTTCTCCCTTCTCGGCGGGGAGATTCCCATCTTTTTAAGCGCATAAAAATTTTTTAGCCTTTAACTTTAGATTGTAGTCTTATTGTAATACATATATTGATCAATTGTCCATCCCAATCTCAGAAATCTTTTATCTGATTTTCTCCATGACATCAAGAATCAATATGTTATTACAAGCTCCTGGAATACTTGATGCTTTATTTTAGCTATCTACTCTATGAAACTAGTGTGCATTCAAGTTGTATATTCTCTGCTTGAGCCTGTCATTTGACAATGGACACTGGGACTGGTTCTGGATTTTAGATGTTTCTCAGCTTCAATAGGCTGTGTTTAGCACATATAAGTTCATTCGTCTACTATATTATTCTACGACCGTAGCATAACACACTAAAACTACTAGAAATAGTGCGTTAGGCTTGCTTTATTACACTTCAACCAACCTGAAATTTATAAGGTAAGCTTGTGTCTGATTTAGAACTACACAAATATCTTCCCAAACTTCCCGAAGCAGCACTACAAGAATTTACAGAATGGTGTGTTTTAGAACAGTCAAAAGCCGCAGGTATAGAATTTACACCTAACAAAACCAAGTTAGAAAATCTCATACCAAACGAGTATATTTGGCAACTAATTGATCAGTTCATGAAAGAGAAACCAGACCCCATCAAAGCGGGTTTAGTAGCAACAATGGCTGGTCAAGAAGCTGATAGTCATGGTTTGATAGGGTCGGCAATTATGGCTGATTTTATCGCCCTTTATGTGAAGTATTTGATTCCCGAAAATGGCACAACGCCAGAAGAAGCGAAACAGTTAATCACAGAAGCCGCCATTCAGCAGTATGAAAAGCTATCTGAACTGGCTGATAAATATAATGTAACGTTCTAAATTGTGGTTATTTGTTAATTATTCCGAGGCTTTGTCTTTTTTATGAGACAAAGCCATTAAGTTGTAACATAAGGATACAACAAAGCAGATTATGAATTAAATTATGCCTTATAGTGACTTTACACTCAAAAAGGTTAAAAAAGATTTTGGGCTGACGGTTATTGAACCTTTTGATTTTCTCCAAGACATTGAACCTGTAACTCCTAGCCAGTTTTTAATAGAGACTATCAATAAACGCTTAAGTTTAGCCTTGGCGAATAATAGTCCGATACCTATAATTTACGGTGCAATTACGTCAGGCGATCGCTGGAAGTTTCTCAAACTAGAATCCCAAACCGTCACAATTGGTCTAACAGAGTATAACATTCATCCTGTCGATAAGGTTTTGGGTATATTGTTAAGCTTTGTTTCGAGTACCAGTTGAGTAGTTTTTATTCAACTTAGACACCTAAATAGTATGACAAAAAAGAAATTGATATTCTAATATTAGGTTTTGATAGACATGATGACCGCTTGTTAGGGCAACGATAGTATATTCTTACTTCTTTCTAACTGATTCTACCCATTGACGCTGAAACTCTTCTTGTTCTTCCACAGAAACAGGTTCGACATCTTCTCCAGATGCAAAAATGTGTACTAACTGACTACGGCTAGGAAAACTACCAATTTCTGCTTTATACACTTTTAGACCTAAAGCCATATCTGCCGCCATACCAGTAATAATGATTTTACGACTGGCTCCGTAACACATGGGATAAAGATATCGCAGAGCTAGTTGCTCACGAACCCGCTTAAAAGCTACAAAGAAAATCCCTTCAATACACTCAATTTCACCATCATCCCATTTCAGCTTTATCCGACATTCAGTATGTCGTCCTCTATCATCATTCCAATCTCGACAACCAAGTTCTACACTTGCTGGAAATAACTGTCCATCAGAATTTTGAAGGAAAATATGATATTGACCTAATGGTTTTTCATTAACATTTGACATACAACAAATAAGATAGCCTAAAGGTTTAATTCACTAGTTTCCATTGTTATATTCCATAATGCTAACTATTATTGGTTGCGGAAATCTCAATCGCTGCGATGATGCTGTAGGTGTAATTATCGCCCAACGCTTACAACAATATCTAGCCGAAAATCCTCACCTTCATGTGCGTGTGTATGACTGTGGAACCGCAGGGATGGAGGTAATGTTTCAAGCTAGAGGTAGTAAAAAATTAGTAATTATTGATGCTAGTTCAACCAATTCTGAAGCGGGTGCAATATTTAAGGTTCCAGGTAAAGAATTAGAAGCTTTACCGGAACCTAGTTATAACTTGCATGATTTTCGTTGGGATAATGCACTAGCCGCCGGAAGGAAAATATTTCAGGATGAATTTCCCGAAGATGTGACAGTTTATTTAATTGAGGCGGCAAATCTTAGCCTTGGACTAGAGTTAAGTCCTGTGGTGAAAAGTTCGGCTAACTTAGTTTTTGAAGAGGTAGTTACAATTATTTGTAATTGGTCAATGATAAATAATCAATAGTCTTTCCTACTCTCTTCATACACGCTTTTTCTAACCAGCCATATCACGGTAAACAGCAATTTCATCTACCCTCATTTCAAAAGGTATACCTTGGCTTTCGGGAGGACAAACGCGGATTTTAGCACTGGTGACAATTGACTGGAGTAATGACCCCATTGCGACGATTTGTTGTAGAACTCGCCAGTTGGTAACAGGATCGGGACATTCAATTACTAAGGTCATCGCACTAGCGTCACTGGTGACATACCAGCGACAATGAGAAAGAAGATTTTGAATTGTGCGATCGCACGCTTCATAAAAGTATTTACTAATAGAATGCTCTAGTTGTTGCCGTAAAATAATATCTGCCGATGACGGTTGCATTGGACGGTAATCGTAATCATCGTTGTAACAGAACATATACCTAGCCATCTCTACTTACAAAACTACTTAATTGCCAATAGCCATTGCGTAGAGAATATCCATTTTTGTTTCTAAGAAACTCTGGGTTTCATCGTCATAAAACGCGCCAATTCCGCTACATTGTATCCCCAAGTAATTACTACTCAGGTAAACTCTGTGTCCTAAAAAACCTGCTAACTGCATAGCGGTTTGATAACTTGTATAGTCAGACACAAAAAACAAAGTTACTGCACAATCACGCGCAATAGCCTGATTAATGCACAAATAACCAGTATGTTCGCTAAAATCGCCACTTTTAATCAGATGATTGTTTTGATATAACCCAGGGGATATCCCCTCTACTCGATGCACGACTGAATAAACTTTGATTGCTTCACAACTTTCTGTGGGAATTGGTTGCTTTAGTTGTTGCAATATCCTGAAATAATCTTCTTGAGAAATCAACTGTTTCCGGAAACGTCTATTTGAACGTCTATGCCAAACAGTTTGATAAAATTTATCCTTGTCAAACTTAAATTTGGGATGCTCTAGCTGTTGTTTTGGACTCTTGTGTAAAGCTGTTACCTGATAGCCATCTTCAATAAATTGATGAGCTTCAAAATAATCTGTACCACTCACAAAAGGAATTTTCAGCCTTAAGCGTCTCACATGCTTTTCTTCTACTTCCCCACATAGAACACTAGCCGTCACAAACTCTTTATTCTCAAAACCTAAGTCAGAATTAAGAGCTAACTTATCAAAGTCAAACATTAGCTGGATATTTTTGTCATAGAGATCAGCCGATGCGGCAATTGTACCTAAATGGTGTCCGCTATCTAAAAAGCAATATCTCAGACTTCTGTTTTTATATTTCCAACTAGACCTATAATAAACGCAACTAATTAAAAAAATGACTCCCTTGATACATTTGCCCGGTATAATATAACTTTCCAAGCCATCATCTATTAATTCATAGATGAGTGTTAGACAATTATTCTCAACTTCTAGATGGTAGATGCCATCAACTATTTCCGGGATGCCACGAATTTGTACATAAATCTCAGTAGGATATAACCCACCCGCAGAAGGATTAACACGTAGTTGATAGGCTACATCCTTATAAGTCTTTTCTAAGGTGATTGCACTTGTTAAGTAAATGAAAGAATGAATGGGATGATTGAGATTTAATTGCAGCCTGCGATAAAATTTTGGATATTGCTTAAAAGCAGATGGTTGCGTTGTTGGGTCTACATAATTAGGGTCAAGCTGCACTGATAGGTAAGAATGTTTAGTCCTTTGATGAAAATTTTTGCTAGATAATTCATTTTGTAGCATCTTTCAGCATCCTTAAAACTTCGATAGTGCTGGCAAAATCTATAGCTTTGTAATCGTCTAAGTTTTTTAAATTTAAATTCGGATGATGTTGTAAAAGTAACTTGACTACTTCTGCTTTACCTGCTGAAGCTGCATACATTAACACTGTTGCACCGTTATCGTTTTGGTTATCGATATTAATTTTCATTTCTAGCAGCAAATTAATTAATTCATAATGATTGCCAAAGCAAGCAAACCATAAGGCATTATTACTATCATTATTTCTGGCATTAATATCCGCGCCTGCACTAATCAATTCTTGAACTACTGAATAATTACCTATCCTAGTAGCTTTCATTAAAGCTGTATCACCATTTTCACCACGCTGATTTAAATCTTCAGGATTGTAATTATTACCTATCAACCATTCACAAGTTGTTTGACTCAAACTTTGCTGATTTTGTGGTTTCATAAACTGCTTTAATTCACTAATAAAAGGGAATGGTGGACAATGCCCACCATTCACAAAAACTTTTTGAAAATACTGTCCATGAGATGAACTTTTACCCCTCCCTAACCCTCCCCTTGGAAAGGGGAGGGAATTAGATTTCTTAGTTTCCCCCCTTTATAAGGGGGGCTAGGGGGGATCAACAGTTTAATAATTCTCAGATATCCTCATTAGACAGCATTCATTGTTTGGTTAGGTTGCTCACCTGCGACCATTGGTTTGGGTTCTTCAGAGAATAGTTCTCTAGAAGATTTATCTTGCTTGGTTGCACCATAAAAACCAGCTTCAGCTTCGAGTTCATCTACGAAATCCCAAGCTTCAATTGTGCGTTTAGAGTCTGGGCCATAATTCGCAGAAATTGCCCGTGCGTTGGAGACTGCTTTATATATCTCTTTTTGCAAGAATAGGAGTTTTGGTTTATCTACAAAGTCGCCTTTGTGGATAATATCGCTGATAGTAATCATCCCAAGTAATTCACCACGGATGACAGGCGCACTCCGCATCCCTGTATTAATCAATAACCTTGCAACATATTCTAAATCAAGGTCAGGATCTACAGTGACACAGGGTTTGCTCATTATTTCGTAAACATAAGTTCTTTGAGGATCTTTTCCATAAGCAACCACTTTGGCTGCAATATCACTCTCAGTCATAATGCCGTAAGCATCACCACTATGACGAGGTTCTACAATCAATTCTTGCAGTTGTTTGAGCCTTAATAATTTCACTGCTTCTGCTACTGTAGCGGAGCCGCGAATGGTAGCTACATCTTGAGTCATAATATGTTTGGCTCGCATAATTCCTGCTCCTTATTTATTGCAAGTAAGGGAATTGTTTCTAAACTGCTGCACTTATTCCCAAACTGTGTTTGCTTCGTCTAAGTATGATGAAAATTAGACACAGGTTTTACGCAGTATTAGCCCTAAATTCTACTTAGTAGAATCATCAATTATCAGTATAAGATTTACACATTTTCCCTACTCTATTGCTGAAGCGATCGCATCGTCTGTCTAACTTTCAGATGTACCAGGATTTAGGTAGAAATGTCTTTGATAACCCTGTAATCTCTTGCTGCTGAAGTTTGGTTCACTAGCAACAATTTAGCTTACTTATATATTATCACTCTGATAGGTTTGTTCTATAAATAAGTGTGTATTCTCATAAAGATATTGGTTAAATATCACAAAAAAATATCAAAATGCAGCACAAAATACATTTAATTATTTAATAGTATGTTTATTCAGACTGCTTGTTTAATATCAAAATTTATAGATATTGATTTGTTTACTAGGTAACAATTATTTTTTGAAATTAAGTTTTGTAGACATAGTTCATGTATCAATATTTTAACTAAAAATATTCTTAAGTAGTGATATATTGTGCTACTTATTTCAACTCAAATTCTCCCTCTAGCGGAGTATTTTTAGTAGTATGACTGTTAGCTTTAGAGGCTTTGTATAAATTATATCTAGTAATTTTATAAAGAAAATCTAAAAAATCACCTTGATATTCCAAAAAGTTGGTATTGTTTCAAACAATCATGATTTAAAAAGAAATAAAAACATGGAAATTAGTGCGCGTAATGCGTTAAAAACCACCGTTAAGAAGGTTATAACTGGTTCAGTTAATACTGAAGTAACTTTAGAATTAGCACCTGGAATAGAGTTAGTCTCTATTATTACCAAAACCTCAGCCGATAACCTGGGTTTGGTAGAAGGTAAGCAAGCTTATGCTGTTATTAAAGCGTCCGATGTTATTGTCGCTATTGATTGATAAATCACTAATTCATTAAATGGAATTTTTTTATTTTTGTAGAGACGTTGTATACAACGTCTCTACAGAATTTATATATTACGCGATGTGCAACTTATGTTTGAAACCCCTCTCCAAACCTCTCCCCGACGCGGAGAGAGGCTTTAAGTCTTGCTCCCCTTCCCTACCAGGGAAGGGGTTGGGGGTTAGGTTTGAGAGAAAGTTGCACACGGCGTTATCTTACATATTTTCATTGAGAAGACGCATTTCGACTACGCTCAATGCTCAATAAGCTGACTCAAAGAGGGTTGAGCGAAGCGTTCACTGAGCTTTGCTGAAGTGTGAATACTGAGCGCAGCACCGCCCTGAGCCTGTCGAAGGTGTCGAAGTATCGAAACTAGGTAATCTCACATTAGGTTTAATTTAGTCCTTCTACTTCACCAGTAGTAGATTTTAGCTTGAATTTAGTTATCAACTATCCGCACGTAAATAGTCTGAGCAACTTCTTGGCTTAAACTGAGAGATTCTCCAGCAACTTTCATTTGTAATAAAGGAAGTTGCTGTTCTAGGGTAATACAAGTTCCAATTTTTATGCCTGCTGAATGAATCTGGTCTAGGATTTTCTGATCTTGAGTTTGATAAAAAGCTATAATACCTTGCTCTCCAGGTTGGAGTAGTGCTAAAGAACAGCCGCTTACACTAAAAGGCTTAAACATTAAAAGTATGAAGTGTGAAGTATGAAGTATGAAAGATAATTTTCTTTACCTTTCATATTTTTTGGATTGCTAAAAATAGCTGTAGTGATGAAAAATTGCAGCTATACAATCTGAATCTGTGTAGAGAGATTTTGACTGTATAGCTGCAACTTCTGTGCATAATCTAAGACATCAATTATACGAGGTAAGGCTCTTGGTGAGTCTTGATTGTGCAGTTAGAACGAGGATAGGTAACGCACAACAGAGCAAATCCTTTAGATACTTGCTCATCATCCAAGAAGTTTTGATCAGATTGATCAACTTCACCTTCTGTAACTTTACCTACACAGCTAGAGCAAGAACCTGCATGGCAAGAGAAAGGTAACTCAATACCAGCTTCTTCTGCTGCGTCTAAAATTGTAGTGTCTTCATCTACCTCAATTGTGGTATCGATGTCTTCTTTTTTGTTGATTAATCTTACTTGATAGGTAGCCATTTTCCGATTCTCCTCATTACGGTTCGGTTGGTTCTCGAAGTGTGTCAGTCTCCTCTTCGAGAAAGCATGAATAGGAAGACACAGCATTTGATGAGTTTTATACCTATTTAGATAATGATTAAGACAAATGGATTGATATAACTTAGATGCAGATAGTAATTCTCAATCCAAAATCCAAAATCTAAAATCCAAAATAGTATTAGCTAGTGTCTCTGACATTTAGTGCGGAGTACGTTTACGAAAAGCCTATATGGTTTGACTTAACACTAAAAGAAGACTCTTTTAGCTACAAGGAACACCATCTGGCGTACAGTCTCCTGTTTTGAAAGATTTGCCGCAACCGCAGGTACTAGTTGCATTAGGGTTGGTAAATTTGAAACCGCTTTCTACCACCCCTTCGACAAAATCAATCACGATTCCTTCTAATAAGGGCGCACTTTTGGCATCGACGTAAACCAACACACTACCTTGTTGGATTACTAAATCATCTGGTTGGGGTTGGCTGGTGACATCCATACCATATTCATAGCCATTGCAACCGCCACCTTTGACAGAGATTCGGATACCTTTAGTGCTATTCTCATCAGAACCGGAACCTCGCAGGAAAGCCCGCAAACGAAATTCTGCTTTTTCTGTTAAAGTAACAGTCATTCAATCTCCTAATCTGTAGCGATTGATTGTTCTAATCTAGAATTTGGGTTTTTTGTGATAATTGTCCTTTGTCATTAGGATGTGTTTCAAAAGTCTTAGATCCCCCCAACCCCCCTTAAAAAGGGGGGCTAAGAGCCTCTTAAAGTCCCCCTTTTTAAGGGGGATTTAGGGGGATCTAAAAAGTTCGCCAGTTAAACAAATAGTTTGAAAACATATTTGTAAATACAAATGACTAATGACAAAGGACAAAATACTTATTAAGTTGTAAAATTACTGGTGGTTTCCATTGATGGAGATTGCGAGTATCTCCAAGGTGCATTGTTACCGCATACTTGACAAGAGCGATCGCGGTATGAACGACGCTTGGCAAATTCCATCCGGTTGAAGTCTATTGTCAGCAATTGTGACAATAAAGGCTGACTAAACCCAGTAATCAGCTTGACTGCTTCCAGTGCTGTCAAACAAGCCAATGTCCCAGAAACGGCACCTAGCACGGAGAAACCACGCCGATCCCACTCAGGTTTTTCGGGAAACAGACAAGATAAACAAGGCGTGACACCGGGAATAATTGTTGTCAGGTAAGCTTCCATCCCATCCATTGCAGCTTCTACCATTGGTTTGCGCCAGCGCACACAAGCTGCATTCAACAAATCGCGTTCTGTAAAATTATGAGCGCAGTCCAGTGCCATATCTGCGGACTGTACCAAAGAATCTACATTTTCAGCAGTAACATAATCATGAACCGCTTCGATTTCAATATCAGGATTGATGGCTTGCAAGGTTTCTTTAGCCTTAAATACCCTTGGCTTACCAACCCAATCATCAGTCATGAGAATCTGACGATTCATATCATCAAGGCGTAAATCACCACCCCGGACGAGAATTAGTTTGCCAACGCCTGCTACTGCTAAGTAAAGCGCGGCTGTACCACCTAATCCCCCCACACCTGTAACCAATACTGTCGCTGACTTCAGGCGCTTCTGAGCCGCTTCGCCAAAATTCGGAAGCATCATTTGGCGACTATAACGTTCTAACTCGGTAGGAGTTAGGTTGATCACTATTTACCTCCTAATCAGAAGAGAGTTCTGTCAGCGTAATTACATTTTTGGGCTTGTCTTTAAAGACTTTGAACACCTTTTGTTCTTGGGGTGTTGATTCGAGAAATATCTCGTAAGCCTGTTGTAAAGCCAAGCAATATTGATTCAGTTTTTCTTCAGCAGTTAAATCAGCAGCTTGTTCGTCAATTTCTTGGATATATTGCGAGAACTTTTTCAATATATGGAGACGATTTACATTTACAACTTTTTGGTCGTAAGGTAATTCAAAGAATTTCAAAAATTCTTCGGCATCACTTAATTTTTTGAATTCTTCAATAGTTTTACTCATTTACCCTCCAATGCTGTTAGCTGCTGCTTTAGCTCATCCAGTTGCCGATATATTTCATAAGTTGCGGCTGCAACATCCATAAGTTGTTTGTAATCTGTTGGCAAACCTTCTGCTAAATCATGCAGATCCATTTTCATTTGACCTGCTTTGCTGTTGAGGCGTTTAATTTGAGTTTTCAATTCCTCGATGGTCATTTGTCATTTGTCCTTTGTCATTTGTAAATAAACATGAGTTTGATAAACCTCTCCCCAACCCCTCTCCGACGCGGAGAAGGGCAAAAATATTCTGCGTTTTCAAAGCCTCTCTCCCTGGGGGGGAGAGGTTTGGAGAGGGGTTTAAATAACGAATAACTAATGACTAATGACTAACGTTTAAATCTTGCCTACTTCTGGGAAGCGATTAACTAAATCCAATCCTTTTTGGACAAAAGTTTCGCCTTCTTCTGCTAACTTTTCGAGAGATTCAAAGCCGAAACGATGAGCATCTCTGAGAGTTTTTACTGTTAGCAAAAGCCGACCAGAAAATACTAAAGCCCAGCCGAAGCCCTCATGATTGATATTAATTACAACCTGAGAAATTAGATTGGTTTCTTGTTCAATTCTGGCAGCAACAGCACGGTAAAAAACTAATATCCGGGCTTGAGTTGCGGCATCGACTTCGCCTTCAATGGGGATTTCGCGTTTCTTTTTTTTGGGGACGATGAATGCTTTGAGGATTAATTCATCTGACCAATTACGGTAGAATCCGTAACTATCTTGCCCACGAATTTGGAGAACTAAAGCCTTAATGAAGGGAGAGTTTAAGGCTGCGAGACTAGTAGTGCCGTTAACAGTATTATCTGCGGTCATACAGTTGCTTCATTTTCAAGTTCATCTGTAAAACTTTTGGTTTTGGGTTGGAGAGCTTTCCGCAACCAAGGTGGAGGATTACCTTTAAGAGTTTGGACTAATTTAGTCAATAACTCTTCAATTTTTTCTTCTTCAGTGCGGGCTTTAACTGGGGTGACACCTTTCTTGATTAACTTAGCAGCAGCAGTTCCACCAATTGCTGTTACATAAACAATTGCACAGTCAACCAGTGCATCAAGTTTGGGTGTAATTTTATCTTCGTTACCATCTTCTTTTAGCTCACCCTCAAAGTTGAGAGTGTGTAAAAATTGATATCCTTCGCCATCGATTTCGTAGACATCAATTTCTCTCGCCCAGCCAAAGTGAGCATTGACATGAATGTGGTCACTGGTTGTAAAGGCAATTTTCATTCTGTTCTCCTACTTGTGTAGGGAGTGGGGAGTGGGGAGTGGGGAGTAGAAATTCAGATATTGCTTATTTGCGAGATGATTTTTATAGTTTTGTGGGATGGGCATCTTGCCCGTCCTTATTTATTTCGGGGCGGGCAAGATGCCCACCCTACAAGAATCATCCCTTGATTTAGCAATCCTAAAATTCACTACTCCCTATTCCCTAATCCCAATTCCCCAATTACTAATCATTGAAAAAGTGTTTAACGCGCTCTTCTTCAGCTTCTAAAAAGAGGTTGCCAATGCCAAACAAAAGCTCCATCGTGCCGCGATAACCAACTTTTGTGAATAGACCATTTCCTAAACGGTCGTAGATGGGCAAACCTAAACGATAAAGAGGAATCGACAGACGTTTAGCGATCGCAGCCAGGTTAGAATTACCAATCACTAGGTCAGAACCTACTGCTAGTTCTTCAAAGTCTTCTAAATCGCCGATAGTAACGCTCTTGATGGGGAGTTTTTCGAGTAAAGGCGATCGCGTTGTGGTGACGGCCGCATGAATTTGACATCCCATCGATTGCAAGAAGCGCACTGTTCCCCAAAGTAAATCAGGCTCTAATGCTAGAGATACCCGTTTTGCACCAAAATAAAAGTGCGTATCGAGCATTGCATCTTGCAACTGGCGACGTTGGCGGCGGTATTTTTCGGGGACTGGGTTGCTGCTTAAAATTGATAATGCTTGCAAAAACTCATCTACTGGTTCTAAACCAGTCAATTCCCCAAACACTTCGTAGGGAATGTTGAACCGTTCATCGAGAATTTTGGCAGCACCCCGCATACTTTCACCCAAAGCGATGGTGAAAGCAGAACAACCTACTTGTCGTAGTTGTTTGACGCTTGTACCGCTACCTGTCACCGCACTATAGTTATCTTCTAAGTGACCATCTAAAGAAGCGCCAAGGTCAGGTACAAAGATAGGTTCTAATCCAAAAGCGGTGACAATCTCTTTGATTTCTTGTAAATCGCCGGGAGTAAAAGCAGAACCAGCCAAAATTGTCACTTGTTCGCTTCTAATTCCGCCTGCTTGGGGAATTTCCTTAACGATGCTTTCCACAGCAGTAGCAAAACCATCTTGTAATGCACCTTTAAAATCTGGTGTTGGTGCAAAGATAACGGGGATGTGGTCTAATTCCCGATGGCGATCGCGGATATCCTTTAAGAAGCGTTCAATATCATCGCCTCTGGTTTCGGTTAATCCAGTGGTACACAAACCGATAATTTCTGGCTTGGCCTTTTCTACCAACGTCAGAAGCGCCTGTTCCACATTCTCTTCGCCACCCAAAATCGTAGTTACTTCAGTCATGGCTGTAGTGGCTAAGGGAATCGCTTCCCGAAAATGCCGTACAAGCACAACTTTGGCGAAGGCGGTACACCCTTGAGAACCGTGAAACAGAGGTATCATTCCCTTTAATCCCAAAAAGGCGAGGGATGCACCTAAAGCTTGGCTTTGTTTGAGGGGATTAACTGCAACTGATTTTTCGGGAACAGTAACGATCGCCATCTAAAATACCTCTTCTATTGAAGCAGAGAAAATATCTTCTGCTGACAAACTAAAATTATTTAAAGTCCCTGCTGCTTCATCCCAAGGCGCAGGTTTACGGATTTGACTCCAAATCGGGCTGTAGAGGGCTTCGTATAACTCCCTTGCCATCTCTAACATTCCCATATACCCAGCATACGGATGATGGCGTTCTTGGTTGATGTCAAGGAAAGGAATCCGCGCTTTCAGGGCTGTGTATTGGTTACGACCACCCGCAATTAACATATCAGCGTTGGAGTCACGTACCAATTGCAACAACTCCTGAGCATTGCCTTTTTCTAGCATGATGCCATCCGTACCGAGCAAGCGTTTGATTTTTGCCTTATCTTCTTCCGTACTCTTGCGGGTGCTAGTAGCCACAACTTCTATCCCCAAGTCCTTAGCGGCGGAGATAATAGACCAACTTTTCACACCGCCAGTATACAGAACTACACGCTTACCCTTGAGGCGGGCGCGATAGGGAGCCAAGGCGATATCCAAAGCCGCAGTTTCATCAGCAATTAGCTGTTCAGTCCGCGCTTGTAAATCAGGGTCGCCCAACTTCGCCGCCACATTCCGCAAGCAACGATTTATATCATCAATCCCATAAAAAGACTCTTCAATGTAGGGAATCCCATATTGCTCCTCCATCTTTCTCGCCATATTGAGCAAAGCCCGCGAACAAATCATCACGTTCAACTTGGCACGGTGAGCGTAACGAATTTCTTCATAACGAGCATCACCCGTGATTTTAGATAGTACGCGGATGCCTAATTTTTCAAATAAAGGCAGGACTCCCCACATTTCCCCGGCGATATTGTATTCGCCAATCAAGTTTATATCATAGGGGGTTGTGAACTCCGGTTCTGCTGTCCCGACAACATAATCTAATAAAGCTTCACCGCCAAAACGGTTGCCCAAATTCTTACTCCCAATAAATCCCGGCGCAATCACCGGGACAACCGGAGTCCCTATTTTTTCCGCCGCCGCCTTACAAACAGCATTGATATCATCGCCAATCAAAGCCGTCACACAAGTAGCGTAGACAAACACAGCCTTGGGATTGTAACGCTGATGAATTTCTAAAATTGCCTTGTAAAGCTTCTTCTCACCACCGAAAATCACATCATTTTCCGTCATATCGGTAGTGAAACCTGTTTTATAAAGTACAGGCCCAGAAGATAGACTACCACGACTACCCCAAGAATTACCCGCACAGGCGATCGGGCCGTGAACCAAATGCGCCGCATCAGTAATTGGAACTAGAGCAATCATCGCCCCATCAAAAGCACAGCCACCTTGAGCCGCCCCAGGTTGCGCTTGTTGTGTACAAGACTTATTCTTCTTCTCGCCCTTCTTCTGCTGATTATGTTCGCATCCCGACTCATTCAGCAGTTCATTAACCTTCTTTTGGGTGTTCATCTCTCTTCCTCTGTGTTCTCCGCGCTACGCCAGTTCGCTCAAGTCGGGAAACCCTTTCGGCAGTCGCTCATGGGGGAAACCCCCAAGACCGCGCTACCTCACCACGCGACTGGCTCCTCTGTGGTTCGATAAAAATCCCATCTTCTCTGCTTGAGAAAAAACAGTTAACAATAATCACTTATATATTCACTAGACCTCTTTGCGTCTTTGCGCCTCTGCGTGAGACAAAAAAATATATATGCAAGAGGTCTACCGATTACTGTTAACTGTTAACTGATTACTGTCACAAAAACTTCCTGCAAAAATCTTCACTATACCTGACACACAATTCCCCATGTGCATCAGTAATTCATTTCTATAACATCGACTTTTACAAGAAACTTTAAAGTATGCTTGACTACCAATAACAAAAAACTTGCTTTCTGCTCCAAATACTCCTAAATTAATTGTGAAACTCTTTCTTTCCTCTCTTGGCGTACTTGGCGCACTTGGCGGTTCGTCAAAAAAGAATCCGTTCACAACTCACAAGGATTGCTATAACTTCCAGATAATAAGTAAATTAGCAAATATACCTTGTCACATCCTCACCACATTCATCAGCGAGGTAAGACAAAGCCCGAAAACGTAACCCAACAAACTCATCATAGAGAGGATTTAGCTTACACAAAGCCGGAATATGATAAGTCCGTCCAAATAAACTAATATTTCGCTCAAAAGGGCAACAGCAGGGAATAACCTGACAGATGAGATGAGCGAAGCGATTATTTTTAACATTAATTCCGTCCACAAAACGACGCAGAGGATTAAGTAGAGGAGACTTTTTATAGTTAGGTGGATGGTAATTAACGTGAGAATGAGCGTGATTGATGCTGTCCATGATAGAGAAAACGAATCAAGGGATAGGTAGGTTGAAAAAGTAAAAGGTAAAAAGTCAAAAGGCAAAAGAGTAAATTTCTTTGCCTTTTACCTTTTGACTTACTTAGCTGTTTTTAACAAACCAGCTTGTAGCAATTTCTAGCGAATCAAGTCGAAGGAGATATCGGTCTTACCAGTGATGTTGGTGCTGCGATCCATTTCATCCAACAGGGTGTTAACAACCCAGTTGAGGATATTTAGACCACCTTGGTAGCCAAGGGTAGCATAGCGGTGTAAGTGGTGGCGATCGAACAGAGGATAACCAATCCGCACCATTGGGATTTTGGTATCGCGCCACAGGTACTTACCGTAGGAGTTACCGATGAAGAAGTCTACAGGCTCAGTGAACAACAAAGAGCGTAAGTGCCACAAGTCTTTTTGAATCCAAACGGTAGCTTCTTTACCGAAGGGACTAGCAGCGAGAATAGCTTCCATTTCTTTCTTGAAAACTTCGTCGCCGTTGTTGCAGAGGATGTGTACAGGCTCTGCACCCATTTCTAACAAGAAGCTGGTGATAGAGATGATCAAATCAGGATCGCCGTAGATAGCGAACTTCTTACCATGAATCCAAGCGTAGGAGTCTGTGATAGCATCAACTAAACGACCGCGATCGATTTCCAACTCTTCAGGAATCGCTTTACCAGTCAATTCAGAGATCGCAGTCAAGAACTCGTCAGTACCCTTAACACCGAAGGGACGCAGAACTTGTGTTTCTTGCTTCCACTGGGTTTTAATGTATTCGCGGGTCTTGGGAGTGGTGTAAGCTTGGAGAGCTACTGTTGCCTTAGCGTTGATAGAATCAGCAGCATCTTCCAGCTTGGTACCACCTGGGTACATATCGAATTCACCAGTGTTGGGTGAATCGAAGTAGTCGCTGCTGTCAGACAGAATAGTGTAGTCAACACCCATTGCATTCAACATCCGCTTAACTTCGCGGTTGTTACCAACGTATGTATCAAAACCAGGGATGATGTTGATTTTGCCGTTGCTGGTAGCTTTCTTCTTACCTTCTGTCAGGTTCAACAGAATTCCCTTCATCATGTTGTCGTAACCAGTGATGTGGGAACCTACGAAACTGGGGGTGTGAGCAAAAGGTACTGGGAAATCTTGAGGAATAGAACCAGCATTCTTAGAGTTGGTGATGAACGCCCCTAAATCGTCACCGATAACTTCAGCCATACAGGTGGTGCAAACAGCAATCATCTTAGGCTTGTACAGTTGGTATGAAACTTGCATACCTTCAATCATGTTGTTCAAGCCACCGAATACTGCTGCGTCTTCTGTCATGGAAGAAGAAACTGCGGAGCAAGGCTCTTTATAGTGACGGCTGAGGTGGGTACGGAAGTAAGCCACGCAACCTTGAGAACCTTGAACGAAGGGAAGAGTACCTTCAAAACCTAAAGCCGCGAACATTGCGCCTACAGGTTGACAACCTTTAGCGGGGTTAACGGTTAAAGCTTCACGAGCGAAGTTCTTTTCCCGGTAGTCCCAAGATTTTGTCCATTCAGAAACTCTTTCAACTTCTTCAGGAGGATGTGCGCCTTCAAAGTTCTTTCTCTTGTTTTCAAATAGCTCGGTGTATTCTGGCTGTTTGAATAGATCAACGTGGTCTACAATTCTTTCAGGATTCTGTGGCATTTGTCTATCTCTCTACGCTTGCTGGTTGGTGTAGTAATTGAAGTTTTGGGAGAGCCTGGGGACTTCGCTCCTCCCCTGGGGAGTCACGAGTGATGAATCATGAATAATGAATAAAAGTCTTCATCCAGCATTCAGCATTCACCATTCTTCCCTAGGTTCCTGGGGCGACAAACCCCAGGCTATCCGTTTGATTCTTGGGAATGAATTAAGCAGCAGCCTTAGCTTTAGTAGCAGCTTTCTTCCAAGGAGCGCCAATCAAGCTCCAAGTTGGGCTGTTGAGAGCTAAGTCCATATCACGAGCGAAGATAGCGAATCCGTCATAACCGTGATAAGGGCCGGAGTAATCCCAAGAGTGCATTTGACGGAAGGGAAGACCCATTTTTTGGAAGGCGTACTTCTCTTTAATACCGGAAGCGATTAAATCAGGCTTCTTAGCTTTAACGAATTCCTCGAATTCGTAAGCGGTAACGTCATCGTAAATGATGGTGGCGTTATCGATATAGTGGGTGGTACGTTTGTAGTCGTCGTTGTGAGCGAATTCGTAGCCTGTACCGACAACCTTGATACCCAAATCTTCAAAAGCGGGAACAACGTGGCGAGGACGTAGACCACCTACGTACAACATTACGGTGTTACCTTCCAAGCGAGGACGATACTTTTCAAGTACCGAATTCATCACTGGTGTGTACTTAGCGATGACTTTCTCAGCGTTTTCTTGAATCTTGGAGTCAAATTTAGCTGCAA
Organism: Anabaena sp. FACHB-83; assembly: GCF_014697485.1. Lineage (NCBI taxonomy): Bacteria > Bacillati > Cyanobacteriota > Cyanophyceae > Nostocales > Nostocaceae > Anabaena > Anabaena sp. FACHB-83. The sequence continues at coordinate 270,497 of NZ_JACJRY010000002.1, read as the reverse complement.
TTTCGCGTAAAGATGCAGCAATTTTGGTGGGGCCGAAGAAGTTGAATTCCATCCAAGGCATACCGTATTGTTCTTCCAAACTACGGCAGATGTAGTTCATAGAACGGTAGCAGTGGATCAGAACTAATTTAGCAGCAGGGCCTTGAATCAACTCGTTGAGTGTACCGTCACCAGACCACTGAGCAACAACACGCAAGCCCATTTCTTCTAATAACATCCGGCTTGCCCAAGCATCACCACCGATGTTGTAGTCACCGATTAATGCTACGTCGTAGGGGCTTGGCTCGAAGTCGATTGTGTTGTTTTTCTTAGCTTTGTCAAATTCAGGGAAAATCCAGTCACGGATAGCGTCGTTAGCGATGTGGTGGCCTAAAGACTGAGATACACCACGGAAACCTTCGCAACGTAGGGGTACAACTGGCTTACCAATTTGCTTAGAAGCTTTTTTAGCAACAGCTTCGATGTCATCCCCGATTAGACCGATGGGACATTCAGATTGAATGGAGATACCACGGCTGAGGGGGAAAAGAACTTCTAGTTCTTCGATGATTTTGGTGAGTTTTTTGTCACCACCGAATACGATGTCGCGTTCTTGGAAGTCGGAGGTGAAGTGCATAGTACCAAAAGAGTTGATACCTGTTACACCTACGTAGTAGTTACGACGACCAGACCAAGACCAGTAACCGCAACCTACTGGGCCGTGGCTGATGTGGATCATGTCCTTAATAGGCCCCCAAACCACACCTTTAGAACCTGCGTAAGCACAACCACGAGCGGTCATTACACCAGGAATGGATTTGATGTTAGACTTAACGCCGCAATCGGATTTGCTTTCTTCGTGGACATTGAGGTGTTTTTCGCGTTTTTTGCGAGCTTTTTCGGGATAAGCTTGCAGAACTTCTTTAATTAGTTCCTTATTTTCATCTACAAGATTCTTGTTTTCTGGAGGTGTCATAGTCTGCCTCGGTAACAGTTAAAGATGGGGAAATCAGGGAAAAAGGGAGAGGAGAAGAATGAAGGCTGAAGGCTAAAGCTGAATGAAGGGAATTTTCATACTTCACACTTCATACTTCATACTTTCCTTGACTCCTAATTAGGGAATTACTTACTTGGTAGCTTCTGCGGGCTTACCAATGATTTCTGCGTGCTTAGAATCGTCATCGAGAATACCGTATTCGATCAACAGTGCTTCTAGTTCATCCATCTCGATTGGTGTAGGAATGGTGAGCTTGTCGTTGTTGATGATCTTCTTAGCTAATGCACGGTATTCGTTACCTTGAATGCTGTCTGGTGCGTACTCGTTAACGGTCATCCGACGCAATTCAGCGTGTTGAACGATGTTGTCACGAGGTACGAAGTGAATCATTTGGGTGTTCAAACGTTCAGCCAAGTTTTCGATCAGTTCAGCTTCACGGTCAACTTTACGGCTGTTACAAATCAAACCACCTAAGCGTACACCACCGGAGTGAGCGTATTTCAAAATACCACGAGCGATGTTGTTTGCAGCGTACATCGCCATCATTTCACCAGAGGTAACGATGTAGATTTCTTGTGCTTTACCTTCACGGATAGGCATAGCGAAACCACCGCATACAACGTCACCCAATACGTCGTAGGATACGAAGTCTAGGTCTTGGTAAGCGCCGTTTTCTTCTAAGAAGTTGATGGCGGTGATGATACCACGACCAGCGCAACCTACACCTGGTTCTGGGCCACCAGATTCTACGCAACGAACACCACGGAAACCGGTGAGCATTACTTCTTCGAGTTCGAGGTCTTCTACTGCACCGCGTTCAGCAGCCAAGTGTAATACGGTGGTTTGAGCTTTGGCATGGAGCATCAAACGGGTGGAGTCAGCTTTAGGGTCGCAACCTACGATCATGATGCGTTGACCCATTTCTGCCATAGCTGCCAGGGTGTTTTGGGAGGTGGTAGATTTACCGATACCGCCTTTACCATAGAAAGCTATCTGTCTGATTCTTTCGTCAGTCATGGTTCTCTTTTCCTACAATTGGTTGGTTAGTGGGTCTTTGTTTTTGTTTGAGAATCTCACGCCTGTTGAGCTATGGCTGTGAGTGGTTGTAGAACGCCGCCGGTGGCGATCGCTCTACCGAAAATCGCGTTAGCATAATGTACATTCGGTTGGTTATGAAGTTGTGAAAGTTCTTTTGGTTGTTGACAGTGAACAGTTAACTGTCAACTGTTAATTAGACTGCTTCTACTACAATGTCTTTGCTAATGCGATCGCGCAGTCTCGATTCAATCGCTATCTTTAAGGTGGCGGTGCTGCTGGGACAAGAACCGCAAGCACCTTTGAGGATGACTTTAACAGTGTTTCCTTCGATGTCGTACAGTTCTACATCTCCACCGTCTGCAATTAAGACGGGTCTGACTTCTTCATCGAGAACTTTTTGAATTAAGGCAATTTTTTGAACGTTTGTTAGTGGTCTTGTGGCTGTGGCTATTTGACCTAATTTAAGAATTTCTGGAGCTTTTATGCCGTTAATGCTGTTTTTACTGGCTGTGGCGACTTCCTGCTCTACATCTTTAATAATATCATCAATTTTTGTTAAACAGGAACCGCATCCGCCACCAGCTTTGACATAATTTGTTACCTGCTCCGCAGTCGTAAGGTTATTTTCTTTCACTACGCGGCGAATTTTTGTATCAGTGATACCAAAGCAGGAGCAAATTAAAACGCCTTCATCATCGTCATCATGGGCAGCCAAAGGAATGCCACGATAATTATAAATTGCGGCTTCTAGGGCTTCTTGACCCATAACTGAGCAGTGCATTTTGGCTTCAGGTAAGCCGCCGAGGTAATTGGCAATATCTTTATTAGATACCTTCAAGGCTTCATCTAAAGTCAAACCCTTAACCATTTCGGTCAATGCACTCGAAGAAGCGATCGCACTGGTACAGCCAAAGGTTTGGAAACGTGCATCCAGAATCTTATCAGATTCTACTTCTACTTTCAGGTGGAGTCTTAAAGCATCACCGCAGGCGATACTTCCTACTTCTCCCGTTGCAACCTTAACTCCAGGTTCACCCGTTTCTTCGATGACTCCCTGATTCTTGGGATCGTAAAACAGTTCTAATACTTTATCTGTGTAGTCCCACATATTTTAAGTGCTGAGTGCTGAGTGCTGAGTTGGGTAGGGGAGTGGGGAGTAGTGAGTGGGGAGTGGTGAAAATATATTTGATTTCCCAACTCTCGTTAGGGGGTGATGAGTAGTAAATTCTTTACCCAACTCCCTATTCCCAACTCCCTACTCCCTATTTACTTACCGATGTGCCAGTGTTTGTTCTTGAGATTGCAGCCAACCTGCGTCGTCGTTTTTGAATGGCGACAGAGCGCGGAGACGTTCTACAATTTCGGGCATGACTTCAATGACGCGATCGATTTCAGCGTCGGTGGTGTAGCGACAAAGGCTGAAGCGAATGGAACCATGCAAAGTAGTGTATGGTAAACCCATTGCCCGGAGAACGTGGGATGGTTCTAGTGAACCGGAGGTGCAAGCGGAACCAGATGAGGCACAGATATTGTGTTTATTTAACAAAAGTAGGATTGCTTCACCTTCGATATATTTAAAACCGATGTTGGTGGTGTTGGGCAATCTATTTTTGATATCGCCGTTAACTTCACAATCAGGGATTTTAGCGAGGAGAGTTTGTTCCAGGCGATCGCGCAACTTTCTTTCTCTCGCAGTTGCTTCTTCTAAATGCAGCAATTCCAACTCGGCTGCTTTTCCTAAACCAACGATACCTGGAACATTCTCTGTACCCGCGCGGCGACCGCGTTCTTGGTGTCCACCAATCAACAGCGGCCGGAATCTCACGCCCCGGCGCACATACAACGCGCCAATCCCTTTGGGTGCGTGAATTTTGTGACCAGACATAGTTAACATATCTACTGTGCTGGTCTTCATGTTCAGGGGAATCTTACCCACTGCTTGCACTGCATCGACGTGGAACAGTGCGCCGCGTTCTTTGACGCGCAATCCAATCTGCTCAATCGGGAAAATCGTACCTGTTTCGTTGTTAGCATACATGATGCTCACCAAGGCGGTATTCCCAGTCAGGGAGGCTTCTAGTTCATCTAGATCCAACTGCCCCTGACTATTCACCGAAAGATAAGTAACACTATAACCTTGGGTTTCTAATTGTTTGCAGACATTCAGCACCGCCGGATGTTCTACTTGGGTGGTGATGATGTGGCGCTTTTCGGGCTGGGCTAACAAAGCGGCGCGAATGGCTGCGTTATCTCCCTCGGTTCCACAACTGGTAAAAACAATTTCTGATTCATCTGCACCTAAGAGGGCGGCTAGTTGTTCCCTGGCTGTTTTCACTGCTTTAGCCAGTTGACCGCCAAAGGTGTGCATACTTGAGGGGTTGGCATAATATTCGGTTAAATAAGGCATCATTGCCTCTAAAACCTGTGGGTCTACCTTAGTAGTCGCATTATTATCTAGATAAATGACGCTCATTATTTATACCCCTAGGATTTCACCCTGATGCTTTTGCATTTGTTCAGAGAACTTCTGAGAATAACAGTCAAACCAACGTTCCCAATAATCTTGTTTTTTTGTTAACTTCCCGACGACACGGTTATATTTAGCAAACCAGCTTTCCCAATAATCGTTTGTTTCTTTAACGCAACCATCACAGGTGGGGCAACCAGCTTTGCATTGAGGTACTGTGTGAATAGTACCAACACAGTCTGTGCATAGTTCAGAATCAATCCAGTGGCGTGAGCCTTCTACTTTAATTGCGCCGGTGGGGCATACAGACTCACAGAGATTGCAGGAAATACATTGGCTGGTAATCTTATAAGCCATGATTATTCTCCTTGCGAATGAGGGGAGTGGGGAGTGGTGAGTAGGGAGTGGGGAGTGGGTAGTGGTGAGTGGGGAGTGGTCAGGGAAAATTCCCTATTGCCTGTTCCCTACTCCCTATTCCCTATTCCCGATTCCCTAATTCTTTGACGTACTGTTCGTAAAACTCTAAAGCAACTTTCTCGATTACGTCGTAAGCTTCAACGGTCTGTATGCCAGCTGCGTGCAATTTTTCTTTGGGACAGTTGCCAATTTTAGAAACCAATACTGCTTTACAATCTGCAATTGTCTTCATGATATTCTCTGCGGTGGCGGCTTCACCGTATCCACCTTGACAATATTGATCAATTTTGCGGTGACTGATAAAGCGGACTTCGTGGCCGTCAACTTCGTAAACTTGGAATTCTTTGACATGGCCGAAGTGTTGGTTCACTAAGCCGCCGCCTTTGGTGGCGACTGCAACTAAGATTTTAGGATTGTTGGCTGCTTGCTGTGTGCCAGCTTTTGCCTTTTCTTTGGCTGCTTTAATTTCTTCTCTAAATTTCTCAATACCTTCGTGAACTTCTTGGCGTTTGCTGAAGTCGTACTCTGGTGTCATTTCCAAGAAATTTTCTTTGGTGAATTCTTGGCTGCGGTCTTCACCTAACAAACCAATGGCATCTGCACGACATTGACGGCAGTGGCGCATCATTTTCATGTTGCCGGCGCATTGGTCTTGAACGGTTTTGAGTTCTGTTTGTGTGGGGCCGCGTTGACCTGTTAAGCCGAAGTGTGTGCCGTGTTCTGGTGCAGAAATCAAAGGCATGATGTTGTGTAGGAATGCACCATGTTCACGAATGGCTTTGTTGACTTCTACTAAGTGTTGGTCGTTGATTCCGGGAATCATCACGGAATTGACTTTGCACAGAATGTCGGCTTCTCTCAGAGCTTGTAAGCCTTCTAACTGCTTTTCGAGCAGGATTCTAGCTCCTTCAATGCCTCTGTAACGCTTGCGCTTATAGTGAACCCAAGAGTAAATCTGTGCGCCGATTTCTGGGTCGATGGTATTTAGGGTGATAGTAACGTGATCTATATTTAGTTGTTTAATGCGATCGATGTATTCAGTTAACATCAAACCGTTGGTTGATAAGCACAGTTTGATATCTGGTGCTTTGTCTGCAACCAACTCAAAGGTGCGGAAGGTTTTTTCGGGGTTGGCGAGGGGGTCGCCAGGGCCAGCAATTCCTAAAACTGTCATTTGAGGAATTTTGCCAGCAATTACTAATGCTTTGTGGGCTGCTTCTTCGGGTGTGAGTAATTCGCTGACTACACCAGGACGGCTTTCGTTGGCGCAGTCATATTTGCGGTTGCAATAGTTGCATTGAATGTTGCAAGCAGGTGCAACTGCAACGTGCATTCTGGCGTAATGGTGGTGAGCTTCTTCGCTGTAGCAGGGATGTTTAGCAATACGCTCTTGGAGCTTTTCGTCCATTTCCACGGTGGCGCTGCTTTTGCTGTCGCATCCGCAACCACCAGATTTTGCTTGGGTTGGTGTCGATTCAGTAACGGAGGAGCCTGTAACCTGTGGTGTCATTGAATTTCGCAAATGTCGGTGGACTAAGCTGCCACTGTGGGAGATGCAGTTGCTATTTGATTTGCCTTAGTAGAATGGAAGTCACGACTCTCACACTGCCCGCAGGAGTGCATCCTTTGGTTGTAGCAAAGCGACTTGGTGGGCAACTTTGCTGATGATGGCAGGCTATGAATCCTTGTGTTCCGGCTGGTGTGTGTCAACTTTTCGGTTTTGGGTAGAGTTGGTGTGGAAAGCCGTGACTTCAATTCACCGAGGCATGGTGCTATCTCATCCCTCCACTCACTTTTGGCTCTCTGTTTTGCTTTGAGCTTTAAGTGATTGGCGATATATGATTTATAGCAGCCGTTGTTGAGCAGGGCTGGTGGTTATTTTTGGATAGAATTTATTGGATTTATTAGATTTGTACTCAAATCTGGAAACCTTGATATTGAGCTATCAAAAAATTTATATATTTTATTTTTGGGTAGGGGTTCTAGTATTTTTAGGTCAGGGTTCTTGTATTTTTAGAGTGGGGTTTAGGATTTCTTTGTACTCAGCTATAACCCAATCTCAGCAAAGTTTTGAGGCAATTTGCTGCTGATTTCGGGATACAAAAAGTTGTACTCAACTGTCCCTTAAATCCTGCTCAAAACCGCGACGGGTAAAGGATTTAGGGGGAAAAACTGGAGTAGATTTGTTGGTACTACTCCAGATACGTGCGAAATTCAATTCTGTATACAACATATCATTTTTTTTTAGAGAAAAATGTAATTCATATTTTCTTAAGTTTTATCAGTTTAATGAAATTAAATCGCACTGAAAAGTATGATATTGTTGGGTTTTGCGGTTCTTGTCCGAGTCAAAATTAATGAATATCAGTTGCAAAAATTAATTTTTTTATATAAAAAGTAAAATATTTTGATATGCAAATAGAAGCATATTTAACAGATAGCATAAAAAGTTAATTACGGCACAAACTGGGGGCGATCGCTACAAATTCCCACACATCACCAGAACTTACGCACAAAGATTATCTGTGGAGATTGGGTGTAAGGGTGAAAGGGTTTGGGGGGTAAGGATTTTGAATCAGTACACCCTTATACCCCTGAACCCCTACACCCTCGCCAAAACCCTTGATTTTTCGTTTTGATGCGTAAGTCCTAATCGCAATAGAGGCTAGTTTTCTACGCTTTCCAAAAAATCATGATAATATGGTTGTTTTATTTTTACCTTGGTTCAAGGTAATACATTTATCTACGTAATATTTCTGATATAAATTTATGCAGAAGAAAGCACTTATTTGTGGTGTTTCAGGTCAAGATGGGGCTTATTTAGCAGAGTTACTCTTAAATCAGGGATACATTGTCTGTGGAACTTCACGAGACGCGCAGATGTCCTCGTTTAGTAATTTAGTGCGTTTGGGTATCCGTGATCAAATTAAATTAGCTTCGGTGGCGTTGACTGATTTTCGTAGTGTTTTGCAGGTTTTGACAAAAATTCAGCCAGATGAAGTTTACAACTTAGCTGGACAAAGTTCTGTGGGTTTGTCTTTTGAACAACCAGTGGAAACGTTAGAGAGTATTGCTACTGGGACTTTGAATTTATTAGAAGCGATTCGTTTTATTGGTGCGCCAATTAAACTTTATAATGCTGGTTCTAGTGAATGCTTTGGGAATACGGGTGAACAGCCAGCCGATGAAGATACACCATTTCGTCCGCGCAGTCCTTATGGTGTGGCTAAGGCTACGGCTTTTTGGGAAGTGGCTAATTACAGAGAAGCTTATGGTTTGTTTGCTTGTTCTGGTATTTTATACAACCATGAGTCACCGTTAAGACCAGAAAGATTTGTCACGCAGAAAATTATTTCTGCGGCTTGTCGTATTGCTAAAGGCGAGCAGAATCACCTTTATTTAGGTAATATATCTGTTCAACGTGACTGGGGTTGGGCTCCTGAGTATGTTGAGGCGATGTATTTAATGTTGCAACAAGATGAACCAGATGATTATGTAATTGCAACTGGTGAGACATCAAAATTAGAAGATTTTGTAGCAGAAGCTTTTGCTTGTTTAGGTTTAGATTGGCAAGAATATGTGACTACGGATGGTAGTTTATTACGACCTACAGATATTGTAATTGGCAGAGGCAACCCAGCCAGGGCTAAAGAAAAGTTAGGATGGCAAGCAAAATACACAATGAAAGATGTAGTGCGAATGATGATAGAAGATAAGCAAAAAGATTATTTGTAATTTCAAGTTGCAATGTCTCAATTTTGTAGAGATGTTGTATGCAATGTCTCTACAACGATTAATTATACTGGTGCTGATGCGATCGCCCTTGAAAAATCCCTAGTACAACAAGGCAAAAGGAAAAAGGCAAAAGGAAAAAGAAAGAATAACGATACTACAAGCCTTGTAGCAATTTCTTATAGTCTGTTTATTTACGCCGACCTGTACTAGTCATCTTGCTGCTCACCAATATCCATCATCTCTCCCTTGTCCCCCTTGTCTCCCTTGTCTCCCTTCCCTTGTCCATATAACGGGGTTAAATCATCCTAAACTCAGAAATGCTGGCTAAAGCTGGTGTATATACTCGTAATTAAAATCTCTGCGGATGCGGGTATTATGCTTGATTGGTTGGTTATCTGGGGAGTTGCTCAAGGTGCTGGTTTGATTGTTAAACCAATTTTAGAAGACTTAGCCAAAGATGCGGCGAAAGATTGGGCGAAGGATATATTAAAAGGCATTCCTGGGAAGGTTTTTGAGAAACTGCAAAAGGAAGATATTGAAATTGCTGCGGGTAAAGCGTTGAAAGAGTTTTTACAACTGATGCAGCAGCAGTTAAAGGTGCGGTGTAAACTGCGGGAAGATGAAATTAAAGAATATACCGGGGATATTAAGAAATTTATTAGTGATAAATCTGTCAAAGAAACTCTTGGTAAAGCTTTTGATATTAACTGTGAAGATTTAAATGCTGAAGTTTTAGCAGAGACTTGGCAGAAACTCCAACTTAGACCTTTACCAACTAAATTTAATTGGCAATCATTAACCGAGCAGTATTTTAACCAAGTTCAAGAATTGCTTTTAGAATCAAAAGAATTAAATTCTATTTTAGAATTGCAAAAATTATCGAGTATTGAAACCCATGCTAAAGAGATTGCTGGTGTTGTTGCTGATTTTGATTTAAATAAATATCAAGAATCAATCCGCGAACGCTACGGTAATTTGAAGTTAGATAGTTTAGATACAACGGGTTATGCCTATAACGAACTGAAGTTATGGCGAATGTTTATTGCTCAAAATGTGCGGGAGGTACATCAAGTTTTACCGCAAGTTCATGAACTGCCAAAAGAGCATTTAAAACGATTGCGAGATAGTGAACAACTAGAGGCGGAAATTGCAGCAGAAGAATTAGAAAATCACAAATGGGTTTATTTAGAGCAACCAATACGTTCTGTATTAGATGTTGTTAATGAAAAACAGACTTATAAATATATTGTAGTTTTGGGTGATCCTGGTTCGGGTAAGTCTACATTATTGCAGTATTTAGCTTTGAATTGGGCAGAATCACCACTAGATAATGTTATTTCATTACCAATACCGTTGCTCATTGAGTTACGCACTTATATGCGGCGGCGTGAAGATAAAGAATGTCATAACTTTCTTGAATTTTTTCATAAATGTAGCGGTGTAATGACTCACCTAAATCAACATCAACTGCATGAACAACTAAAAGCTGGTAACGCTTTAGTGATGTTTGATGGTTTAGATGAAGTATTTGACCCTGGTAAGCGGGAAGATGTGATTACTGATATTCATCGCTTTACTAATGACTATCCTAATGTGCAGGTAATTGTCACTTCTCGCGTGATTGGTTATAAACCGCAAAGATTACGTGATGCAGAGTTTCGTCACTTTATGCTGCAAGATTTAGACTCAGAACAAATTCAAGAATTTATTCACCGTTGGCATGAGTTAACTTTTAGTGATGAAGCAGATAAAGTAAGAAAACGGGAAAGATTACAAAGAGGAATTGAAGCTTCTAAAGCTATTACTGAACTAGCGGGAAATCCTCTGCTGTTAACGATGATGGCAATTCTGAATCGGAATCAGGAATTACCTAGAGATAGAGCAACACTTTATGAGCAAGCATCGCGGGTATTGCTGCATCAGTGGGATGTGGAACGTGCTTTAGTAGAAGATCATCGACTAGACAATAAAACCATTGATTATAAAGATAAACAGGCAATGTTGCGTCAAGTTGCTTATAGTATGCAAACCAGTGATAAAGGTTTGGCGGGTAATTTGATTAGCGCCAGTCAATTAGAAAATATTTTGGCTACATATTTAAGAAATTTAGAAATTAATCAACCCAGACAAGCCGCAAGGGTAATGATTAATCAACTGCGGACTCGTAACTTTATGTTATGTTTCCTGGGGGCTGATTATTATGCCTTTGTGCATCGGACTTTTTTAGAATATTTCTGTGCGTGGGAGTTTGTTTGGCAGTTTAAAGAAACGCAAACGCTCAGTATTGAACAACTCAAGCAAGAAGTTTTTGGTAAACACTGGCATGATGAAACTTGGCATGAGGTTTTGCTGTTAATTGCTGGGATGATTGAGGCAAAATTTGTGGGAGAAGTAATTAAATATTTAATGGTACAAGATGGTGAAACAGAAAAGTTTCTCAATCTCTTTTTAGCAGCTAAGTGTTTAGCAGAAGTGAGAAATCGTCAGGAAATTGAAGTCATAGCTGACGAATTGCTGAACAAACTCAAAGATTTAACTAAGTATGACCTGTGGTATTATTATGAGCCTGATAGAGATGAAGAAGAAACTAAGCTAGTTCAAGAAATTCGCACTCAAGCAGTTGTGGAAATTGCCACTACTTGGATAAAATATCCCCAAACTCTCACCTGGCTCAAACACCGCGCCCAACATGATGATAATTGGGATGTGCGACGTGCAGCAGTGCAAGAATTAGCCCGTGGCTATAAACATGAGCCGGAAATTCTCGCCTTCCTCAAACACCACGCCCAACATGATCGTGATAACGATGTGCGACATGCAGCAGTGCAAGAATTAGCCCGTGGCTACAAAGATGAGCCGGAAGTTCTCGCCTTCCTCAAACACTGCGCCCAACATGATAATAAATGGGATGTGCGAGAAGCAGCAGTGCAAGAATTAGCCCGTGCCTACAAACATGACCCGGAAATTCTCACCATTCTCAAACACCGCGCCCAACGTGATGATTACCCTTTGCGATATGCAGCAGTGCAAGAATTAGCCCGTGGCTATAAACATGACCCCCAAATTCTCGACATCCTCAAACACTGCGCCCAACATGATGATAGATACGATGTGCGAGTTGCAGCAGTGCAAGAATTAGCCCGTGGCTACAAAGATGACCCCCAAATTCTCGCCATCCTCAAACACTGCGCCCAACATGATGATACTTGGGTTGTGCGAGTTGCAGCAGTGCAAGAATTAGCCCGTGGCTACAAGGATGACTCGGAAATTCTCGCCTTCCTCAAACACCACGCCCAAGATGATGATGATTACAGTGTGCGAAAAGCAGCAGTGCAAGAATTAGCCCGTGGCTATAAACATGACCCCCAAATTCTCGCCTTCCTCAAACACCGCGCCCAACATGATAATAAATGGGATGTGCGAAAAGCAGCAGTGCAAGAATTAGCCCGTGGTTATAAACATGACCCCCAAATTCTCGCCTTCCTCAAACACTGCGCCCAATATGATGATGATAACGATGTGCGAATTGCAGCAGTACAAGAATTAGCCCGTGGTTATAAACATGACCCCCAAATTCTCGCCTTCCTCAAACACCGCGCCCAACATGATCATGATTACCCTGTGCGAGAAGCAGCAGTGCAAGAATTAGCCCGTGGCTATAAACATGACCCCCAAATTCTCGCCTTCCTCAAACACTGCGCCCAATATGATGATAAATGGAATGTGCGACGAGCAGCAGTGCAAGAATTAGCCCGTGGTTACAAAGATGAGCCGGAAATTCTCGCCTTCCTCAAACACCGCGCCCAAGATGATGATTGGTACAGTGTGCGATATACGGCAGTGCAAGAATTGGGCAAATATTTCAAAAATCAACCTGAGTTGTTTGACATCTACTACCATTGCGCTGTCAATGACCCCTTTCAGCGAGAATATGGTTGGGAAAACAACCCGCGCCAAGTTGCACTGGAAATAATTATCAAACAATTTCCCCGTCATCCCCAGACTTTACCACTGTTGCGTGACAGAGCCGAAAATGACCCAGATGAGGAGGTGCGGGAGTATGCAGAGAAACAGTTGAAACGGTGGCGTGGGTGAACATAAACTGAGGTTATGCCCAAGAAAATTAGAGAACTCAAAAGCTTATTGCTAAAAGCTGGGTTTATATTATGTCTGCCACATTACTTACGATATGTCATTGCGAGGCTTCCGAAGCAATCGCAATGACCCTGCGATTACTTCACTTCGCTATCGCTCCGTTCGTAATGACATTGTGCAATTAATTTTGTTTACCTACTTAGAATAAAGCAAAGAGACTGAAGAATGAAATACACAATTATTATTCAATGGTCAGATGAAGACCAATGTTATGTAGTTTCGCTGCCTGAATTTACTAATGTCATGCAGCCTTGTACACACGGAGATACTTACGAGGAAGCTTTAAAAAATGCTCAGGAAGTTTTAGAAATGCTAATTGAATCAGCTTTAGAAGATGGTGAAACTTTGCCAGAGCCGCAAACTTTGGGCAAGTCTTTAAAAGTAGCATAATAAAATTAAACAGGTCATACCAATTCAATGTGAAGTAGCACATATCTCGATCCCCCTAAATTCCCTTTAAAAAGAGGGACTTGAAGAAAATTCCCCTCTTTTTAAGGCTACAGTGTATGCACAAGTCGAAAATTTGCTCGATGAAAACACATCCCGCCTTGAACTAAAGTTCCAGGCTCATAGCTAAAGTCCACTCAAGTGGACTGAAATGAACTTTTACTTGAGTCATCTTCAGAGGAATTGCACTATGAGACTCGGAATTGATTCCGAGGCGGGATAGATACACTTAAGCCGGATTTTCTGTGTACACCGTAGCCTTTTTAAGGGGAGCCAGCACCGTGGTGATATCATTTCACTTTAAAAATGATACTGATATGAAAGTAGCGCCTCGACTTCTCCTGACGGAGACGCTCCGCGAACGGCTGCGCTCAGTAACCAGGGTGTGAGGGGGATGGAACTCTGATTAAATCTTGATTTTTAGATTCGCTACTCATCACTCTTAGGACTTACGCAAAAAAACGAAAAAATAAGGTTTGAGAACAGGGTGCAGGGGTATGAGGGTGTAAGGGTGAAAGTATTCAAAACCCTTACGCCCCATACCCTTTCACCTTCACACCCAATCCCCACAGAAAATTTTGATGCGTAAGTCCTGACTCTGTTAAAAACCTACACTTGTAAGACCACCCTTACCCCCTCAATTTTATACATCAATCCCAGTTGTGTATATTTTTATGACAATAAACTGGGCTGGTTCAGTATAAATGTGTTAGCTACATCGAAATATATGGCAGTAGCCAAATTAGTTTGGACATCGGTAAATTAAATTAAAGTCACAAATTTGTAACGCTGTAACCTATTATCTGTCTGCTGCGGAATAGTTTAAAAAAGCTAAACAAAGCATGAAGAATGGGAAAAGTCAAGATAAAGTAAAACACAGTATAGATTCGGATACGTAAATCACACATTTTTCAAAGAACCTTGACACCAGATGTATAATTAGCGCGTCTCCTCTTGGATCAAAAAATCACATTGAGGACTGGCCGCTTGCTGTTTTCTGTACCTGGGATTAGGAGCTTATGGGGCAACAACAAAAACAAGATAGTGCGATCGTCAACCTGGTATTATCGTTAGCTTTAGCTACATCTCCGATGGCAGCGACTTGGCTTGTGTCGGCACCAGTGTTGGCGCAATCGGCCACTGACACTCCCTCATTTTCACTGCCAAAAACAGTGGAGAATGGATCTACGGTGCGTGTTGATGGCTCTAGTACTTTGGCGCTGGTAAATCAAAACATGAAGGCCAGTTTTGAGAAACAGTTTGCTGGTACAAAGGTAGAAGTAGCCAACAACGGTACAGAAGCGGCGATTAAAGCTGTATTGGAAGGACAAGCCGATATTGCGTCCATTGGGCGTGGTTTAACTCCTGAAGAAAAAGCCCAAGGTTTAGAGCAAGTGCGGTTACACCGCGAAAAAATTGCCATTATTGTCGGTGAAGAAAATCCCTTTAAAGGCAGTTTGACTGATAGACAATTTGCCAGAATTTTCCGGGGTAAAAGCATTACTGATTGGTCACAGTTGGGCGGGCGAGCAGGCAAAATCAGAGTTATTGACCGTCCCGATAGTAGTGATACACGTCAAGCACTCAACAATTACCCAGTTTTTAAAGCCGCAAAATTCGCTACAGGAGATACGGCTACTAAATTAACGGAAGATAACACCGCCGAAATTGTCAAACAACTGGGTAAAGATGGTATTAGTTATGCCAGAGTGAATCAAATCAGTCAGTTACCTGGGGTGCGGGTACTGCAATTACATCAAGCTTTACCTAATGATCCGAAATATCCTTTTTCTCAACCTTTAGTTTACGTTTATAAAAAGAATCCTAACCCGGCTGTCGCAGGTTTTCTCGGCTTTGCTTTAGCAAAACCAGGAAAACAAGCAATAGAAACAGCGAGAATGGAAGAAGCAGAAGCGATCGCTCAGGGTGAATCTCCTAGCCTGCTGTTGGCTGTCAATGCCCAATCTACACCAGCCGCCACACCGCAAACTAGTACTGTGCCGTTTACCACACCAGCCGCGATCGCCACGACAGCCCCCACAGCAGCAGCCACAGGGGAACCGCAACCATTAGCTTCTACTGCCCCAGCCGCTATCGGTGAACAACCACCACAGCCTGCTAATGCTCCAGCCGCGACAGGTGAACAGCAAACCCCTGCACCCGCCGCAAATAATCCCATCACTCAAGGACAAATACCACTGTGGTGGTTAGTCCTACCCATAGCGGTAATTGCAGGTTTGTTGTTGTGGATGATTAGAACCAGTCCCTCAAGTCCCCCAGAAGCAGAAGACACACCACCCCCAACCCCGCAACCACCTACACCAGATATTGCCGCAGCCACTGAACCAACAGTAATTAGCGAACCTCCAGAAGTTCCCCCCACTAATTGGGCTAACGGGAATGGGTATCACAATGGTGCGAAAGTTTTGGAAGGTACGATCGCAGCTTCCGCCACAGATGCGGCTTTAGCTGTGGGTACAGGGGCGGCGCTCGGTTCTCTGATTGTCAACAAAGACTCCAACAATCATCACAACCCAGATAATCATGATGATCTCAGCATCTCACCTTGGGATATGGAAGCACCAGCCGCAGTTGTGAATACTGCCTATCCGCCGATTTTAGATAGGTCAACCACTGTCAATTCTGAATCATCCAGCATATCTGACGAGCCAGAAGCAACGGTCGAATCAACTCCAGAACCATTAGAAATCAGTCCGACGGAAACAGAAATCAATGCAACTATCGACTTGCCAGAATTTTCTGACAACTTGACGGATGACAATGATTGGGATTTTGACCTCACAGAAAATCTGCCCACAACAGACTCGCAACTAGACCCAGAAATCGAGAAATTGAATTTCGTCGCCGATGCCGCAGAACCTGAGCCAGAAGAAACAGAGGAGTTAATTGTGACTAATTCAGAAAGCTTACCAGGTGCAGGGATAGGCAGTTGGTCGGGGATAAATCCACCAGCCGCAACACCACAAACACCAGCCATTACCACAACGGAAATTTTAGC
The DNA here is from genome assembly GCF_014697485.1 of Anabaena sp. FACHB-83. NCBI lineage: Bacteria > Bacillati > Cyanobacteriota > Cyanophyceae > Nostocales > Nostocaceae > Anabaena > Anabaena sp. FACHB-83. Next base: position 254,243 of record NZ_JACJRY010000002.1, on the reverse strand, counting down.
GATCGCTGATCCTTATAGTAAAGTGGTTCTCATCCCCAAAACCCATGATTTAGCCGAGGTGAGTTGGGAAATTTCCCCCACTGCCCAACAAATGCTGCAAAATGCGGGTCAATCCCAATTTGTTTTGCGGTTGTATGATGTCACCAATATTGATATGAGCTACCAGCAGCCCCACTTGGTGCAGCAATATGAATGTGATATCCACACCTCTGGCGGCTCGGTAGCGATTCCTGAAACTGAGCGTGATTATATAGCAGCTATTGGCTATGGCAACGTAGATGATCGCTGGGTGACATTAGCTCATTCTGATATTGCCCGGATTTTTGGTAGTCCTCATGTCACAAATCAAGCCGCCAATGTGGTGTTAGTTGATGAAACCAGCAGCGTGAGTTTGATACCGCGCACACACCAGTTAGCTGATGTTTCTTGGCACATTTCCGACACCAGCAAACAAATGTTGCAAAATGGCGGTATTTTCCAATTAGCGGTGCGGCTGTATGATGTCACCAATATTGATATGAGCTATCAGCAGCCACAATTGGTACAGCAATCGGAATTTGACTTTGCCACATCCGAGACCTCTGTGGGTATTCCCATAGCTGATCATGATTACATTGCAGAAATTGGCTATTCTATTGTTGGCGATCGCTGGGTGAGTATTACACGTTCTTCAATTGTCCGCGTCTTCAGCCCTCTGTTTACCGAAGATGCACATCCCGCAGTTAAAGAACAGTCATCTCCCTCACCCATCGACAACAGTAGTATTACCCTGACTCCACGCACTCCTAAATGGGCTTATGCAGCTTGGGAACTTTCCGAAACCCGCAAACAAATACTGCAAGATGCTGGCATTTTACAATTAGCACTGCGGCTTTATGATGCAACTGATTTGGATATGAGTTATCAGCCACCGCAATTAATTCAGCAGTATGAATGCGAAGAAATCACCCATGACCGCTATGTGGCAATTCCCACCAGCGATCGCGATTATCTCATCGAACTTGGCTATGCTACAGAAACCGAAGGTTGGGTGACAATTGCCCGTTCGTCTGCGGTTCGCATCTTCAGCCGTCCCCAACGCGATTTCTGGTTTGTCGCCGATGCCGAGTTAATTATTCACGGTGCAACTGAACCTAATGCCACTGTGAATATTGCCGGAAATCCCATCGCCCTCAAACCCGATGGCACATTTCACTTGCGTGTTCCCTTCTCCGAGAACTTGATTGACTACATCATGACGGCAGTGGCGGCTGATGGCGAAAAATCCAAGACAATTCACAAAAAGTTCTCCCAAGAACTGCCAGAAGCGTAGTTGTTGATTCCAGAAAATCAGGAACAGTCAATTATGTCTGTTCCTGATTCCGAGAAATATACTCTCAGAATAGACGGGATTGATCATCCATGATTTATTGATTGTGATGGGAGAATTTTGAAATATTTAATACTTAATACGGAACTTTCATCTTGAGGTAGATACTGTGGTGAAAACTATTGTTTAAAATTTCCTATGGAGAATGATTTTACTTTAGGAAATTGCTTTGATTAATCATCTGCACAACCGCTTTCGAGATTTCAAGAAAAGAAAAGTTGAACCAGGACAACTACAACAGCTTGTAGAAGAATTTTTTGCAGAATCTACCCCCAACACCACATATTTGATTTTAATTATTGGTTCTTGTGCGATCGCTACATTTGGTTTACTCTCTAATAGCACGGCTGTAATTATTGGAGCAATGATTATTGCCCCTTTAATGTTGCCAATTCGCGGTTTAGCTTTTGGCGCATTAGTGGGCAATGTCAACTTATTTCGTCAAGGTACAATAGCCGTTTTATGTGGCACATTATTAGCTCTTTTAATTTCCTACAGTATAGGTTTGCTAGTTAATTTACCTAGTTTTGGCAGTGAAGTCCTATCTCGCTCTAAACCTACCTTACTAGATTTAGGAATTGCTGTGGCAGCAGGTGGTATTAGTGGTTATGCTAAGGTAAATTCAAAAATCTCGGCGAGTGTAGCAGGTACAGCAATAGCTGTGGCTCTGATGCCTCCAATTTGTGTTATCGGTTTAGGTCTAGCAAAATCTGACTGGGCGTTAAGTTTAGGCGCAACTTTACTTTACCTCACCAATCTTTTAGGCATTAGTCTTGCCTGTATGCTGACATTCTTCGTCACTGGCTATTCGCCTTTTCATCACGCCCGAAAAGTACTGTTATGGGCATTAGCTTTAACAGGGATTTTACTAATACCTTTAACCGTGAGCTTTAGCGAATTATTTAGACAAGCACAACTCGAAACTTCTTTGAAAAAAGCTTTATTAAATCGTACCGTAACTTTTCAGCGTTTGGAACTGCTAACAACTGATACTAATTGGCTTGCTAATCCGCCTGAAGTTCGCTTGAGTGTGCGTGCTAAAGAACCTGTAACATCTAAACAAGTGCATCTTTTAGAAGAATTTATTAAAAAAGAAATGGGTCAAGTATTCAGGTTGGTTTTTGAAGTCAGTCAAGTCACAGAAGTTAGGGGAGAAACGCCTAATTTGTATAATAAAATGCCAAAATTTAAAGAAGAATCCAGAAGTCAGAATTCAGGAGTCAGAATCAATTAGTGGCGGATCTAAATCTACCCCTAAATCCAAGATTTAATGGTAGTACTAAACCCACTGATTCATCCGCCGGCGATGTACTGAGCTTGCTGAAGTGTCGTACAGAATTCAGAATGAATTCTGGCTCCTGACTCCTGAATGCTATTTCGATAAAACTTATTTTTCATCCTATTTATAGACTACAAAACCAACTACAGAAGGAGTTAATTAACCAAAGTTTTTCTTATTATTAGCATTGCTGATCATTAAGCAAGTGTCATGAATGCAGATATATCTGCCCTCTGGAACAAAATCCAGGGAATGATTAACGGATTTATTGTTTTGCTGCCGAATCTCGTGCTGGCATTGATTGTATTTACAATCTTCTTTTTTGTGGCTAGAGCCATTAAGAGACTAGTTAAACGCTTAACCCGCGATCGCCACCAAGCTCGAAATTTAGGACTAGTACTAGGACGGTTAGCCCAGGGTACAACACTGCTACTAGGGCTATTTATTGCTTTGTCAATTGTCATTCCGACATTCCGCGCCGGAGATTTAGTGCAACTGCTAGGGATTAGTGGTGTGGCAATTGGCTTTGCGTTTCGAGATATTCTGCAAAATTTTTTGGCAGGTATTCTGATTTTATTGACAGAGCCATTCCGCATTGATGACCAAATAGTTTTTAAAGATTTTGAAGGAACTGTAGAAAATATTGAAACACGAGCCACAACACTTAAAACTTATGATGGTCGCCGCATTGTAATTCCCAATTCAGAATTATTCACTAACTCAGTCACGGTGAACACTGCCTTTGAAAGTCGGCGGCTCCAGTATGATGTCGGTATTGGCTACGGTGATGATATTGACCAAGCCAAGGAGTTAATGCTTCAAGCCCTACATAGTGTGGCAGAAGTACTGCAAGACCCTGCACCCGATGTCCTTGTCATGGAACTTGCTGAAAGTACTGTTAACATCCGCGTTCGTTGGTGGGTAAAACCGCCGCGACGTGCAGATGACCTCGCCTCACGGGACAAGGTACTGTCAGCAATTAAGAAAACTTTAGTCGCAAACGGCATTGATTTACCCTTTCCCACACAACAAATTTTGTTTCACGACCAAACAGAAGAAACCGATGGGAACCGCTCTCGTCAGCGAGAAGGCTGGCCGGCTGGCAGAGGCGAAGTACCAAAACCGCGCCGCATCAGCGATTCACTTCAAATGCTTGCTCAAATGCAGCCCCAGAGAAATGATCATAATAACGGCAAAGTTTAGTGGTAAATGTTCTCTTAAATTGGAATATCCTTATGACATTAGATTCGGCTACAGGCGAAGTTTTAATTGCAGAACAACTCAAGCAATTTCTTTTAGTACTTTCTGTCTCTTTAGGTGTAGCAACACTACCACAAATTTTTAGTTGGTTACGCCGCATTCCTTATACATTGCTACTCGTCATAGTCGGATTAGGATTAGCATTTGTAAATGTGCGATTAGTCAGCCTTTCTCCAGCATTGATCTTGGTAATTTTCTTGCCACCATTGCTGTTTGAAGCTGCTTGGAATTTAAAATGGTCAGACTTAAAACGAGATTTATTACCTATTTGTTTGTATGCAGTGATTGGGGTAATAATTTCGATTGCTGGAGTCGCATTTGGTTTGAATCAATTTGCAGGAATTGAGTTGAGTATTGCGCTATTGGTGGGAGCTAGTCTATCAGCAACAGATCCAGTTTCAGTAACGGCTTTGTTTCGAGAACTGGGAGCAGGTAAACGCCTAAAAACCCTGATGGAAGGGGAAAGTTTATTTAATGATGGTATGGCGGTTGTAGCTTTTGGTTTATTGGTAGCTCTGCCACTGGGTGATACTAAACTAGATTTACAATCTGCTGTATTAGAATTTTTTCAGGTTGTAGGTATTGGGATTGGCGTTGGCGGATTAACGGGATTTGGTATTTCTTACCTCACACAACGTTTTGATTTACCATTAGTAGAACAGTCGCTCACTTTAGTTTCTGCCTACAGCACTTACTTAATTACAGAACATTTGGGTGGTTCTGGGGTAATTGGTGTAGTCACTACAGCTTTGATTTTAGGTAACTTTGGTTCGCGCATTGGGATGAATCCACGTACACGCATTATTGTCACAGAATTTTGGGAATTTTTGGCTTTTTTTGTGAATTCAATTGTCTTTTTGTTAATTGGTGATCAGGTTCACTTTCTCGTTTTAGGAGATAACCTCAAAACTATTGCAGTCACAATTGCTGCAATGACTTTAGCTAGAGCTGTATCTATTTATGTTTTGAGTAGTATTAGTAATTGGGTAGCTAAATCAGAAATTCCTTTAGCTGAACAAGCTGTGTTGACTTGGGGTGGACTTCGTGGTTCGGTTTCTATTGCCTTGGCTTTGAGTGTACCAGCTATACTGCCGCAAAGAGAAGAAATTATTGCCACAGTATTTGGCGTAGTTTTATTTACTTTATTAGTACAGGGTTTAACTACCCAAGCATTATTAGAAAAATTACAACTTTTAGGTTCGCAACCATTACGCCAACAATATATGGAAGCAATTGCGCGTCAAGTGGCCCTCCAGCGATCGCTAGAATATTTAGAGACAGCACAAAAGCGTCCTGGTATTAGCCTAGAGTTTTATCATTATCAAAAAACGCTACTCAAAGGAGAGATTAATTTTTTACAAGAAAAAATTGATAAATTGTTGGATGAATATCCAAATTTGCAAGAGTTTACTGCTGAAGAACTGCGAGGAGAACTGTTAGCTATTGAAGCAGAAACCTACGCTGAGTTTGTGCGTGCAGGGAAGTTGAATAAAGAACTGTCACCTTTTTTGCAAACAAATCATAACAGTAATCATCAAGAACAGTGATTTTGGGTAACTTCCAAATAAATATGTTCTAAACGTACAGGCTGACGCGCGATCGCTTCAATATTTATCCCGGCGAATCGGTCAAGAATTTCTTTTAATTCCAGTGTTTCTGGTAGCCAAAAAGCCAACTCATTACCGTAATATTTAGGTGTAAAATTATATTCCTGGGCGCGGGCGATCGCTTGTTCCTTTTCAGCAGTTTGTAACACTAAAACTTCGGCGGCTGGAATTAATTTACGTAACTCGGTTAAACTGCCCTCAGCCAAAATTTGCCCATCTTTGAGAATCCCAATTTTATGACAAAGGCGCTCGGCTTCATCTAATAAATGCGTCGTCAATAAAATGGTAATTCCCTGATTACTCAACTGTCGAATTAACTCCCAAATCTCGTATCTTGATTCAATATCTAATCCGGTAGTTGGCTCGTCTAAAATTAAAAATTTTGGTTGATGAACCAAAGCAACAGCAATATTCAATCGTCTTTGCATCCCACCACTGAGAGTTTCTACAGGATTTTTTGCCCTATCCCATAACCTTACTGCCGTCAGCGTTGTTTGTATTTGTTCCTGGCAAGTTCTTTTATCTAATCCATAAATATCAGCAAAAAACTTTAAATTTTCCTCACAAGTCAAAGTTTTATACAGTAAATTTTCTTGTGGTGCAACACCAATAATTTTTTTTGTCGCCTCTGAAATTGGCTGATGATTAATTGTAATATCACCACTATCAGCCTTGAGTAAATTACAAATAATATTAATCGTGGTTGTCTTACCAGCGCCATTCGCACCAAGTAAGCCATAAATTTCTCCTGCTGCTATGTGCAGGTTTAAACTTTGAATAACTTTTCTTTGAGAATAAGATTTATTTAGGTTTCTAATAGTTAGCATATTTTAAATTTTGGATTATGTAGTCAACCTAGTTAATGGTTAATATATTTGCTCGATGTCTCATAGCATCAAACATTACAGCATATTTCATCTGGATGAGGTAAATTTTTCTAGCCTCTAGCCTCTCTCCCCTTGAAAGGTGTACTGCACAAACTTAAAAACGCTATATGTTCTCATTGATTTACAATTTGGAACAACAGCAGAACAGATTCGGTCAGAGAAAATCAGTATGACACTTGCGCTAGGGATGATTGAAGTTTATGGAGTTCCCGCCGCCGTAGAAGCGGCAGATGCTATGTGTAAAGCTGCTTGTATTACTTTTGTTGGTTACGAAAATACTGACTTGGGCAGAATAACCGTACTGATTCGGGGAGAAGTTGGGGAAGTTAACGTTGCAGTCGTCTCAGGACTAGCCGCAATATCTCGCGTCAATGGTGGTGAGGTGCTTTCTTTTCATATTATTCCTCGTCCTCACGACAATCTCGAATATGTTTTACCTATTCATCTTTCAGCAAATATAGAAAATTTCAATGCAGATATTCGGTTTCCTCCACCCTTGTCAGCGTAAACGTGCTAACAATCACAACCAACTACTTTTCACACAACCGCAAAAAAAATAAAATATATTAAGATTATTTAAGTAAGATAATTACTTACTTAGCGACAAAACCAAAAAACGCCCGATAGCACCGTGAATTAAAACCATAACAAAATTCAGATGTATTGATATGAATTTAACATCAGCAGTTAAGAAAGGTAGGATTAATTCTGCGTTTAAGCAACTCATGTCTGTACATTGGATCATGTCTGCCTGTTATTTAGTTTTATTTATAACTGGTTCAGGTATGGCGCGTTTATCCCGTGGAACTTTATTCAGATCAGAACTATATGATTTTCATAAATCAATCGGAGCTTTGGTAGTAGCTTTGCTAACTTGGCGGATTTTAGTGTTGTTGCAGGTATGGTGGCGAAAATACACTAAAAATTTGCCAAGATTTACGCCTGAATGGACACGTAAATTTATACTCCATACTCTGCTTTATCTCTTGATGTTTGCAGTTCCAGTTAGTGGGTTCTTTTTTTCCAACTCTTATAAAAGTAACAATGTCAATTTTTTTTGGTTGACTTTACCAGATTTTTTCCCACAAAACTCTAGTTTAGTAGACTTAGGTCGAAGCGTTCATTTTTGGATAGCCTATACATTTTTAGCTTTGATTCTTCTGCACATACTACAACAATGGAAAGTTGTCAAAGCAAACTGGCGGAGGTTTAAAGGCTTTTTGATGACGAGAAAACTGAATAAAATTCCTAATTAGAAATGAGCTATAGCCTTTCCTAGTCTGCTGAGGTACAAATTTATCTGCGTTCATCTGCGGTTAATTATTCTTGCTTGTACTTCACTAGAATAAGAAACACTATAACAATACTGGACTTACGCAACTAGTACAATCGCAGGTGCATCTGCCGCTTCTACGGCGGCAGATGCTATATGTAAGCTTAAATGTGCTAATAATCACAACCAGTTACTTTTCAAACAACCTCCAAAAAAAATAAAATATCAATTTCAGTCAAGGAATATATCAGTTTGTATATATTAGTTACAAAAACATTGGTTATTTACTGATTTTGGGATTAATAGAGCCATCAACCTTGTTGCTTCTACTGAATTATGCAGTATCCTTTGGAACTTACATTTAAATTTTGGGCATTAGCACCCCAAATTTCTATTGTTAACGCTCAGGGTAATTTAGTTTTCTACGTTAAACAGAAACTTTTTAAGCTCAAAGAAGCGATAACAATTTTTGCTGATGCTGAACAAACTAACCCTCAATACTACATCAAAGCCGATCGCATTATTGATTTCTCAGCTCGTTATGAATTTAGCGACACTAACGGTACAAATATCGGTGCGGTCAAACGTCGCGGTTTAAAATCTATTTGGCGGGCGCGGTATGACATTTTTGATGGCGAAAATACTTATTTAACTATCCAAGAAAAAAATCCTTGGGTGAAGGTTGCGGATGCTTTATTTGCCGAAATTCCCGTTGTGGGTATGTTTACTGGTTTTGTGTTCAACCCTGTCTATTTGGTGAGTCGGGCGGATGGTACGGTGGTGATGCGGTTGGAGAAAATTCCGACTTTCTTGTCGCGCAAATTTATTATTAAAGCTGTTGATCAAATTAGCGATCGCGAAGAACAACAGATTTTGTTAAGTTTAATTATGATGCTGCTATTAGAGAAAAATCGTGGCTAATTTCTCCAGGCAAAATATTTTATAGGACTGACGCATAAAAACTAAAAATCAATGATTGGGGAGAGGGTGTGTGTATCTAAAACCCTCACACCCCATACCCTTTCACCCAGTCTTCACAGAAAATCTTTATACGTAAGCCCGATTTTATTTTGCCTGACTTAATTGCTAATAATTAGCCAATTAATTTTTGCCAAGTATTTGGCCCAACAATTCCATCAGCAGTTAAACCATTTTGCTGCTGATATTTTTTAATTGCTGCTTCTGTTTGTGGCCCGTAAATCCCATCAGCTTCTACACCTACACGATATTGTAAGTATCTCACAACTGTTCCACCAGCATGGTTGGGGCGGATAATGCGTTTAGCCAAAATCAAATTAATTGCATTCCATGTAGATGTGTTAGCAACACCTGATGCGGCTATTCCGACAATTTTTTGAAAGTTTTCTACAGCAGAACTCGTGATTTCGCCCAGTACATTATCTTCTACCAAGGGCTTACCATTTTTATCGGTAATTTTTAATCGGTTTAAGGCTTTTTGCAATCTTAGGGTTGTTGTATCAACATTCTGTTCTTCATCTGGTACTGGCGGAACTGGAGTAGTTGGAACTTGACCTGTTAAACCTTTGACAATAGCATTAGCCATTGTTTCTGAATTAAACAGATTAATATCTTTTTGCGAATCAATAAAGCAACATTCAACTAAAATCGCCGGCATATTTGTATTGCGGATGACAAATAAGTGAGAACCACTTTTAACACCACGATTAAAAAAACCTAGTTTGATAATTTCATCTAATACAGATTTTGCTATTCTTCGACTTGTTTCACTACCTGCAAAAACTTCTGTACCGTTGGCTTGACCGTTAAAGGCATTAAAATGTATGGATACAAAGAGTTCAACTCGATTAGCATTAGCTTTATTGACTCTTTGTGAAAGTGAGTCTTTCACCGAAGATGTCGGACGGTCTGGTCTGCATGGTATCACTTCATGACCTAATGCTTTGAGTTTTTCTATAACTTTATTGCCTACTTCCAGTGTTAAATTATCTTCTATTCTGATGCCTCTAGCACCTGTATCTGGTGGAGAGTTATGGCCGATATCAATTCCAAATTTCATGCGCTGTTCCTTGTTTTTATTTGATACTAACTTAATGCTTGAAAGCTGAAAAGTTTACTTGCAAGCAATCTATATTTTTCTAAATATACTATTTATAATAAAATTCTACTTATGCCATTGTTATTTTAACAAACACTAATTGTTATTTACTTTATTTATTAACATAAACAGAATTATAATTATTTATTTATTTTTTAACGAGATAAAAATATACCCCTCCATTTCACATCAATAATATAGTGTAGTCAGGCTTATCCATTTGATTTGAGAATGTTTGTGAATTAAACCTCCGCATCTGGTTGTAGCAAAACAAGTTAAGAATAGCATGTGATCCAGGCTGGTTTTGCAGATGTTTAAGTTCACGTCATAACTCAAATCATGGGGATTATCTTAGGTTATGCCACATGAACGGCAAAAATTAGCAAATAATTAATGATTGTGTGCTGACGAAGGTGCGATCGCCGCTAAAATGCCTACTAACAGTTGTTGTGCTAACGCTTGTTATAGACATGACTTACAGCATCTCAATCGGTGAGAGTAGATTCAATACGGTTTGGTTAACAAATGTATCTGTTGAGGTGAGCAGGGGGGCGGAGGAGCTTCAGGTGCAGGGGAGAGCGTACCTTCGTTCCCCCTTTCACCCCTGCACCCTTGCTTGCCTACACAAGTAAGTTTCTTATCCGAACCGTATTGAGAGTAGATTTAAGAGAAATTGCCCAAGATGAAATATTTTGCTCTGATATTGCTAGTGATACTCTCAAATTTCTACATTTTCCCCGCGTATGCTGCTGTCTGCCGTAATTACAATGGTCATCAGATTTGCATTCTCAGTATTAACCGCAGCGCCAAAAATTATTGGGAGTATCGGGCAGTTCTGAGTGTGGATGGCAAAAAAAGACCCCTGGAAGTATACAACTGCCGTCAAAAAGTCAAAACTCAGTCAGATGGGACTGTTGTACCATTGGAAAATCAAGACCCTGGACAGTTCATCTGTAAGTTTTTCAAAAAACCTTGACTTTTCTCGGAGTTATTTTTTCTGGGTGGCAAACACACAACCAATGATAAACACCGTAAACGCCACATAACCCAAGACAGTTACCCATTCTTCCCAGTTACCCAATGTATTGTTCATCCGTTCCTAAAACCAGACTCTCCATTTAAATCCTAAAGGCTGGGGTTGTTAGTTGTGCATGAATATTGTCCAAAATATAGGACTTATACCAATTCGTAATTCGCAAGTCGTAATTAAAAAATAAGGATTTATCCAAAATCCTTACACCCTATACCCTTACACCCTTTCACCCAGTTTCTACAGAGAAACTGTGTGCGTAAGTTCAAAATAGTTAGACAAATTCCCAAAAAATTTTTCCTCGGTTTCCGGAATTCATCTTGGTGTAGTGGTATTACCTATCAGTACAGCGATTTATACAGAAACTCTATATGTAAATTTGGGGAATATAGCCCCACTGCCTTTCTCAAAAGCCCGGCCATTATGGCTGGGCTTTTGAGTGTCAGAGACTGGGTGTAGGGGTGTGAGGGTGTAAGAGTTTTTGCTTCCTTACACCCCTATACCCCTTCACCCTCCCTCAAACCCTTTATTTTGCTTATCACTGTGTCAATCTAAAAAGAATATCTCCCCTGGGAAACAAACAGACTGCTCTAGATTTTGAGTAGATTAGGAATAGACCATCCTAGAGAAAGTTATGAGTGCTGAAGATTTGGTGCTGGTTGTTGGTGCTACTGGTGGGGTTGGGCAGTTGGTTGTAGGAAAGCTGTTAGAGAAGAATGTCAAGGTGCGCGTCCTGACTCGCAATGCGGCAAAAGCCCAAAAGATGTTTGATAACAAAGTAGAAATTGCTGTAGGAGATATCCGGGAAACTGACACATTACCGGCAGCGATGCCGAATATTACTCACATTATCTGTTGTACTGGCACAACTGCTTTTCCTTCAACGAGATGGGACTTTGACCCTCAACCAAATTTTTTAGAATGGGGACAAATTTTTCTGGATGCTGAATATCGGGAAGCTAAGGCAAAAAATACGCCGGCGAAGGTGGATGCTGAGGGGGTGAGTAATTTGGTAGCGGCTGCACCTCGCAATTTGCAACGATTTGTGTTTGTGTCTTCTTGTGGTGTTTACCGCAAAGATAAATTTCCCTTTAGTGTGCTGAATGCTTTTGGTGTATTGGATGCTAAACAAAAAGGTGAAACTGCGATCGCTAATTCTGGTTTACCATACACTATCATTCGCCCCGGTCGTTTAATTGACGGGCCTTTCACTTCCTATGACTTGAATACTCTCCTCAAAGCCACCACTAATGGTAAGTTGGGTGTAGTTTTAGGTCAAGGCGACACCTTATCAGGAGATGCCAGCCGTATCGATGTTGCCGCCGCTTGTGTAGAATCAATTTCTATACCATCTACCACTAATAAAGCTTTTGACATCATCAATCAAGGAACCAGACCTGCTGTAATTAATTGGGAAGCACTGTTTTCTCAGTTGTAGCCAAGTGCTGAGTGCTGTACACTTCGACTTCTCCTATCGGAGACGCTGCGCGAACGCTCAGTGTACGTCTGGAGGAGAAATGTAATTTCAATACTTTGAGAAATAGACATACCTTAAAAATGGGTGTATGGGTATGATTTTAGATAGATGCACCCCTGCACTCTTATACTCTTGATTTATTGTTGTTCTGCGTAATTCCTATAGGAAATAAGGAGTGGGGAGTGGCGGAAACACATAAATTATTTCATCACTGGCAACACACACTGCAATTTTTTGGCATTGACCAAGATAAAATAGCCACAACTTTTACTCAATTAGTTGACGCATATCATACCCCTGGGCGTTATTACCATACACTGCAACATATTGATGATGTGTTGCATAACATTCAAGCTTTGCAAGCTTATGCTCAACATTTGCCTGTTGTACAGCTTGCGACTTGGTTTCATGATGTAGTGTATAATTCTCAAGCGCCAGATAACGAAGCCAAAAGTGCTGAATATGCTGGTCAGGTATTAACTTATTTGGCAATTCCCCAAAATCAAATCACAACTGTTCAGCGTCTCATTCTCAACACCAAACACCATAAAGCAGCTAATGACGATATTGATAGCCAAATTTTATTAGATGCTGATTTGGCAATTTTAGCTGCTGGCTCTGTTGATTATCAAAAATATGCTGATGCTATTCGTCAAGAATATGCTTGGGTAACAGAATCAGAATATATTCAAGGGCGCAAACAAGTCCTGGAAAAATTTCTGCAAAGACAGCGTATATATTTTACACCTCTAATGTTTGAGGTGGCTGAAGCATCTGCCAGAGCTAACTTGCAAGCAGAAATTTACAACCTTTCTAGTATTTAAGATTTCAGTACCGAGGTTGTCTTTTAAAAAAGGGTGAAAGGGTGTGAGGGTGAAGGGGTGTAAGGTTTTTGTTTCGCCATACTCTTTACAGTTGCTTGGTGCAGAATATAGCGGTTCTCGGTTAGATGAGGTACATTTTAACCCCACCCCCAACCCCTCCCCGCAAGCGGGGAGGGGAGCGTTTGCGTCAGCAAATGCGGGGTGGGGTTCCAACTACTGCTATATAGCAGCCCTAAATCATTTGTAAAATTTCTATATCTTTTTCTTCTTTCTTCCCTTTGCGTCCTTGGCACGGCAGTCGCTTCAAGCCGGGAAACCCGTCCAACGCGCTGCCTCGTTTTTGGCGGTTCGTTTCCATATCTATGTTTTTCACGACTAATTTAGGATTGCTATATAAAATATGGCATTTTGCTTGCGGAATGTACTGAAATTAAAAAGCAATATGGCATTTTATTTGCGGAATATACCAAAATTAGTAAACAATTCGGCAAAATGAGTTAGCAGTATGGCATTTTACTTGCGGAATACACCAAAAACAGTCAGTAATTTAACAAAATAAGTTAGCAGTATAGCATTTTACTTGTGGAATATACCAAAATCAGTAAACAGTTTGGCAAAATAAGTCAACAATCTGCCAAATTGCCTACTAAGATCCAATTTATTGGTTTTCTTTGTGTTGATTGGTAAACATCCTGGCAATATTGATAAGACGTACAATGAGCGAAACGTACACTGAGCGAAACGTACACTTCGACTTCGCTCAGTGTACGTTACTCAGCATTTGTGTTGTGGTGTGGCTACCATTTGCATTCCGGCGGGTGAAGCTAAAGTTAAACCACGACGTACGGGACGCACTGGGCGTTTATTTAGTAAAGAGACTTGGAACTGCGACAAAATTGTGGCGAGGGCAATTTTCATTTCATACTGAGCAAAGGCTAAACCAATACACCGACGATTTCCGCCACCAAAGGGTAAATATTCATAAGGGGAAAATTGTCTTTCTAAAAAGCGTTCTGGTTTGAATTGGTTTGGCTGTGGGTAAACTTCTGGGCGATGGTGAGCTAAATAAATACTAGGCAGAACTCTTGTACCTGCGGGTAATTTGTAGCCCATAATTTCAATTGGGTATTTTAGCACCCGAAAGAAAGCAGTGATTACAATGGGATAGATCCGTAAGGTTTCTTGGCAAACGGCTGTTAAATAAGGCAATTTGGCAATATCACTTGGTTCTGGGTTAGCGCCTAAAGTACTCAATTCTTGGAGTAATTTTTCGCGGACTTCTGGTAAACGGTCAAGCCAATAAAAAGCCCAAGTTAATGCGGAAGCTGTGGTTTCATGTCCAGCAACCAACATTGTCATTAATTCATCGCGTAATTCGACATCTGACATTGGTTGACCATCATCATAACGTGCGGCAATCAGTAAACTGAGGATATCTTGGCGATTCTGCCCAGTTTCAGCCCGGCGTTCTTGAATGAGTGCATAAATGAGTTGATCAATTTGTTGGAGTTGGCGGACAATTTTTCCCCAAGGACTCCATGCGCCCCAGTCTTGTTGCAGAAACCGAAAGAAGAAAGCACTAGACATCAAAGGGGAACTCATAATGTCTAAGGTAGAAGTGAGTAATGGGCGCAGTTGTTGAAACATCGGCCCTTCATCCACACCAAATACCACCCGCAAAATAACGCGCAAGGTGATTTCTTGCATAGAAGTGCGGATATTAAAAGGTTTACCTATCACCCATTCATGGCTAACTTCTTGGGTGATTTCGCGCATAGTTTGACCGTAAGCCCGCATTCGCTCACCATGAAAAGGCGGTGTGAGTAATTGGCGTTGGCGTTGGTGGCGATCGCCATCGAGTAATATCAAGGAATGATCACCAAGCAAAAATCTTAAAATTTGATTACCTCTGCCAGCCTCAAAATAACTTGCATCAGTAGTAAAAATCTGCTCTAGTGCTTGGGGATGACTAAAATAAACAAGTTGATTCTCCCCATTTCCCCAAACTGTAAAGTTATCACCGTAAACCTTGGCAAAATCTTCGACATAATCTATCGGTCGAAAGATAAACTTAATCATTCGCCGCCAATACGGTATTCTTGGCCCATCAGGCAAGCTGTTAATTACTGTCATAAAATCTCGTCAGAATTTATCATGACTATTTTTATTTTGGCGATTTTTCCCTGTGCTGCGGGTCACACAAAGCGGTATATTTTTGTATGGCGGGATAGAAAGCCATAGCAATTTGCAAAAAATGCGACACCTAAAGCCATCTCCAATCCAAAATCTCAAATCGTAGAAGCAGTGCCAAAAATCGTCGCTATCCTCAACGGTAAAGGAGGAGTCGGCAAAACGACTACCTCAATCAATTTAGCTGCACAATTTTCTAAACGAAAAACAGTGCTGCTGGTAGATGCAGATATTCAAGGTTCTGCTAGTTGGTGGTTTGGACGCAATGATCAAGGAATGGGATTTGATTTATCGCAAGAAACAGATCCACAGCTATTAGGCCATTTACGTAAAATAAAAGGTTACGATTTAGTAGTGGTGGATACGCCTCCAGCTTTGCACTCTGAAGCATTGGCAACAGTAGTAGCGATCGCAGATTATATACTTTTACCTACACCCCCATCCGCAATGGATTTAGCTGTTTTGATTGAAACAGTAAAATCAGCCGTCGTCCCCACAGGAGTTCCCCATCGTGTACTCTTAACTAAAGTCGATGCGCGGAGTATTGGTGAAGCAATGGAAGCACAAAACTCTCTCGTTAAGCTAGGTATCCCTGTTTGTAAAGGCTTCATCCGTACCTATAAAGCCCACGAAAGAGCCGCATTAGAGGGTGTTGCAATCAATCAATGGCGAGGCAAAAATGCTTGGGAGGCGGAATCAGACTATCGCCGCGTGGCTGATGAATTACAGCGTGATTGGAGAAAATAATGGCTAGGAAACAAAATCTTTCTGACTTAATTCAAGCAGAAGCACAAAAATTAACACCAAATAGTGCAGTAGACGAAGGTGCAATCGAAGTTCCGGCTGTGGAAGTTGTGGAATCAACAACAGCCGCAGATGAAGATGTAAATGAATCAACCACTGCTAAACGTAATACTCCCACCAAAGCAGACTTAGAAGCTACTATTAAAGACTTAAAAACAACTTTAGAAAAAAATCAGGACACAGAAAAAGCTCTACAAAAACAAATTAAAGAATTAAAATCAGCTTTATCAGAACAGCAAGCCTCTGTAGAACGCCTAACCAAAGAACTAGAAGAAGCAAAAACCACTGTACTTCAACTGGCAGAAGCAAATTCTAAACTCATCGAAGAAAATAAAGCCCTACAACAACCAAAGGCTAGTATTGTTCCTCAGAAAAAAGACAATTATCATCAAACTGATTACAGAAAATCTCACCGCGTCCCCGAAAAACTCCCTGATATGCCAGCAGAAACAAAAGATGATTTTGCGGCTAATACTTGGTTGTATGACTAAATATCAGTAACTTAAAGCCCTCAGACTGGAAGTCTAGGGATAGATAAACAAAGCCTGCCTAGCCAACGCAGGCTATTTGTCTTATCTTTTGCGTGAAATTTGATAAGACCAAATTAAGTAATGGACTGACACGACTAAAATGTTGCATTAGAGATGAAATAAAATTAACCGCAGATAAACGCGGATGGACGCGGATGGAATTTCGATAATTGCCATAAATTAGCTGTGTCAGTCTACTAGTTTGCTTCTGGCATCAGATAAATTATTGTGCGATAAATAATTATTCATCAAAATATAACTTGTACTGTACTTAAATTATTGATTTTGTCGCTGGCAAGTATCACTGAGAGGGAAAACATGAAATTGTGTGGTTATACGATCGCAGGTACTCTTGTGACAATTTTAGTAGGAGCGATCGCAAATGGATGTACTAGTTTTGCAACTTCCAATGTGCAGCAAAGCAAAAGCTTAAATCCTCCCACCACCACAAATCAAGCCCAACTTCCTCACACTAGCAATCCCGTCTCCAAGTTGAATCTCCAAGCAGGTATGCCATATCAAAAAGCACGAGAACAAGTGCTTCAACAAGGTTGGCAACCAAATCTACAAGGCGATGCACCGAATCTTCAAGATAGCTCAGTAAAAGAATTATATGATTTCGGATATACAGAGGTGAAAGACTGTTCCGGGACAGGAGTTGGTGCTTGTCGATTTGAATTTACCAACCAAGTCGGAGAACTATTGTGGATTTCAGCCACCATCGCTGACCGCACTAATACAGAACGAGTCGTTTGGCATTGGTCAATTGAGAAAAATGGCAATCAACAAACTTCACAGTCTACTCGTCCAGAAAAACCACCATTTATCGGCACTCGCTCATTTAATTTTCTCGGAGGCAGTGGCACAGGTCAATCAATTGCGATCGCACCTGATGGCACTACGATAGTTACACTTCATGGTAAATTTCAAAGTTCCATTCAATACCAAGGCAAATTCTCCAATCCCATCATCTTGCAAGATGGCAGTGGTTTTGGATTACTTTTTAAAGACGGTAAAGTTTACAGCCTTGCAGCTAATGGACAAATTGCCAAAGGTTGCAAAGGTGATGCAACAGTTTGCGAATCAGCTTTAATCGCAGCTACATCTGCGCCAATTAAACCAGGGTTTTATGTATTTGGCGGCACTGATCAAGGTTTAGAAGTCAAAGGAGAACAGTATCGATATTATGATGAGGCTGGCGAACAAGAATGGAGACCAATTTCAGAATTAAATTATATTCAAGAAAATCTCATATTTGATGGCAAAAATTATTGGTGTATTCCACCCAGAAGCGAAGCCGGAGTATGCACAGAAAACGGCTGGATGCCTGTCAGATAATAAGTTGATTAATGTAAAAAATTGATAAATATTTATGGTTAAAAAAAGTCAAACCCCTGTTAAAAAAACATGGATTAAAGAAATACTGAGATTTCAAGGTTCTGTAATTCCTGGGGTTTTAGAACGTTCTCTTTTTTGTGGTGCATTTGGATTTTTAATTTCTTGTCTTCACTTTTGGCAACTACCAGTTTCTGAACCAATGTTAGGTGGTGTGATTCCTAGCATTGTTTTGGGTTTGTTGTTAGTTTTTCGGACTAATACAGCTTATGAGCGATTTTGGGAAGGGAGAAAACTTTGGGGGAGTACAGTTAATACTGTCCGCAATTTAGCTTGGAAAATTTGGGTCGCCGTGGATGAAGTTGAAGCCAGCGACAGAGAACGCAAAATAGCCGCTTTACGTTTATTACCAGCATTTGCGATCGCCAAAAAATTATATCTTCGTTATGAACCAGCCAGTGAAGAATTAAAGCCTTGGGTTTCCCCGGCTCAATATAGCAATTTGCAAAATATTCAAAACATGCCTTTAGAAATATCCCGCCTGTTAGGAAAATACTTACAGCAAGAATATAAACGCGGTCTTTTAACAAATTATCAATTGACTAGTATTCACACGCTCATGAATAACTTGATGGATAATGTCGGCGGCTGCGAACGTATTTTAAAAACACCAATTCCCCCGGCTTATGTGATTCATCTCAATCAATTATTACTCATCTATTGTTTAATTCTGCCCTTTCATTTTGTTAAAGATTTAGGTTGGTGGACAGGTATATTTGTCGCTATTGTCAGTTTTGCTTTGTTTGGCATTGAAGAAATTGGCGTAGAAATTGAAAATCCTTTTGGTTACGACCATAATGATTTGCCATTAGATAAAATTTGCCAAACTATTCAAAATAATATTGAAGAATTTATCGCTTTTCAAGTAACTCAAGACCAAGACAATATAGAAAAACAAATTAACTTTTCATACAGCAATCCAGATATCTAAGCGTTTTTATCTGCGTTCATCGGCGTTTAATTATTCATTTGAAAGCTTGAACGCCAGGAATATTAAGACTTTTTCTCCTGCCTTTTGCTATAAATAAAGTGCGATCGCCTATAATCAAATAATTCATTTTTATGAAAACTCTCGGCATTCATCATATAGCAATTATTTGTTCCGACTATGAACGCTCGAAAAGATTTTACGTAGAAGTTCTCGGCTTTGCCATTATTCAAGAAACATTTCGAGCCGCCAGAAACTCTTATAAACTAGATTTACGTGTTAATGAACATACCCAAATTGAATTATTTTCTTTTCCCAATCCTCCCCAACGATTCAGCAATCCTGAAGCTTGTGGTTTAAGACATTTAGCCTTTGCTGTGGAAAATATAGAAGCAACCGTGGCTGACTTAAACTTGCACAACATAGAGACAGAAAATATTAGGGTTGATGAAATTACGGGTAAGAAGTTTACCTTTTTCCAAGACCCAGATAACTTACCATTAGAAATTTATGAAGTTTAAAAACACAATTCTTGGCTACTTAATTTGTCAGTCTCCATAGATGGGTTTGAGTTGCAAATCCAATATTTATGCTTACTTGCAAAGAATATGCTGTGTGTGTGGCTCAAGATGGATGATTGAATTACTTATTTTATATATCACAATATCTAGCAATTAGAGCAAAGCTTAAAATAAAAAAAATGAGCAAATAAATCCCTATACAATAGATATAAATTAAAAATCCAGGATTTGCGGATGACTCAGATTGATTCCTTATCATCACAATCGAAACAGCCAGATTTTGTTATTAATGCAGAAGCAAAAACATCTCCAGGTATTCTCATTGCTGGTCTGATTTTAGGATTGTGGGTAATAAGTATCACACTATTTTTTTTAATCAATATTTATCAAACCCCAATTCCCTTAATAGCTATAGCGTTACTTTGGCAGACATTTTTATATACAGGATTATTTATTACTGCTCATGATGCGATGCACGGTGTAGTTTTTCCCCAGAATCCTAAAATTAATAATTGGATAGGTAGAATATGTGTATTTTTGTACGCACTATTTTCTTATCAAGAGCTACTCCAAAAACACTGGTCACATCACCGCTATCCTGCTACTAAAGATGACCCAGATTTTTATGATCATCAGCAACAAAACTTTTTCGCTTGGTATTTTAACTTCATTAAATCATATTGGAATTGGCGACAACATCTAAGATTTATATTGGTATATATTTTTCTGAGATATATCTGTAATATACATGAAGCTAATCTGATTTTATTTTGGTGTATACCATCTATTTTGAGTTCAATTCAATTATTTTATTTCGGCACATTTCTTCCTCATAGAAGACTTGCAGAAGGATACACAAGTTCGCACTGTACACGCAGTACACATTTACCTGTGTTTTGGTCATTTATTACTTGCTACCATTTTGGTTATCATAAAGAACATCACGAATATCCTCATGTTCCTTGGTGGCGATTACCAGAGGTTTATCAGGACGGAAAGCAGCAATAAGTTTATCGAGTATTTGAGCAACCTAATTTAGTAATTTACTCAAATACGACTGTGCGATTACCATAAACTAACACACGGTTTTGTAAGTGTAATCGTACCGCTCTAGCTAATACTATTCTCTCTAAATCTTTACCTTTTCTGACCAAATCTTCTACTTCATCGCGGTGGCTAACTCTCACTACATCTTGTTCAATAATTGGCCCCGCATCTAAATCTTGAGTCACATAATGAGAAGTTGCACCAATGATTTTTACGCCTCTTTCAAAAGCTCTGTGATAGGGATTTGCACCAACAAAAGCTGGTAAAAATGAGTGGTGAATATTAATAATTTGAGGAAATTGAGCAATAAAATCAGAACTGACAATTTGCATATATTTTGCCAATACAACCAAATCAATTTTGTATTGCCGCAATAATTCCAATTGTTTAGCTTCTTGTTCTGGTTTGTTTTCTTTTGTAATGGGAATGTGATGAAAATCAATCCCAAATTGCTCGGCGGCTACTTTTAAATGAGGATGATTGCTAATAATTAACGGAATTTCGGCGGCAAATTCTTTAGCACGGTGTCGCCAAATTAAATCATAAAGACAGTGGTCTTGGCGGCTGACCCAAATTGCGATGCGTGGTATAGTATCAGAAAAATGAAGTTGCCATTTAGCGCCCAAAGGTTGAGCGATCGCATTAAACGCTGGGCCAATTAAATCTTTAGGTAAGTTAAATCCTTCTAACTGCCATTCTATACGAGTGAGAAACAACCCCGCCGAAAAATCTGTGTGCTGATCTGCATGAATAATATTGCCACCATTGGCATAAATAAAGTTAGCAATTTTGGCAACAAGTCCTCTTTGATCAGGACAAGAAATGAGCAGGGTGGCAGTTGTCGTGGACATAAAATAATGCGTAATTCAATAAATTTTATTTGAGTTTATAGCGTTTCTTGGTTGAGTGCAGTACAAGTAGATGGAGAAAAGAGGCTAGAGGCTAGGGAAATGTACCTCACTGGAATGAGAACTGCTATATTCACTTTTCATACTTCATACTTCTTCTAAGGTGTTGGGAGAGGAAGATTAGTGGGTAAAGGTGTTGATTTACTGTTATCAACAGTTTGTCGCCATTCTGATAACTCCCTGTTAACCGCATTGACAAAATCGGTAGATACTAATAATACATTGATATTGCCGTTTGGTTGTGTACCTGAGTCAGCTTGAGCATACACAAAACGATTATTAAAATTAGATTTGCCCAAAATTAACTGATGGGTTTGCTGATTTTTCAGTTTAATCTCAATGGTGGCGTTGGGTTGAGCTAAACCAAATTCTGTGAGTTGGTTAGCAGAGGTTGATACAGTGTTATTGCTCTTACCTTTAACCAACAAATCCATTAAATAAGAAACGATCGCATCATTGGCTGAATCTGATACTGGATATTTCAGCAACCATTTGGGATTACTCCCCTGAGAGTTGCGTTCTAACATCAGAGTGTAAGCTTTGGTTTTCACTGTCAAAGACTGCACATCATCTTCCGCAAACGTGAAAATTTGCTGTTGTTTCGCCTTGACTTCTTCTTGTTGAGTTGCATTTCTAATTTCATAGAAATACACGAAACCACCCAAACCCAGCGCCAACAATACCAAAATTAAAGTTGTCTTTGGAATAGTCATTTGTTATTTGTCATTTGTCAATGGTCAAAAAGCAGAATAATGAAATTTCAGACTTCAGACTTCACACTTCATACTTTCCCTCTTCATCGTCTTCGCCACCAAATAAAAGCAGCTGTTAAAAAGCCAAGCAAAGGTAATACCAACAAAGATGACAATGTTAAAACATTGGCTTGTGATGTTGATAAAGTGATGCGACGATTTTTTGGTTCTTTGGGACGAATAGAAAGAGTCTGCTGATCTTGTTGACTCAGCCAAGATACAGAGTTGAGAAATACGTCACCATTTAATTGCTGTTGAAACACTCCATCAGTAGCAAAGTCTGAATTTCCAAAGACTACTAAACGTGATTCTTTCGGAGTTTGTTCAGATTTCTCGGCTGTTGTAGGTGATGGCGTTGCTGGGGTTGTTGGTGTCGGTAACGGTGAGGGTGTTGCTGGGGTTGTTGGTGTGGGTAACGGTGATGGCGTTGCTGGGGTTGTTGGTGTGGGTAAAGGTGATGGTGTTGCTGGGGTTGTTGGTGTTGGTGTAGCTGTGGGAGTAGGCGTTGTTTGGGTTGTCGGTGTGGGTGTTGCTGGTAATTTTCTCGTCAACGCCGCGCCTAAAGTTAGTGGCCCTTTGAGGTCTTTGTCAGGGTTGAATTCTAATTTTTCGCTTTTTAGGTCGCTTTCCGCCCAACTATTAGGATAGGCTTTGGTTCGCACTAGGGGCGTAGACTCAACACCAGCCACGGAGGTAATTTCTACTGGTCTAGCCAAGCGATAAAAAGAAATACCGTTGCCAAAATCCTTGGTAATTGGGTGTTGTCCGTAGTCTGTGATGATGGGTGCTGCGGGGCCGAGTCCCACACCTGCACCGGAAACATCGACGGCTAAACGATTATCGAGACGCACACCCCACTCTTGTAATAAGGGGTTGAGTTTGGGGTCTGTATCAGGGTCAACCATTAGCAGCAAGTTACCGCCACGATTGAGATAATCTTGTAAAGCTTTCACCTCTGCGTCAAAAAAGCCACGTTTAGCACCTGCTACTACTACAACAGCAGCATCATTGGGAACTTGCAATTTATCAGCTAAGTTGAGTGGTTCAACGGTGTAACCTTTCTCGCTTAATCCTTGCACAGCCTGAGAAATACCGCTTTCACCACCAGTCAGGGGATGTTCACCGTGACCTTGGACAAAGTAAGCTTTAATAACTGTGGAATTAATTAATTGTTGTAGTCGGTTAGTTAATTTAATTTCTGATAAACGTTCGTTGACATTTAAAGATTGCACTAATTGGCGTTTGTTACCCGATTCTAAATAAACTTCTCCATATTCTTTCACCCCAAATCTTTCTGCGATTCCGGGTCGGCTTTGGGGGTCAACATATTCAAATTGAAATTTAGAACTTTGACGTTGATAATTTTCTAATAATTCTCTATCTTGGGGATTTTGATTAGTATCAAATACCCAAATTTTGACTGTTTGTGGTAGCCGGCGGACTAATTCTTGTGATTGGGGTGCAAGGGTAAATAACTGAGTTTCAGTTAAATCTTGGCGTAGTTGATAACGAACACCTAAAAAGTTAATTAACCCTAAAATTACCAACACAGCCGCAGTCGCAACAACCGCATTAGTTCCTGCTTGGGTAGAACGACTCGCCCACCAACGGCTGTGCTGACTTTGCCAAAATACCCAAAATCCAATAATGGCAATTCCGGGAATCATAAATGCTAGGGGTAATAATCCCCAGCTACCAGATACTAACCCGGCTGTGAAACCGACCATAAATAGAAACGGCCCCAGCCAAAACAAATATTTCCAAGGTTGCTTTTTTGTGATTTTTTTCATATTTTGTCCTCTGTCATTTGTCTTAACCAATGAACGCCAGTTGCTACAAGTCGGCGAAGCCGCCCAACGCACTGGCTCCTAATGACTAATGACTACTTATTTATTGCCGTTGAAAACGCAGAGCATCAATTGATTGTGCTGTGAGAAAGATACCTAAAAAAATGTAAGTAGCAAATAAAATTAAGGCGCTGGTGTCAAAAATTCCTTGAATAAATGTGTTGAAATGTTTGAGTAATGATAAATGAGCGATCGCTTCGCCCACGGGGCCGCCTATACTTTTAGCAATTAAATCCACAAATAACAGTAATAAAACTAAAGCAAAGGTCATCACAGCAGCCAGAATTGTACTGTCTGTTAAGGAAGAAACAAACATTCCCAGTGATAAAATTGCGGCTGCCAGCAAAATTAAGCCTAAATGACCGACTAGAAGAATCACTGGCGACATGGGAGGGTTAGAAGCACCAATGGCGATCGCTTCAAATATCAACAGTGGTGCGACCATTGTAATTAAGAATGTCACCACACCTAATAATTTGCCAACTGCTACCGCCCAATTGGTTAAAGGTGAGGTGGCTAATAACTCTAATGTGCCGCGTTTGCGTTCTTCGGCGTACAGTCCCATCGACAAAATTGGCAAAATAAACAGCAATAACCAACCCATCCGGTCTAAAAATGCCCGAATAAATTCATAAGGGACATCAATTAATGGTACTGGTACACCTTGTTGACCTTGTAAGTCGATGGCTGCAACGGCTGGTAAAATTCCATCGGGGCCGAACAAAATGGTGACAAAAAATAACCCGGAGATAAACCAAAATACCCCAGCGATCGCATAAGCTAAGGGCGAGACAAAGTAACTCTGTAACTCTCGGCGATAAATGGCAATAATATTCGCCAGTACTATACCCATTTATGCTGCTTCTCCTTCATTGGCGATTGAGTCTGTCTCTGGTTCAAAACGCTTTTCTTCTGTAGTTAGTTGCAAGAACACATCTTCTAAAGTGGCGCTGACTCGGCGCATTTCTTGTAACCCAAACCCAGCGCGGATTAAGGTGGCGGCGATGTCTCTTCCTGGTTCGGTTCCCGGTTGAGCAATCACGCGCAAATAAGCCCGTCCGTCTGTAGGATTGATCAGATGATGACCAGGAATTGATTCTACCAGACTCACGCCCGCAACATTTTGTAATACTTGTTTGGCGAGATTCGCTTCGCCATCAATTTCCAACTCATATCCTGAGCCACCTGTCAACTGTGTCATCAGGCTTTCAGGTGTGTTAGTAGCTACGACTTTTCCCCGATTAATAATAGCAACACGACTACAAGTCATACTCACTTCTGGCAAAATGTGAGTAGACAAAATGATGGTATGTGTTCCGGCTAGGCTTTTAATGAGATTTCGGACTTCGATGATTTGTCTGGGGTCAAGTCCAACGGTAGGTTCATCTAAAATAATGGCTGGTGGATCATGGACGATCGCCTGAGCAATACCCACTCTTTGGCGATATCCTTTAGAAAGTTTGCGAATAATGACTTTTTGCTTATCTTCTAAATTACATCGGGCGATCGCTGCTTTGACTTTGGTAGTGCGATCGCCTGCGGGTACGCCTTTGATTCTGGCGACAAAATGCAAAAACCCCTCCACCGTCATCTCTGGATATAACGGCGGTGTTTCTGGTAAATAACCAATGCGTTGACGCACCGCCAAAGAATTATCATGGACATCAAACCCAGAAATTTTCGCTGTACCGCTAGTTGCAGGTAAATAACCCGCTAAAATTCGCATCGTTGTGGTTTTACCAGCGCCATTCGGCCCCAAAAACCCTAAAATTTCCCCTGGTTCAACCCGAAAAGTTACATCCGTAATCGCTGGGGTAGAACCGTAAGTTTTACTGAGATGTTCAACTTCAATCATCGGTCTGTGGGCGATCGTCAATTAAACAATACCCAACAATCTTAGATCAATTCGTAATTCGCTGCGGGCGATCGTATCGCCACCCCACATGAACCGCGAAAACTCAACGATGATTTCTGCACTTGGTGTAATTCGTAATTAAATAAGACTTACATACAGGTTATGCAATAACGAACCACAGAGGCGCAGAGGTCACGGAGTAATGAGAGTTTGAGAGAGTTATTGCGTAAGTCCTATTAAAATTAATCGTAGGTTTGTCTTTTTTAACTTTCACGACACCCAACACCCTGTTTATGATAGCCTCCTCTCAAGCAAACTATTTCACACCCGAAGAATATCTCCAAATGGAGGAAACAAGCTCCATTAAACATGAATACATCGACGGCTACATTTACGCAATGGCTGGAGCAAGTGATCCTCATGTTACCGTTGCTCTCAACCTTGCTGTACTTCTGCGGAGTCATGTGCGCGGTTCTGGATGTCGTGTTTACATTGCTGATATGAAAGCGCGAATTGAATCTTTAAATCGATATTACTATCCTGATGTGATGGTGACTTGCGACTCAAGAGATCAAGAAACACCTGTACATAAAAGATTTCCTTGTTTAATTGTCGAAGTTCTATCTGACTCGACTGAAGCCTTCGACAGAGGTGATAAATTTGCTGATTATCAAGCAATAGAAAGTCTAAAAGAATATGTTTTAATTAACACAAAACGCCAGCGAGTTGAATGTTTTCGACGTAATGAAGATAATTTGTGGGTTTTACAAACATACACATCCCAAGAAAAATATTTTCAACTCAATAGCATTAATTTTGAGGCAACAATCGCAGAACTTTACGAAGATGTAATGTAATAAACAGGCGTAGGTTGGGTGGAGCGCAGCGCAACCCAACAAAAATCTCGGACACTCAACATGGATATACGAATTAACGCCGTGTGCAACTTTCTCTCAAACCTAACCCCCAACCCCCTACCGTGTACACACAAGTCAAAAATTTTCGTGTTCAACCACATCCCGCCTAGAACTAAAGTTCCAGGCTCATAGCCAAAGTCCACAAAGCGTGGACTGGAATACATTTTTGGTTGAGTCATCTTCAGATGACTTGCGCTATGAGACTCGGAATTCATTCCGAGGCGGGACAGATGCACTCAACGAACATTTTACCGAAAGGGTTTCCCGACTTGAGGCGACTGGCGTGAGAGGTTTATTGAGAGTATTAGCTTCACCAGAGCGATCGCCTACCGCACGAATTAGTGGCAGAGCTTGGTTGTAATACAATAGTGCCTGCTGTTTTTCTCCCAAATCGGAGTAGACTTTACCGATTCCAATCAAAGTTAAAGCTTCGTTAGATTTATCGCCTAGTTTCTGCCACAGGGGTAAGGCAATTTGCCATTTTGCAAGTGCTTGTTGTAAGCTTTCGGCTGTGCCTTGCTTGTATAACTCAAATCCTTCATTAAATGCTTGTTTTGCTGCGGCGCGGGTTGCTTCTGGTTGGGTTGGTTGTTGTGCTATCTGCAAGTCTTGGGTTTTTGATGTAGCTCTCACTGCATCGGATAGCAGCAGCGAACTCAGCAATAAAGGCAAAAATAATAATTTGTAATTCATAATACTTCGCCTATTTCAGTATAAGTTCGTAATTTGTAATTTGATGATGGGTGATTAGATTCCCGACTTCTTGAAGAAGTCGGGGATCTGACTACATCTATTCACCTGTCATCAGAGATATTGCGGAAAATCTATTGTTATCTTACTAATTCGCCAGATTATTTCTGTTGTTGTTGCGTTTTTTGCAACAATGTTCTCTCTTCCCCACCTATACCAGTCCAGTAGGGTGTGCTAGGCGTAAGCCGTAACGCACCGAAAACTTTGGGCTAGATGCAGTACTCTCGCTGATAACACATCCTACTGGCGTGGCAAGCCTTAAATGTTGCATTAAAAAATAGATTTTATCTGTGTTCATCAGCGTTTATCTGCGTTTTTATCCAAATCTAATGCACTACTTTAGCCTTGCCACGCCACTACGTACATTTCAGAAATCAAATATTAGTCCTATATGTTTTGCTAAATCAGATAAATAAAAAAGCTCAAAATGCTATTTATACCTCCAATATTTTGGCATTTTGGCAGTTAGTTAAAATTTATCTATGCTAAATTGAAGAATACTACAAGAATGACCTTGAGCTAAACACTAAGCATGGTGTAAAAACTCTTCTTATTGTCTAAATCATCAGTCTTCTTGACGACCTATTAAGTTTAATTACTATTCTTTTTGATAATCCAAGGTGTGTCGCCACTTTCAAGCTATTTCGACGGGTGCAAGCCCGTCTTTTATTTTGCTGATATAGCAAAGCTTAACCCTAATACAAAAGTCGGTAATTATATCAGCAGTTTTGAATTTTGAAGGATTTTATGGCAATTATTTTATTTCAATGTAATTAAGAATACCTGTCTCGCTTAATATCAGCTTTTATAAGTTTTGGATACATCCTATAGGAAGATGCTACAAAGTAAAAATCATGAGTAAATAAATGCGGGATGTTGTTATGCACTGGATTTATAGTCAGGTTTGGTGGTGAGCCAAACCTTTTTTCTTTTGCAGTTATTCAAAGAATTTGACACAGCTTACTCAGGGAAAAAAGGAATTGATTGCTGCTGGAAATTTGCAATTAAGTAGGTAGATACAATGATTTAGAAGACGCATTTCGACTTCTCCCCAAGGGAGACGCTACGCGAACGCTCAATGCTCGATCCTTGAAAAGACAAGGGTTGAGCGCAGCGATGCACTGAGCCTGTCGAAGTGTCGAAACCCGGTAAATTTAAGTTAGGTTTAATTTAGTCCTTCTACTTAACTGCAATTATCCATAGCATTCCTCAATCATTTATCAACAACAAGACCCCCGACTTCTTGAAGAAGTCGGGGGTCTGAAAGTCACGCTACTAAAACAGAAATGTACTGCGAAGAATACCAATAGTAATCGGGTCACTGTCTGGTGTATGACCCGGTTCTAATATATGAATTATCCCTGGCGTAATGTAGATGTTATCTGTCATTTTAAAACGATAAAAAGCTTCAATTTGAGTTGTGGTTCCTGGTTGTCCGCCTGCACGTCCTAAACCTGTATTCTCAAAATCAGGGACATTATTACCCACAGGTAAATTACTACTAGTAATTTTTGGTGGTTGTCCGACATAAATACCACCTAAATTACCTTGAGCAAATAAATCGGGGAAGTTTAAAAATACCATGTAATTAGTCGTTTCCACACTACCCGATCGCCCAGGAATCGAGGAAGTAGTATAACCACCCCACGCGCCGACAGTGAAGCGGGGCGAAATTTGCCAACTGAGTGTCCCACCATAGGCGTTGGTTTGTAAAGGTGCATTGGTCGCTGTTAAACATTCATCACCAACAAAGGTGAGCAAACAACCATCAGAAGCATAATTATTAACGTAATACAAACTTAAATCAACAGTATCAGTCGGTGTTAATAACAATTGCACTGCTGTAGTTGTAGTTCCATCAAACAAACCACTACGTTCACCCGGTTTCCCAGGAGTATAACTAGTATATAAAGCTTGTAAACTGGCACGTTTAGCAAATTGCCAATCTACAGCAATTCCACCATGACCAAAACCAATATCTAAAATCGGGTTTCTTTGGGCTAACCAAGATAAAGGCCCTGTAGCTGCACTCTCGACTCGCACCGGGCCTCGGAAAGCGTTGGTCATATTTACGCCTTCTGTTCCTACCATAACCGCTAATTTGTCATTGACTAACCAGCGATAATTCAAGTCAATCACAGTTAATTTGTTATCTGTGGGATATTCGTAACTCAGGGCAAAGTCATTACTTAATTTAGGTTTTGTGGTACCATCGGCAGCCGCTAACCCTGTAAATAGATAACTACGAGGTGTGAGTTGGGTGGTTAAACTTAGGTAGGAAAAGTTAATAACATTAAAGTTTGTGCCATTATCATCTGAGTCTTTGACACCATCTCTAGGGTTAACGTCACCACGGTTAGAACTCCGCCCTTGAACACCTACAATTAACAGTCCGTTAAGTTTAGTTGTGGTAGAAAATTGGTTAGCTTCCAGTTCCGCAGTCCGCGCTTCTAAACTATCTACTCGTCCCCGCAAGGTGGCTAATTCGCTGCTAAATTCTGATTGTAAGCGTTTAATTGTATCCAAGTCTGCACGGGTCACTAATTCGGCGCTGGGTGCTGCAACTGCAAGAATTTGGTTGATTTTATCTAAGCAAGCATTCATCCCAGCAGCAAATTCATAGCGAGAGACAGCGCGATCGCCCCGAAATGAATTATCAGGATAGCCAGCAATGCAGTTATAGCGTTCTACTAAAGATTGCAACGCGGTAAAAGCCCAATCACTTGGTTGGACATCATTCAATTGTGACACCGATGTCACTTGTGCCATCGGTTCGGTATTTTCTATTACACCCTGATCAATAGAAGCGGCAGGAAATATTGGAGAATCTTGATTGTCTAAACTTAAACTTGGTTGTGTTTCAGTACTAGTATAATCTTGGGCGGAGGCTATCTGTGATCCGCCGTTTAATCCCGCCATCACAAAAGACGCAATTACCCAGTATTTGAGATGATTATAGCGAATCACGTTAAGTTCCAATTTATTAAAGTCTACATTGAATACTGAAGTTCGAGTGTAAGCAAAATTATCAGTTTCGGCATGAGAAATTTTACCGAGTTTGTACCAAATAAGACGAAACTGATTCTGGTCAATAGGCGAAAACGCGAGTATAAAAGTAGAAATAACCAGCCTTGCACCACCTATTAGATTGACCGAGAAGCACTATGGCACATCAATCGCGCAGACTATCGCTAAAATTCTTGAAACGCAATCAAACTTCCCCCGAAATTGCCGAAAAAGTACCCCAAGAGGGAAGTTTACTGTCATCAACGGTAGCGGTTACTGTTTTATTCAGTAGTGCTGGGTTAATTTTGATATTTGCTTGGATTAGTTGGCTGTTTATCTTCAATCCCGACAAAATTGTTTGGATGAACAAGTTTTTACCAGAATGGGCGCAAATTCCCTTTGGTTATAGCGAACATCCCCACACCCTTTCCGAAATTCAAGCCAGCATACAAGCACAAAAACAAACATCCGGCGAGACTCTAGCTTTAGATAAAAATAACAACGAGTTTTTATTGCCGGTTTTTCAGCAACGTCCTAATTGTCAGTCTGATTGTGATGAACTGGTAGCATTGCGAGTTTATCAACTAGCAACAGACTCAGAATTTCAATCAAAAAGCGAAAAATACTATCGTTTAGCAACTCAATTAGCTGTAACTGGGATAGACAAGTCATTTGTAGATAGTAAAGCCGAGAATGAGGATAATAACCTCTTACCTTTCACCACAATCAAAAGTTTTGATGATGAAACGCCTGCTGCTGGTGTTTGGTTTAATGTGCAAGGAGAATATCAAAAAAGCTCAGGTGCGATCGCTTATGGACAGATTTTATATTACAATCCAGTTCGTTCTAACTTAATTCAACTGCTGTCATGGAAGAGTTCTAACGGTCAATCACCAAAATGGCAGCAAGTGACTGGTAATGATGATAAAGAGTTAATCTTAGACCAAACAGCCGGTTTAGAACCCCAATTACGGGTTTACCAAGTTAAACCAACCAAACTTTATCTCAACCCAATTCAGTTAGATAAAATTTCTCTCAAACCACCAGCTATTAAAGAGACTCCTTACCAAAACGCCATCTCAATTGCCCGTAGCGGTTTATGGACACCAGCCCTAGAATCGTTAAAATCTCTGCAAAAACAACGCAGAAACGCCTTACCCGCCACAGCCCAAGCCCAAGTTGATTTTATTCGCTTACACTCTGAATTCACCAAAGCACAAGCCGAAAAAACTTGGGCTAGTCCCAGTGAACAAGTGTTAGCAGATTTAATTGATGGTCGTTGGGATAAAGCTTTAAAAGTATTTAAAGCATCACCTCAAAATGTTCAAGAAATTTCTATTCTGTTAAAAGGCGAAAAAGGCAAGTTGTGGAATCGTGTCGCATCAGCATTAGAAGTTAATCCACAACAGCCAGATGTACTCACATGGGGGGCTTTAATCTTAGCTGTTCAGCAAGGAGATGCAAGTGCTACGGCTTGGCTAGAAAAACAGCCAAAAATCTCCAAAGATACCATTGCAGAAATTCAAGATTTACTCAAACGACTGCATCATGAATCGGAAAAATGAAGAGGCAGAATCAAGTCAAAAGTCAAAAGTCAAAAGTCAAAACTTTTTTACTTTTTACTTTTTACTTTTGACTTTTTTTAGGGGTGTAGGTGTGAAAAATCCTTACACCCATTTTCAACATATAGCCTTTATGCGTGAGTTTTGAATTTAATTGACAATAAAGTGACAGCACTGACAGCTAAAATAGGTGCGATCGCATCTGATTCAGGAATTGGGATAACTCTCCCCGAACCACTAATTGTATTAGTAAAAATGCCAAAATCAGCTACTCTTCGACCAGTTGTCACTAAAAAGTATTTGCGTTTTGATGTTAGTTGTCTGTTGAATGTCACAGTATCGCCAGTGGTGGTTGTACTTGCGATCAAAACATTATTCAACTGTTGATTAAGATTAAAACTATCCTGATATAAAGCCAAGAAAATATCCCATCGAGAATTACTTCCAGATGTACCACTGATAGTATATGTTCCTGATTGATTAACGATAAAATCGAACACATTATAAGGTACACTCATTCCTAATGTGCCATCTCTTTCACCAGAAATCAGCGTAGGTGGATTACCCGGTGCGACACGCCGCCAAATAGGTTGATTTGTTGTATCACCCTGATAAGTAAAGTTGGCTGCTTGAGCCTGTTGAGTAACAGAAATTGCTGTTAATGTTAATCCTAGAGTTACTATTAATTTTTTAATAAAAAACTGAATTTTTAACATAAAACTTTCGCTGGAATGAAGTACAAAAAAATAATTAACCGCAGATAAACGCGGATGGACGCAGATGAATCTGGGGAGCATCCCACTTTTTTGAATACGTCATTGCGAGCGCAACGAAGTGGAGTGAAGCAATCGCAAAATCCCTCACTAACAACGAGTCCATGCGATTGCTACCCTGCGGGAAGTCTTACGCCTACGTCGTGCCTCCTCTCTGCGAGACGCTACGCGAACGCAATGACAGGATTATTATTTTGCTGAGTAATAAAAACTGGGATGCACCCATGAATCTGTGTCCTATCCAAGTTAAAAGTGCTATGTTTTGATGTTTTGAAAAAATTAAGGATAGCGAAAATCTTTCAATTCTAAAGGCGAAGGTGGTGCAGAAAGTATGACAATATTTCTTACATTACTAACATAACGTCCACCTGCTCTATCACCAGGAACTACTAAACGAGCAAAACCTTCATCTGTTAGTAATTGAACTGTACCGTCGCTGGCTTTTTTGGCAAATGCAACCAGTACAGATTTATTTTCAAAATTCGGATGAATTTCACCAACAGCTACAACTGCACCATAACAATCAGTCGCTTCAACTAAAACATATTGTCGCAAAAAAGCATTTTTAGTATTCTGCCCAGAATTACCAGGTTTTAGTCCGCCACCAGCTTTTGTATTATTAATCAAATCCCACAGTGTAACTCCATAATATGTTTCGGTTCTGGGGCCTGAACCTGTTTGAAAACTCACTGTGAGTTCTGTAACTGCTGATGGATTTTGAGTTTTGATAGTATCTCTTAATTCTGTAAGTTTCTGTAGAGTAAAATTGCTGGCTTGATTTACTTCTCCACTTAGGCGAAACTTATCTACAAATCCTCCCAGACATCTGTTTTTTGCCCAAGGTGCTGGTGTGTCCTGTCTTCGCCAAGGTGAAAAATTACCAGGATCAGCTAAAGTTGGTTGCCAAAATCCGAGTATGGACAGCATTAAAGAAACGCTGGCTATCCGGCGTGTAAAATACATACAATATTCCCGAATTACAGTTGATATTTCTATTCAGAAAACTATGGCTGCGCGTACCAAATTAACTTAGTTTCCATCAACTTTGTGAGCAGAAAATGTTTTTCTGTCTCACATTCCTGGAAAAACTAAGTAAATATTCTGATGAGGTAATAATACCAACTTTATTGGATTTAATCAATATAGTTGGTAATTATGAAAGATTTAGCAGCAAATACTGTTAATATATATAGCAAGTAGCAGGTTATAACTCTATATTTATTGGTAATGGCACAGTACAGAAATGATGACGGAGTAACTTTTTACTATAACTAATGCCTATTTTTTCAAAAACTATCGAATGTTTGATTAGCTCTAAAAAGCGTCGTTTGTCAAATATACCTTGAATTAGCACATCTATTTCTGTTGCTTGGGGATGGGGAAAATATTCATAATAACTCTTCTCTCAGCGACTCTGCGTCTCTGCGTGAGATTTTCATATCTGTTTGCATTTTAAGGAAAAAGGATGGGAAGCTTATGTTTCCCATCCCCTCGAAAAATAAACAACCAACCAAATAGTAGAGAAGGAGAACAGTCTAAATAAAATACTAATTCCGCATTAAAAAATCGAAAAAGTTGCGGTTAAAAGCGGTAAAGCGAAAACATCCAAAACAATTAGTCAGCTATGAGCATACCTCCAAATTTTGCTAGATAGAGTGGGCTATTTTCGCCCACCTAAGCTTATTCAGTCGCTAACAAGGTTTACCCAGCAACTATTTCTACGTTGCCTTTTTTGATTGCTTCTAGTGCTTCACCTTCAGCATCTTCTTGGCGCTTTTCTTTCTCGTCTTGCGCTTGTGCTGTGGCGGTGAGTTTCTGCACTTGTTCATCGCTTTCCAGAATACCAAACTCAATCAACAAGTCTTCTAACTCGTCCATCTCTAGAGGAGTTGGAACAGCCATAAAGTCGTTGTTGATAATCTTTGTAGCGAGTGTGCGGTATTCATTCGCTTGGTTACTTTCGGGTGCGTACTCGTTCACTGTCATCCGACGTAATTCAGCGTGTTGAACGATGTTGTCACGAGGTACAAAGTGAATCATTTGAGTGCTAATTCTTCTCGCTAATTCACTAATTAAGTCCCATTCGCGGTCTGTTTTACGGCTGTTACAAATCAAGCCACCTAAGCGCACACCGCCAGAGTGGGCATATTTGAGAATACCGCGAGAGATGTTGTTAGCCGCAAACATCGCCATCATTTCACCAGAAGTAACGATGTAGATTTCTTGCGCTTTGCCCTCACGAATAGGCATGGCGAAACCACCACATACAACGTCACCTAATACGTCGTAGGAGACGAAATCTAGGTCTTGATAAGCGCCGTTTTCTTCAAGGAAGTTGATGGCGGTGATAATACCACGTCCAGCACAACCTACACCGGGTTCAGGGCCACCAGACTCCACGCATCGGATATCACGAAAACCATTGATAACGACTTCTTCGAGTTCAAGGTCTTCAACTGCGCCTTTTTCGGCGGCGAGGTGTAGTACTGTGGTTTGGGCTTTACAGTGGAGGATCAAACGAGTAGAGTCAGCTTTGGGGTCGCATCCCACAATCAAAATTCGCTTACCCATTTCTGCCATTGCAGCGAGGGTGTTTTGAGAGGTGGTAGATTTACCAATACCACCTTTACCGTAAAAAGCTATCTGTCTAATTCTTTCGTCAGACATGATGATTTAGTCTCCTAGTAGTGTGTGAATTTGTGTGGGTCTGCGATGTGAAGAGTTCGGACGATGTAGAACGTCGCTGGGGGCGATCGCTCTACGCCCACAACCGTTAAAATCAAATACATATTCAATGAAGTGAAAAATCTGAAGTGTTTTCGCCTTTGGCGTTTGTGTGGGATAGTATGAAGTCTAAAAAGTGTTATCCTTCCCTACTCCCCACTCCCTATTCCCTATCCTAAACAGTCGCTACTACTTCCCCAATTCTCCTAATGTCGTAGCCACCGAGAACTTCTAACTGTGAGTGAACCATACGATGTCCCAAGGTACTCAGCAATTGTTGTATGGGTGCTTCTTCGAGATATTCCTTGAGAATTACTAAGTCGTAGCGTGATTGATGTAATGGGATAAATCCTAACCCGAAGGTTGCAGCGATGGATGCGGTGCTAATACCTGCGTCGGCTAAACCTAATGCCACAGCTTGGGCAACATCTTGATGGCTGGTAACGATTTGGTCAAATCCTTTGACAGCATCAAATGATATCTGCGCTTCTTGCAGTTTGCGTTCTAACAGCATCCGGCTACCAGCACCAGGTTCTCGATTAATAATGGTTGCTTTAGCTTTGACTAAATCAGATAATGTTTCCCAGCCTTTGGGATTACCAGATTCTACTAATAATCCTTCTTCCCATAAACCAAGGGTAATGACTACTGCTGACTTGTCGGCTAAAACTTCTCGCACAAACGGAACATTATGTTCGCCTGTTTTGGGATCATACAGGTGCATCCCGGCAATGTGGGCTTCACCTCTGCATAAACTGTGCAATGCAGCCATGCTGTTGGCAAAGGTAAAATGGACTCGCAACTGCGGATGCCAGCGTTCGGTAGCCCTTGCCCAGAGCGAAATTACAGGGGAACAACCAGCAATTACTACTGTATTGTGCAGTGCTTCGAGGTTGTCATCCAAAAGCCGGACTATGACTTTATCTTTACCTATTTGCTTTGCCGCCTCACCCTCCGGGTTCGACAGTTTGCTTATGCCGGGTAACCCTTTCGGCAGTTCCTTCTGGGGGAAACCCCCAAGATCGGACTGCCTCACCACCGCAACTGTCTCACCATCAGCAGGTGTCATATCTTGACGGAATGCGTCTTTTCCCACTAAGGGGTAAGCTATCCATTGTCCGCCGACTCTCGCTAGGCTAACGCGCAGAGGTTGATTAATTGTGACAGGTTTGGCGAGAGTGGCTTCAATTTCCGGTAAATCTTGCTCTAACCAGAATAGATCCTCTACTTGACAGCCAAGGGCTTTTGCTAGTTTCAGGGTGATGGCTACAGAAGGAGCATACTGCCCTGACTCTACACCACTAATAGTTTGACGAGTTACCCCAGCAATATTAGCTAAATCTTGCTGGCTCATCCCTAAGCGGGTTCTAATTGACTTCAAGTTGTTGCGGAGGTCGCTATCCTGCTTCATTGGCTGCCTTTTTTCTCAACTGTAACTAAGCCTGAGCGGATTTACCTGTATCGGTGCTTGCAAAAGGTTTGCTTTGTTTTTTGCTTTGCCCTTTCGATTCCCTCTACAGAAAGAATAACATACGTCTTGCTAGTTTTCTTGCTAAAAAATCAAAAATTTTTGCGCCAAGTTCATTTTACCTGCTTAATGTTAAGAAATTGGAAAGCCAGAATGCTGATAAAGTCCGCTTTTCGGGTTTTTAGGCTGAGATAAAATTTTTCGGAAATTTTGCCTTCATCTTTTTTGTTTATACCATTTAAGTTGGTAAATAGCTGTATTTGATACAGTTTTTGGGTTGAGTTTGGGTTTTGATGCTTTTTAGGCAGGCAGGTAATCTCGCTAGTGAAGTATATACCAACCGATATTGTGACAGGGATCAAGCGATCGCACCATTAACGATTCAATATCACAATGACTTACGCACAAAGATTGGCTATTGAGACTGGGTACATACACCCTTTCTACAACCCTTGATTTGTCGTCTCACTGCGTAAGTCAATATCCCTTCCTGCAAGATTTTAGAGGCAAGCAAGTATGATTACCGAAGAAGATTTGGCACAGCAATTTGCGACTATTGTCGAACACACTCATCCTAGTGCATGGGAAGTCATTCGCCACTGTTATGTGAAAGTCAACAACCCGCAATTCCGATATCTGCATCCGAGTTATTTTCACAAACGATATGTGACTGTTTATTGTCCAGATAAGCTAATGAGTGCTGTCCTCACACAAAAAAACTTACTGCGAGAAGTCGCCCAGTATTTAGGACTGATGGAAGTTGTGTGCTTGAATGCTACCAACTTAGTACGAGACCCTATGTCTCAACTTAAACACACGCATCCACAATTATGGTTAGATTTATTATGGATTTTGTCAACTAAACATGAAAGTTAATCCTCATAATTTCATCTGAAAAACTTCTGAATTAACTCTTGAGATAGATGTTTTTTTAGATGCGATCGCCTGATTTCAAATATGACTTGATGTAGTAGAGAATTACCCATAATAAAGGGCAGTAAATCTGCCCTTTATTTGCTGTATTAATAAACTGATTTAAATTAATTAATCAATGGCAATCATCACATCAGTAGCTTTAACAATGGCATAAACTTCTTTACCTTCAGAGAGTTGCAGATTTTCTGCCGATGATTTTGTAATGATTGCTGTTACTTCTACACCATTGGCAATTTCTACGGTGACTTCTGTATTGACACTGCCAACTTCAACTTTTTTAACTGTCCCTTTTAAAGCATTCCGCGCACTGACTTGCATTTTATATTGCTCCCTGGTTCGGTATTATTGACAGATTCAATATAGCATTTACTATCTTCAAAATTTAGCGATATTAGGATTATCACTCTTTTTTAACCATATTTTTATATTTATCTTATCTCTGTAGTTTATACCAATAAAGTTGGAATAATTGAATAAAGTTGGTAATTTGGCTGTAAGATTATCTTTGAAGACTGAGTGTAAGAATTCAAGGATATAGGGGTGTAAAAGCTTTTCCTCACCTATACCCCCACACCCTTCTTACCCAGAGGATGAATATTTTCCTGGGTTGTTAACATTCCCACACAACTTTGCTGGGTAAACTTTTAAACTGTCCTTAACCCGTGATAAACTAGCTTTACCAACTTTATTGGTTTAGTATATACTTTTACCAGTACAGTAGTGTAATTCAGTTCAGGTGTGAGGCTCATGAATAGTGTTTTCCGCAGCGCAGTATGGATCAGTCCAATACTGTTACTTGCTAGTTTTGTTACGACTCAAAAGGCGTTAGCAAATTCTGTAGTTCAGTCTCCAGAGGAATTACAGGCAGAAAGTATCAAGTTAGGTTCACCACAACTAAAAGATCATCTGGTTGCTCAAACGGAAACTGAAGTCAATCAAACCTCTGTATCAGAATTAACGCAAGAAACTGATAATTCCGATACCATGAGTCAAGTAACATCCGTATCGCAACTATCAGATGTCCAACCAACAGACTGGGCATTTCAAGCACTACAATCTTTAGTTGAACGATATGGGTGTATTGCAGGTTATCCCGATAGCACCTATCGGGGTAATCGGGCGATGACGCGCTATGAATTTGCGGCTGGGTTAAATGCTTGTTTGGAAAAAATTAATGAATTAATTGCCACAAGTACCGCCGACGCTGTGAGAAAAGAAGATTTAGAAACCTTACAAAAGCTGCAACAAGAATTTGCTGATGGTTTAGTTGAGTTGCGTGGCAGAATTGACCCATTAGAAGCACGCACCGCCGAACTAGAAGCCAATCAATTTTCCACCACAACCAAATTATCTGGGGATGTGATCTTGACCTTTGGTGGTGTGTATGGTGAAGAAAAAGCTTTAACTTCCGATGCGTGGCGGACTATCAATAATACCCCTGGTGGAAGTAGAACCGCTAGAGAAGCCGCAGCCTATAGAAGTGCTGGCGGACGCGACTTAGCAGATAACACAATTTTTGCTGACCGGGTGCGAATCATCTTTGATTCCAGTTTTTACGGTCAAGACCGCTTGCGCGTGATTTTGAGAGCGAATAATACTCTGGCTTTCAACGCCACAAATCAAGTCTCCGGGACAAATATGACGCGGTTGGCTTGGGATACGACTCTTGAGCCAGATAATAGTTTTGGCTTGGCTAAGTTATTTTATAACTTCCCGATTGGGGATAAGTTAAATGTGACGGTTGATGCTATTGGCGGTTCGTTCTTTGATAATTTCAACACCGTTAACCCCTTATTTTCAGCTGCAACGACAGGCGCTATATCGCGGTTTGGTCGTTTCGCGCCCATTTATCGTGCAAGTAACTCTGGTCTGGCGGTTGGTAGAGGTTCTGGTGTCAGTGCTATCTTCAAGCTGAGTGATGCTATTACTTTGTCAGGTGGTTATATAGCGAGAAATGCCGAAAATCCTCTGGATGGTAGAGGTTTGTTTGATGGGAGTTATGGCGCGTTAGGACAAGTGGCGTTTCAACCAAATAAAGATTTGACTCTGGCTTTTACTTATGCCCATTCTTACTTTAGTGCGGTTGATGGTAATGGCGTTGCAACTGGTGATGTGAATGTCTCCGGTTCGGAAGGAAGTGCGTTTGCGAATAATCCATTTGGAACAACTGCAATTCCTATTGCCACATCAGCTAATCACTATGGCATTCAAAGTAGTTACAAGTTGAGTAATAAATTCATCATATCTGGTTGGGTGGGTTACACACAGGCGATCGCCGAAGCCAGTTCTGGAAGAAACTCTGTTACCAATACAGTCAATAGAGGTGATAAAGCTGATATTTGGAACTGGGCTGTGACTCTAGGATTTCCCGACTTGGGTAAAAAAGGTAATGTCGGTGGGATTATTTTTGGTCAACCGCCAAAGGTAACAAGCAATGATTACGGGCCACGCACTCTGACGGCGACAAGTGCGCGTCGGGAAGATAGCGATACTTCTTACCATTTAGAAGCTTTGTATCGTTATCAAGTTAACAGCAATATCTCAATTACCCCAGGGTTGATCATTCTGTTCAACCCCGAACACAACCGCAACAACGACACTATCTATGTGGGGACAATTCGGACAACTTTCCGATTCTAGAAATTCTTAGTCAAATCTTTTAACTAAGTTGTTTGAGTACTCAACTGCTCAAACAGCTTTTTCATTCTATTCACACTCAAACCTCTCACCACGTACAGAAGATCAGTAGTGTACACATATCCTCATAATTTAGGATAGTGGTAGATTAATCTGTACAACAGGTTTTCAGTGTCAAAACTTGTTTAATTTTGATAGCGATCGCCAAAGTTAGGTTCTCTGGTTAGAAAATTTTCTCAACTAAGTGTTTAAGCGTTTATTAAAGGTTCAGGTTGATGTTATGTCGGCGATCGCTTTGGTTCAGGGAACTTATTCTTCGTCAGAATGAGTCGCCGCTAACCGTTGTTCTTTCAAGTTTTGCAACTGCTGTAACAGAGAATCTACCTCGGCTTCCAGGTTCTTAAACTTGGCTTGCTGATCTGCTTGATAATAGGACTTGTTTAGTTCGTTAACTAAAGCAGCTTGGGATTTCCGTTCTGAAACACTAGATGTAGACATTGTTATATTAAATAGATACACAACTCAACTCACACCAATATTAAATATTATAGTAATGTCGGTTTAAGGTTTGTTAAATGATTGTATAGTTTTAATCACATCATTTAATGGATTGTGAGTTTTGTGATAAGCGACGGCGATGAGTAGTGGAGTGTTCCAAAGTTTCGCACTGACGCACCAAGTTTGGCTGTTGAGGATGGGTGTAAGGGTGTGGGGGTATAGGGGTGTAAGCCTTTCAGCCTCACCAAAACCCTTGATTTTTCCTCTCACTCTTAAATCCTAAAAAACGTAGGTGTACAAAGGCTTTATGGTAAACT
The DNA here is from genome assembly GCF_014697485.1 of Anabaena sp. FACHB-83. Lineage (NCBI taxonomy): Bacteria > Bacillati > Cyanobacteriota > Cyanophyceae > Nostocales > Nostocaceae > Anabaena > Anabaena sp. FACHB-83. The sequence goes on along the minus strand of NZ_JACJRY010000002.1, from coordinate 212,795 downwards.
AACTATCTGCACGAAATAAAAAAATCTCAAAAACTACACCAAACAAAGATAATATTTTTCTGGAATAGGTGGAGAAAGAAAGCTCAAACTTGGCTTTCGTATCCATAAATTAATCAATCTTTAGTGAAAAACTGTTAAAACCTGTGACTGTGAGCTTGTCTGTTGCTAAATCTCATCGCCAACCTTGGCCCGGACTGATAGAAGCCTACCGTGAGTACTTACCTGTCAGTGACACAACGCCTGTTGTTACCTTGTTAGAGGGTAATACTCCTTTAATTCCGGTGCCAGCGATCGCAGAACGCATTGGCAGACAAGTGAGTGTATTTGTCAAGTACGATGGCCTCAACCCCACTGGTAGTTTCAAAGACCGGGGAATGACAATGGCCATTTCCAAAGCCAAGGAAGCAGGCGCAAAAGCCGTAATTTGTGCCAGTACTGGTAACACTTCCGCCGCCGCCGCCGCCTATGCTAAACGTGGTGGAATGAAAGCCTTTGTCTTGATTCCTGATGGTTACGTCGCTTTGGGCAAATTGGCACAAGCTTTATTGTATGGTGCCGAAGTTTTAGCAATTAAAGGTAACTTTGACCGCGCCTTAGAAATTGTCCGGGACATGGCTGAGAGTTACCCAATAACCTTGGTAAATTCCGTTAACCCTTACCGTTTAGAAGGACAAAAAACCGGAGCCTTTGAAGTGGTTGATGCTTTGGGTAACGCTCCTGATTGGCTATGTATCCCGGTGGGCAATGCGGGAAATATATCAGCATATTGGATGGGTTTTTGTCAATACCACCAAGCTGGTAAATGCGATCGCCTCCCCAAGATGATGGGATTCCAAGCCGCAGGTGCAGCACCATTAGTCAACGGTCAACCAGTAGCCCATCCTGACACCATCGCCACAGCCATTCGCATCGGGAATCCAGCCAGTTGGGATAAAGCGATCGCCGCGCAAACTGCGAGTCAAGGAAGTTTTGCAGCTGTCACTGATGCAGAAATTCTCGATGCTTATCGCTTATTAGCTGCATCCGAAGGTATTTTCTGCGAACCAGCCAGCGCCGCTTCTGTGGCGGGATTATTAAAAGTCAAAGACCAAGTACCCACAGGTGCAACAGTGGTGTGTGTATTGACTGGTAATGGTTTGAAAGACCCTGATACAGCAATTAAGCACAGTAACAGTCAATTTCAGCAAGGCATCCCCGCAGAACTGAAAGATGTAGCCACCGCAATGGGATTTTAAAAGTTGTTTTTGGCGATATGCGATCGCTTTTCGATCAACTAGAACCCCAGCTTTGTGAAAAAGTTGGGGTTTTATGTACCAATTGCGTATCAATATCATTAAACTTCTTGCATAAATACTTTGGTGTTGCTAACAATACTATTTAAAAGCTCACGCAAAGGCAAGGCAGTGCGTTGGGCGGCTTTGCCGACTTGAAGCAACTGCCGCGCAAAGACGCAAAGAGTAACAGAAAATTCGCTTCAGGTAAGGAAATATTAATACTGCTCATAACTTTGGTAGTTCAGTTGAACTTTCTTCTATGTTATCAGGGTTCTTAAACGTTGCCTTGGGGAGAAATGTAGCGATCGCAGCCTGAAATTTGCCACAAGGGTGATCAATTCAAAATTATGTAGGTGAAAAATCAAACCTATTCTTTAGGATAGATATACCCTTGCGGGAAATTGTGTTTTAGAAAACTTTATGAATATTTTTATACAAATACCGTTGATTCCTTGTAATCATAGCGATGCTGGGCAATCAATGTTGTTATGGCTGCATATTGTATCTGATAGTTTGATTGCGATCGCTTATTATTCTATTCCCTGCACCCTACTATATTTTGTTTGCAAACGCCGAGATTTGCCATTTAACTGGATTTTTTTGCTGTTTGCTTTATTGATGCTCAGTTGTGGTACAACTCACTGGATCGAGATTTGGACACATTGGCATCCTGTCTATTGGCTGAGTGGTGTGATGAAAGCGATCGCATCTGTAATATCACTGTACACTGCATTAGAACTGATACATTTGATGCCACAAGCACTAGCTTTTCCCAGTTCTGTACAACTAGAAGCCACAAACAAAGAACTAGAGCGAGAAATTAGCGAACGCCAAAAAATAGAAGCGGCTTTACGGTGTAGTGAAGAACGTTGGCACTTAGCTGTGGCTGGTACGAGTGAGGCGATTTGGGATTGGGACATAGCAACTAATCAAACTTATCGCTCAGAACGTTGGTTTGAAATGCTGGGATATGAGCATCATGAATTAAGCTGTGAGGATGATGAATGGAGTAAACGCATACATCCTGATGATTATGCACAAGTAATGGCTGCTCAAACAGCTTATTTATTACAACAAGCCCCAGAGTATAACGTTGAATATCGATTACGCCGTAGAGATGGTAGTTATGGATGGTTTAGATCCCGCGCCAAAGCTGTTTGGGATCAGCAAGGAAACCCTGTGCGGTTGGTTGGTTCATTGGCAGAGATTACAGACCGCAAACAAGTAGAACTCGCTTTGCAAGAACGAGAAGCAATGTTGCGGCGAATTGGCGATAACTTACCGAATGGGGCAATTTACAAAGTCATTCGAGAATTAGATGGTAGCGATCGCTTTTATTATTTAAGCGCGGGAATTGAAAACATCATGGAAGTGAGTGCCGCAGATGCACTCCAAAATGCCAGTCTACTTTATCGTCAGTTTATCCCAGAAGACATCCCCCGACTTGAAACTGCTGAAAATGAGTCAAAACAGCATCTGAGTATTTTTGATATTCAACTGCGAATCTGTACACCCAGTGGTAAATTGAAGTGGTGTCATTTTCGTTCCTCGCCACGTCGGTTGGAAGATGGTCGCATAGCTTGGGATGGCATGGTAGTTGATGTTACAGAAATTAAACGCACTGAAGAAATACTCCGCAAAAATGAAGCTTTGTTAGAAGAAGCGCAGCGCGTTGCTCGTTTGGGTAACTGGGAGTATGACTTGGCTACAGGCAAAATTAGCTGGTCAAAAGGGTTGTTTGAACTTTTTCAACGAGACATTCAACTTTCAACACCCACATATACAGAAAATTTACAGCTATATCACCCCGAAGATCAAGAAAAATTAGACCAAGCTGTAGCGCGTGCTATTACCACTGGTGAATCTTACAAACTAGTTCTGCGTGCTACTAGAACTGACAATGTTGATATTTATGTGGAGGGGATTGGCTATGCCGAGTTTAATAGTAATGGAGAAGTAGCCCGCCTTTACGGTACCGCTCAAGATATTACAGAACGCAAACAAGCAGAAGCCGCTTTACAAGCCAGCGAACGTAGATTTCGTGGCATTTTCAACAATTCATTTCAGTTTATCGGGCTGCTGAGTGTTGATGGAACTTTGCTAGAGGCAAATCAAACTGCGCTCGATTTTGCAGGAATGAAGCCGGAAGATGTAATTAATCGGCCATTTTGGGACACACACTGGTGGACAATTTCACCAGAAACTCAAGAGCAACTTAAACAGGCAATTGCTTCAGCAGCTCAAGGAAACTTTGTCCGCTATGAAGTGGAAGTTTTGGGAGCAAATAACCAAATAGCAACCATTGATTTCTCCTTGCGTCCACTCCAGGATGAAACTGGCGAAGTTATTTTGTTAATTCCTGAAGGACGAGATATTACTGAACGACAAGCGGCATTACGCGATCGCATTCAAGCAGAGGAAAAATTACGTCGCAGTGAATTACAGCTAAATGCTGCCCAGCATATCGCCCATGTTGGCAGTTGGGAATGGAACTTGGGTGATGAACAGCTAATTTGGTCAACGGAAACCTTTCTGATTTTTGGTCTTTCCCCCATTCAACCAGCACCAACTCAAGCAGAATTTCTGCAAATGGTTCACCCAGATGATCGGCCAGTTTTGCAAGCTCATTTTTTAGCGGCGATTGTTGATGCTGTCCCGATTAACGTAGAGTACCGGATTATTCGACCTGATGGCTCAATGCGCTACTTAGAATCAAAAGCAGAGGTAGCTTATGATACAAAACGTCAACAGGTGAAGTTATTTGGAGCCGTTATTGATATTACAGAACGAAAACAAGCTGAGTTAGAAATTATCAAGAGCCGTGATTTGCGTGAAGCCATTTATAACGAATCTGCTGATGCTCTGTTTTTGGTTAGTCCCCAAACATTATTAACCATCGACTGCAATTATCGAGCCGTAGAATTATTTGCAGCGCGATGTAAAGCTGACTTGATTGGAATAGAAGGACATACCCTGCATAAACGACCATTTAATTCTCAGGAGGTAGCTGAGATCCTCGCAAAAATGAATCAGCAAGGATATTGGAGCCAGGAAATCGAGTATGTTACCCAGCAGGGCAATTGTTTTTGGGGAAACACCGCAGTTAAACAAATTCAAGTTGCCCAGCAGGTGATGAATCTGGTACGAGTAACTGATATTAGCGATCGCAAACAAGCAGAACAAGCATTGCAAGAAAAAGAAAATTTTTTACGCAGTATTTACGACGGTGTAGCCCAGGCAATTTTTGTGGTTGATGTGGTTGATGATGATTTTCGTTATGCTGGTTTGAACCCTACTCACGAAGAACTCACGGGTTTTTGTTCCGATTATATCCAAGGCAAAACCCCAGAACAGTTGCTTCCTCCCACGGCGGCGATGAAGGTGAGACAACATTATCAAGATTGTCTCAACGCAGGCACAACTATCACTTATGAAGAATGTTTACCATTTAAAGGCCAAGAAACTTGGTGGTTTACCAGCCTGACTCCCTTGAGAGATGATCATCACCGTGTTTACCGCATTGTGGGAAGTTGTATTGATATCACCAAACAAAAACACGCTCAACAAATGCTCGAACTGCAAGCAGTGATTACACGCAACATGGCTGAAGGAATTTGCTTGGTTCGCGCCAGTGATGGAATTATCGTTTATGCCAATCCTAAGTTTGAGAAAATGTTTGGTTATGACACTGATGAATTAATCGGTCTACATATCTCAACTATTAACTATGCTGAGGATCAAGCACAAGCAGAAGCGGTAAACCAAGCCATCAGTGCAACTGTTTTAGAACATGGCGAAGCCAGCTATGAAGTCCACAATGTGAAAAAAGATGGCACACCTTTTTGGTGTAGTGCGACAACTTCTATGTTTGAGCATCCTGAGTATGGAAAAGTTTTCGTTGTCGTTCACCAAGACATTACCGAACAAAAGCAAGTCCAAGAGCAACTAAAAGCATCTCTAAAAGAAAAAGAGGTTTTACTCAAAGAAATTCATCATCGTGTCAAAAACAATTTAGGCATTGTTAGTAGTTTGTTACAAATGCAATGCCGACGGACGCAAGACACCGAAGCCGCAGCAATTCTGCGCGATAGTCAAAACCGCATTGCTTCTATTGCCTTAGTTCATGAAAAACTCTATCGTTCCGCCGATTTAGCAAACATAGATTTTGCCCAATACATCCCCGATTTAACCACTCATTTATTTGATTCTTACAATGTCACGTCTAACTGTATTAAACTTAAAATCCAAGTTAATAATGCCAGCTTAGACATTGAAACAGCCATCCCTTGTGGTTTGATTATCAATGAATTAGTTTCCAATGCTTTAAAATACGCTTTTCCTCATCAAAGTACAGGAGAAATTACCGTTAGCTTAGAGCAACAAGATAATTACAATTTGATATTAATCATTCAAGACAATGGCGTTGGACTACCTCAAAACTTTGATCCTAAACACACAAAAACATTAGGGATTATTCTTGTCCAAGGTTTAGTGAAGCAGTTAAGAGGAACTATTGAAGTTAATTCTCAACAAGGAACAGAATTTAAAATTACTTTTACAAAAAGTAGGGCATGAATATGATAGATATCTCCTCCGATATAAGCACAACCAAGACAGTGAAAGTCTTGGTTGTGGAAGATGAGTATATTCTTGCCATTAATTTGCAAGAAAGTTTAGAGTCTTTGGGCTACACCGTTGTTGATATTGCAGATACCGCAGAAGCCGCTATAGAAAAAGCAACTGTTCTGCGTCCAACCTTGATTTTGATGGATATTAGGTTGCGGGGTGAAAGTGATGGTATTCAAGCCGCAGAAGCAATCTGGAATGATTTACAAATCCCGATTATTTATGTTACAGGTCACTCTGACCAAAGTACTGTAGAACGAGCAACTCTCACTTTTCCCTTTGGTTATATTCTCAAACCCATCAGAGATCAAGAACTCTACGTGGCCATTCAAACGGCGCTAAATCGCTATGAACGAGAACAGTTTTTAAGTACTGTGTTGCGAGGTATGGGAGATGGGGTGATTGTAGTTGATCCCCAGTTGCAGATTAAGTATATGAATCAAGTGGCAGAAACCCTTACAGGCTGGCAATTATATGAAGCGAGAAACCAATTATTAGAAAAAATTTTTTCCCTAGTTGACGAACAAAGTAAAATACCTGTATTAAATCCCATTCATACAGCTTTAGAACAAAAAACTACTGCATATTTAAGCGATCGCACTTTATTAATTACCAAAGATAAAAAAACTATTCCCATTGCCGATAGTGCGGCTCCTCTGCGCGACAACCAAGGTAAAATTACAGGCGCAGTCTTGGTATTTCGAGATGATACCCAACGCAGATTAAGCCAAGAACGCAATCTAGCCAGCGAACGCGCCCATCAGTTAGAAATTCAAATGGCAGAATTGCAACGACTAAACCAATTAAAAGAAGATTTTTTAGCAGCTACTTCTCATGAAATGCGTACGCCATTATCAAATATTAAAATGGCAATTACAATGCTGGAAACTATTCTCGACCGCCGACGGATGATTCAGTCTGGTAAACCTCCTGAATTAAATGCTGTAGCTCGCTACATTAATATCTTACGTTACGAATGCGAACGCGAACTAAATTTAATCGATGATTTATTAAATATGCGTTTTGTAGACGCAGATATGTATCCCTTAGAATTAACTTCTATGCGTCTACAAGATTGGCTACCTCATATTACTGAAAGCTATCAGGATATTGCCCAAACTCAACAGCAAATTTTAAAAGTTGAAGTTCCTCCAGATTTGCCGAATGTGACTACTGATTTGGCTATCTTGACGCGGATTTTATCAGAGTTATTAATGAATGCTTGTAAACATACTCCCTTGGGTGCAATTATTACAGTGGGAGTTCAATTAACCCAAATCTTTAATCAATTAAATTTTCCAGAAATTTCACCTGATGTGCCAATTTCTGGAGTAGAAATTATTGTGAGTAATTCTGGTGTCGAAATTCCGGTCAAAGAACAAGCTCAAATTTTTGAACCGTTTTATCGCATATCCCAAAATCAAAATCAAGATAAATTATCAATTTTTGATTATACCCAAGTTATGCAAAACGCATCTACATTTAATCATGGTAGTGGGTTAGGTTTAACTTTGGTCAAAAAACTCGTGGAATATCTGCAAGGAAATATTACAGTTACTAGTTCTCAAGGTTGGACAAGGTTTATAGTTCAGTTACCATTAACCTTGTCAGAGCATGTTTAGTGAAAAATTGATCATAAAGACAGTAGGAGACACGGGGGACACAGGGGACACGGGAGACACGGGAGACAAGGGGGACAAGGGAGACAAGGGGGACAAGGGGGACAAGGGGGACAAGGAAGCAAGATTTATACTTTACATTTCTACCTTGTCTACCCCCTCTCCCTTGTCTAATTCCACTCAGCACTTTTTCAAAGGCCTAAATGTTGGCGTAGTGCTTGGCGCATAATCTCAACTGGTACAGTTTCTGTTTGTAACCAAATTTTTAAGGCGGCTGCACCTTGTTGAACTAGCATTTCTAAGCCATCAATGACTATAGCGCCTTGATTTTGGGCTTGTTGGAGAAATTTTGTTGGTTTGGGGATGTAAATTAAATCATAAGCGATCGCACCTTGGGGTAAATCAGCCATTTCTGCGACACTTAAAGGGGAGTTTTCTACTTGGGGATACATCCCAATGGGGGTTGTATTCACCAATAAATGTGCTTGGGGAATCAATTTGGACAAACTACCCCAGGTATAAACCTGCAACTTTTCGGCTATGGGTGAACTTCCCCAACTATCACGAAACTCAATTAATTTTTGTTCATTGCGTCCCACAACATAAATTTCCGCAAAACCCAGTTGATAACAGCCGGCGACTACAGCCCTCGCTGCACCACCATTACCTAAAATAACTGCTACTTTCTGACTCCAATCTTGTTGGTATGTTGTTTGTAAGGGGGCGATGAATCCTTCAATATCTGTGTTTGTCCCTATCCATCCCTGATTTTGGCGAGTCACAGTATTAACTGCACCTATCGCTTGGGCTACGGGGGTAATTTCTGATAATAACGGCATAATTGCCTGTTTATGGGGAATTGTCACACTAAAACCTTTTACCCCAATTGCCGCAAAACCTGCGATCGCTATTTCTAAGTTATCAGGTGCGATCGGCAAAGGTAAATAAACGTAATCTAACCCTAATTCTGATATCGCAGCATTGTGCATCAACGGTGACAGTGAATGTTCCACCGGATGTCCAATTACCCCTAATAATTTGGTAGTGCCTGTAATTTTAGTCATTGGTCATTTGTCATTGGTCATTGGTCATTAGTTCTTCTCCCCCACACTTCTCACACCTCCCACACTTCCCACACTTCCCACACTTCCCAAACCTCCCACACTTCCCACACCTCCCACACTTCCCACACCTCCCACACTTCCCACACCTCCCACACTTCCCACACCTCCCACACCTCCCACACCTCCCACACTTCCCACACCTCTATACCCTCACATCCTCTACAATTATTAACAACTACTTAACATTACTTAAAATTATGCAAGTTAGTACAGCCCCTTTGACAAATCCGGTTCCTGGGCAATATTGGCAGTGGCGAGGGCAGAAAATTTACTATGTACATGCAGGAAATTCACAATCCCAACGTCCACCGTTGCTGTTGGTGCATGGGTTTGGTGCTTCTACAGACCACTGGCGAAAGAATATTAGTGGATTGTATCAAGATTTTGAAGTGTTTGCGATCGACTTGTTGGGATTTGGGCGATCGGCTAAACCCAAACTCCAGTACAGTGGAGACTTATGGCGTGACCAACTGCATGATTTTATCAGTGAAATCATTGGTCGCCAAGCGATCGTTGCAGGTAACTCTCTTGGTGGCTATGCAAGTTTGTCTGTTGCTGCCCAATATCCTGATAGTGTTGCTGGGGTAGTATTACTCAATAGTGCTGGCCCTTTTAGCGAAACTCAAGCCACAGAAGAACCAGAAGCGTTACAATCACAAATCCAACCACCCAAACAACCATCACCCCTACAAAAAATCTTGGGTAGTAGTGTCAAGTGGATTTTTAAACAATCTTTTTCCCGGTTTGTGATATTTCAATATGTGCGACAACGTTGGGTAATTCGCCGCACTTTAGAAAAAGTTTATTTAGATAAAACTGCAATTACAGACCAATTAGTAGAAGAAATTGCTCGCCCTGCTTATGATACAGGGGCTTTTGATGTGTTTGTTTCTGTTTTTAGCAGTCCTCAAGGAGAAAAAGTTGATGTGCTGTTGCAACGCTTAACTTGTCCTTTATTATTACTTTGGGGCGAAGCTGATCCTTGGATGAAGGCGCGAGAACGTTCACAAAAATTCCACCAATATTACCCCCAACTGACTGAATATTTTCTCAGGGCTGGTCATTGTCCCCATGATGAAATTCCAGATCAGGTCAATCAACTTTTAAGAGATTGGGTGATATCTATTTCTGAGTAAAAATTTAAAGTCATAATTCTATGTGAAAACGAGTGACATACTCTTTCAAGTAGGTTGGGTGTAGCGATCGCGTAACCCAACAAAGTATACGTGAATGTTGGGTTCTGTTCCTCCACTCAACCTACGCCTTACGTATAAAAACGAAAAATCAAGGGTTTTGGCGAGGGTGTAGGGGTACAGAGGTATAGGGGAGCCAAGTGGCGTGTGTATGTATCTAAAACCCTTACGCCACAAACCCTTACACCCTTATACCCAATCTTAATAGACAATCTTGGTGCGTAAGTCCTGAAAGAGTGTTTTTTCAGAGTATATGCACCGTTTTCTCTGGAGAAATAATGATATTATTTCTCAATAATCCTCAGATTGTTCGAGAGATTGAATGCTCAGTAATGAAACGACTGCAATATTGTTTGCCCTAATATCGGCGTTTTTTGCAGCTTTAACGACTATCTTCGCCAAGATAGGAGTCGAGACGATTAACCCCAATTTAGCAACTGCGATCCGCACCGTAGTCATTTTAGTCATGGTTTGGGGTTGGGTTTTTGCCAAAGGACAACTAGATACACTGCTGACAATTTCGCCTAAAACTCTGTTATTTCTCGTCTTTTCTGGTTTATCAACGGGTTTATCTTGGTTATTTTACTTTCGGGCTTTACAAGTCGGGAAAGCTTCTTTAGTCGCGTCTTTAGATAAATCGAGTTTACTTTTGGTACTGGTTTTTTCAGCACTGTTTCTCAAAGAACAACTAACGCCGCAAGTGATGTTGGGAACTGGCTTGATTTTAGCTGGTACACTGGTTTTGATTCGTTAATATACGCTAGTACAATTTAAGCTTTATTTGATAACAGGACTTACGCACCAAAATTGTTTGTGGGGATTGGGTGTAGGGGTGAAAGGGTATGAGGGTGTAAGGGTTTTGAATACTTACACCCTTACACCCTCATACCCCTGCATCCTGTTCTAAAACCTTATTTTTTCGTTTTTTTGCGTAAGTCCTAGATATATTGAATGACAACCGCCTCATAATCTTAACTTATAACCAATGAGACTCAGCACTTCAAACCACATGCTGCACTTTGCGATCGAGAAAACGTTCTACCTCGGAAGTATTTATTAGTTTGATAAAATCAGCGACCAACTAAACCAACTGATGACAAATCAACCGCCTCAAACTTTGGATGTGGGTTTTAAGAATAGCCACGCTACAAAAAATGTCGCTGCTGTGAATAGTTGCGTTAAATCTAAAGCAGAGAGATAACCATCTGCAAAAGAAGCGATACTGCGATCGGTAATGCCAAAGACCCAAGAAGAGAGTCCAAATAGCCAAATCCCATTCTTGAGATTGCCTACGAACTCTTTAGAGTCGGATGTTTTTTGGTCTTTCATGTCTTCTACTCCGATGGTGGAAAATCCAGTATCTGCAAATAAAGAACGTTTTGATTTTTGACACTGATTTATAACTATATTAATAAATATTTCTTGGTCTTGACTAAACTGCCAAAAGACACATCTAGTAAATTCATCATTTATCTTTGGTAGTTATATCTCTGGGAGAATACCTAACCAGGGCAAAATTAAGTCACAATAGCAGTAGGCAATCATAGAGGGTGCTGCTATGGATCGTCTAGTTCAAATTCTTCAGAATATCTTTATTCGCCTTGAAGGTTATTTTTCTGTAGTTTTTAAGGCTGTTTTCGGTTTTTTTGGAAGTATTTTTGGCTTTTTTGCGAAAGTTTTCGGATTTAATAGCTCTGGCTATTATTTGGAATCTGATGCGGCGCAAACTATCAAGCGAGTTTCAGAAGAACAAGCAAAAACAGAGCAGAAAACCACCTCGGAAACTCCTTCATTTGTCCGCCGTCGTTCTCAGAAAAAAGTAGAAGACTATTACCTCAACATGGCGCGTGATGTTGGCAAGAAGTAAAAATTAACTGCCAATATCAATCATCTTCAGGTGGGCAATGTTTACAACATAACAGTCTGTTGAAACCCGATTGTGAACTATTGGCTCACCTGATTTTAAACTGGGTCACACTGACTTCAGCTTCATCAACCATCATCATCTGGCGGTGCGTTAGGCGCTTGTATGTAGTTGTTGTGATTCATTCGCTCACAATATGCGCCTAACACACCTACAAGAACTTTTACTTTATCAGGACTTATGAAAGTGTCAAAATTGGTAGTTGGTGCGTGACGCTATCAATCTTATGACTACGTTCAAATCTTCTCTTTGCGTCACACACCCTACAGAAAAAATATGTCAGTTGCGTAAGTCCTATTTATAAATAACCTCTAAACCATGTGTTGCAGTCGAGACAAACGCTCTGAGTAGTTTTTGATGACGTGTAGTGCAAACATAGGTGTTTCTTGAACGGCGAAGAGAAATCTTCTTTCGTCTAAGGAGACGAGTTTGCATTCAGTTTTAGCGATCGCAGTATAAGTCCGATTCTTGATGCCTACAAGTACCCCTGTTCCAAACACATCACCAGTTGTAATTGTCTCTACAACTTTGCCGTTCACTAAGATGTTAATTTCTCCTGCGATAATACCAAGCATAAAATCACCAGGCTGTCCTTCTGCAAAGATGATCTGACCGGCTGCATATATTTGAGGTTCGGCTTGTTTTTGAAATATCTCAATGGTTACAACTGGATTTAACAACATTAGAGCAGTACCAAACTTATACTTAGGCGATATAAACCAGAGTAGATTATACTACTAGGGTTTGATATGCCAGTGACAAACTCAACAGATATTCATGCAGTTTATGGAAAGGTTTAAAAACCTGTAGAGTCAGATTTGAGATAAGAAGAATAGAGACAAGGGGGACAAGGTAGATAGATATTTGTCAATCAAATAGGATTGCTATATATAGGATTTAATTTGATTTCTGAAAAAAATCAGTACATCCAGAAAAGATTTCTTTTCTACTCCCTACTCCCTGACTACATCAGTAAATTCGGAAATAAAACCATATTTCTATATCTTTAGATACTAGTATTTTCTGTAGATTTATCATTTTTTGCTAATTATTGTTAGTTTTTATTTACTAAAGATGAATGGCTAATGACGGATGAATAAATATTTTAATATCGCTAAAATCATTGACAAGTTTGGATTTTAGCTAAGGTTTGAATATGCGACGTATTGCTGATTTTATGTTGCTGATTGTTTGTGGCGGGGTTTGGTATTTACTGGGGATTTTATCAGCGATCGCTACACCACCAATGCAAGTTAGAGAAGAAAGTCAAAGTCGCAAACCCCAAAATTTACTGGATAAAAGTGATTGTTTATATAATGCGCGATCGCCTTATATTCAATGTGCTGTAAATCCAACACAATTGTGTGAGCAATGTATGTATTTTGTAGAATATAGCAATCCTCAATAATTGGTCTTTGTTTGTCACATCTCAAATCAGACTGCTATATTTTCAGATACTTCCCCTCTCATTCTGTAGAATTAAATTGAAGCTAAACCAGATTTGAGGGTGAAGTAAGCAGCACAAAATCGACCACCATTGGGATGTTTGAGTACGGCTTTTCCTAAATAAAAATCATCATCAATTTGAACTAATTGGTCTACCAACTCCCGAATCATAAATCGAGGGTTTTCTGGTAAATCGAAGCTCAAACGTAAAACGTCAATATCTGGTTCTAATAAACATTGATCACGGGAGGTCTGAAATTTAAAGGCCAGGGTTCTTCCTCTCGTATCTGCCACATAACCATTATATGAAGGCCAAATTAAGCGCCCTAGTAATAAACCATCATTGGTAAAAATATTATCACCAGTGTGATTGTTGGCATCAAATGTTTTACCTTCCCAAGGTAGCCACATCTTTGTGATGATATCTAACCAACTATCTAAAACTGGATTGAAATTAGCAGTCAAAAACTCACCCCAATAGCGACCGTTTAAAGTTTGTTCTGGAACTTTACCTTGGCGATAAATCTGATCTAAGGCGGCAATTCCACCTTTTTGGTCAGATTTTAACTGTCTTTTCGCTACTTCCAGTTCTGTACGTAAATTAACATTGAGTTGCTGATCAATATTCATGAGTCGCCTCACTGAGTTTAGTTGATTCCTGAAAGCTAGGATTGACGCAATGAAGGAGATTTCACTATTGAGACTCAATCAAGTAACTGCTTATATTATGACAATTCACAACGCTAGATTCAGTCACCAGCGCCAGATTTAGTAAATTTACCTGAATTGTTCGGCTTAATTATCCACCTCAGACTTCCCCAGACAGTAAATTTGACTACCGTTGAATTTTTAATTTTTGCCAATTTGGCAAACAAATTGTTGTGAATACTGATATTGTTTGTATTGTGCAAGGGGTGTACCAGAAGTTGTCCTGACTTTATGGTCGGGGCAACTTCTCCAAAAATATTACCAGCAAGAAAAGTAGTACAGATAAACTGAGTCACCCAAGTCGTCTCAAAGTATTGTTCTCCGGGGTGTTAGTGCTGAGTTTTAAATAAGGTTAATAAAAGATAAAAATTAAATTAAAAATTTATAATTTATATATATAAATTGCAATAAATTCTGACTGCTGGGCGAAAATGGATGGTTTTTATAAAGTGTTAAGAGTTATTATCGATCCCAAGGAATAAATTAACAACTTGTAAAAAATCATATCAATTGAGTGAACTACCCAAGCGTTTACATTTCGGAACAAACCAGTCCCATAAATTTAACTGGCGATATGGGACAAGCTGTGCAAATTTCTATTCATGCACCGAGTAAATATATATGTACTAATTGCGAACGGATATTACCAGATTGGAAACAAGAACCCTTTTTTTGGGTTGTGGTTGTTTTGCAGCGATCGCAATTTTCTTTAGTGGAAAGCACCAAAGAAATCGAGGCGGAGAAACAAAAGTTACGCCAAAGGTTTATGGGATTTGGTTGTGATGTGGCTTTTGAATTGCGCGATCGCGGTTATCTCTCAGACTTAATTGATCCGCGTACAGGCTATCCTTTACTTTCGCGTCCCGGTGCAATGCCGCACAATGATACTGCTGTAGTTAAAGCGTTACTTGGCTATCCAGTCATTAAAAATAAATGCTGTGTGCTGGTTCATCCAATTTGGGGTACAGCAATTTATCCGAGTATTTTAATCTCCGCCGCACCGCCAACGCTGATTGAATTTGTCGTTAAAGAAATCGCCTGTCAACATGGATGGGAAGAGGAAGTATGAAGTATGAAGTGTGAAGTGTGAAAGTTTTTTCATTCTACGAAGTAGATGGATAGGAATTTTGTAATCCCAGTATTAAATTTTGGCATTAGTAATGATTTTACTTCTTCCTCCGGTTGGTGAGCGAAGCCGAACCACTGCCTTCTTTTGCAAGACTGCGATATTCCCAAGGGTTGGTAAATTTGCTATCACTCCAAACACCTAGTTTTTGCTGTTGTGCTTGTGCTTCTGCTTTTTGAACTAAATCTTTACTCGGACATTTGTTTAGATAAGGGCGATAAACCTTAGCTAAACCTTCTTTTAATAAGACTTCTTGGACAAAAGTACCATCTTTTAAGCGGACTTCTGCAACCTTTCTACCATAGCGATCGCTATCTGTAATCGTCAACATCACGCGATCGCCTGATTGTTGGACTAATTGTTGTAAGCGTGCTTGTGCTTTGGCACCCCAGTCAAATTGATTGCGATCGCTGGCGAGTTTACTGTTCCTTTCTTTTTGGGAATGGGGTACTTCTGGCGCATCAATACAAGCAAAGCGCACATTGAATTTAATTCCTTTCGCATCTTTGACAGCTAAAGTATCCCCATCACTCACCCTTTCTACCAAGTCTCCAGAAGCACCAAAGAATTTATCACAACTCACCAAACCCAAAACCATCACAACTGCACTTAGCCAAAGTACCATCTGTTTTGTTAATTTCTGCATTCAACCTCACCTAACTCTGATGGATGATACTATATTTGATTTTTGAAATAGATGCGGCTCCGATTGAAGTGCCAACATTAAAAATAGTGATATATTTACTGAGATCGGTTCTGATGGGGAGCAGCCATCAGACGTAAGGGGGAAAGTTCGGTGAAAATCCGGCACTGTCCCGCAACTGTGAACCAAAATTGGGTGAGTCAGGATGCCCGCCGATATAACTGAATATATTTACATAAATCTGCGAGGTACAGATTATGAACAGAAAAAAGCAGGCTTTAGCTAGTCTATGCCTGATGGCAGTAATTAGTTTTTATTTAGTAGTTGGTTTACCCAAACCCGCCTACGCAATGCACATTATGGAAGGTTTTTTACCAGTGCAGTGGGCGATTTTTTGGTGGGTTGTAGCATTGCCATTTTTTTTATTAGGGTTGCGGAGTTTGACACGCATTACCCAAGCCAACCCCCAACTTAAACTACTACTCGGCTTGGCGGGTGCGTTTACTTTTGTACTTTCCGCCTTGAAAATCCCTTCGGTTACAGGTAGCTGTTCTCATCCTACCGGCACAGGGTTAGGTGCGGTGCTGTTTGGCCCCTTAACTATGTCGGTTTTGGGTAGTTTAGTATTGTTGTTTCAGGCTTTGTTGTTAGCACATGGCGGTTTGACAACCCTGGGTGCAAATGCCTTTTCGATGGCGATCGCCGGGCCATTTGCCGCTTACTGGATATATAATTTCACAATTAAATTAGGTGGTAAAGCAAAAATCGCCATATTTCTCGCCGCAGCCATTTCAGATTTACTCACCTACATTATTACTTCTATCCAACTCGCCTTAGCTTTTCCCGCGCCTGTTGGTGGCTTCATTGCTTCATTTACCAAATTCGCCGGAATTTTTGCTCTAACTCAAGTCCCTCTCGCAATTAGTGAAGGATTGCTAACTGTATTAGTGTGGAACTGGTTGCAATCTTATAATCCTCAAGAATTAGAATTGCTGAAATTAATCAAACGGGAACCCCAAGGAAATGAATCAGTCTAAAAAAGGGTTGAGTAACTGGTTATTAGTATTAGCTGTATTGGCTTTAGCTGTTGCACCCTTAATCTTTGTCCGTAATGCAGAATTTGGCGGTGCTGATGGCAAAGCACAAGAAGCTATAAGTGAGATACAACCAGAATATAAACCTTGGTTTAAATCAATTTTTGAACCAGCTAGTGGTGAAATAGCAAGCTTATTATTTGCTTCGCAAGCAGCTTTGGGTGCGGGAGTAATTGGTTACGCAATTGGGTTATATAAAGGCCGTTCCCAACAACAAAAGCATGAAGAATGAGTTTGCAATTAGATACGTTAGCTTATACTAATCGGTTGCGAAAATTACCACCAGAGCATAAACTAATTTTTGCCTTGACTACTCTTGCTATTGCCCTTGCTACCCATCCATTCGTGCAGATTTTAATAGCAATTTGGATGGGTGTTTGGACAATGGTTTATGCCAAAATTCCGGCTAGTATTTATTTCCGTTTGTTATTATTTACCATCGTTTTTTGTTTGACAAGTTTACCCGCCTTAATCATCAATGGTGTGTCAATTAATGATTTGCCAAAGGTGCAATTAGATGCTTTATATGGGCTAAGTTTTGGACAATTCTATATTTATGTTAGTCATCATGGCAGTCTGCAAGCCTGGGCAATCTTCACCAGAGCATTAGCCTCAGTTTCCTGCTTATATTTTCTCATGTTAACTGTTCCGTTTACGGAAATCTTACAAACTCTGCGTTACTTGCGATTTCCAGTGCTGTTAACTGATTTGTTATTACTAATGTATCGGTTTATTTTCATTTTGCTGAATACAGCCAATGAAATATGGACAGCGCAAAATTCCCGTGGTGGCTATCGCACTTGGCGTATTTGGATGAAAAGTTTAGCCATATTAATTGGACAACTTTTACAGCGCACATTACAAACATATAATCAGTTTTCTCTGGGTTTAGAAGCGCGGGGTTTTGTTGGGGAATTTAAAGTTTGGCATCCTCGCCGCTATCATCCCCAAACCAGATATATTATCGAAGCAATTTGCGGCTGTATTTGTTTAATTGGATTGGAATTTTGGCGAAATGCAGGAATATTTATTAGAATTTGAGCAAGTATCTTACACCTATTCCGGCGCACAGCAATCAGCTTTGAATGGTCTTAACTTAAAAGTTCCATTGGGTAAAAGATGTGCGTTAATTGGGCAGAATGGTTGTGGGAAAACCACATTATTTTTATTAGCTAATGGTTTATATAAACCTGATAAGGGTGTTGTACGGTGGCGCGGAGAACCGTTAACTTATCATCGTAATTATCTGGGGAAATTGCGTCAACAAGTCGGGCTAATCTTTCAAGATCCCGAACAGCAATTAGTAGCTTCTACTGTGGAAGAAGATATATCTTATGGTTTGTGTAATTTAGGACTTCCAGTTTTGCAAATTCAAGCACGAGTAGAACAAATATTATTAGAATTTGGGTTGACAGCTTTAGCTGAAAGACCAGTACATCATTTAAGTTTAGGACAAAAAAAGCGGGTTTCTATAGCAGATGTGATGGTATTGAATCCTGAATTATTATTGTTAGATGAACCGACAGCTTATTTAGATGTGAAACATACACGGAATTTGCTGAAAACTCTGCAAAAAATTCATCGAGACGGCAAAACTTTAATGATGGCAACCCACGATTTAGATTTGGTGTATCGTTGGGCAGATTGGGTTTTTGTCATGGATAAAGGACAATTGATAGTAGAAGGTGAACCGCAAGATGTATTTAGTCAGCGTTCTTTATTAGAAGAGTTAGAGTTAGGCGTACCGTTGATATATGAAATGTTATTCGATGGGTTATCAGGTGAGGATGAAGCCGTTAGACAAAGGGTAAGGCAAAGAATATTAAAATTATTTCATGATTTTGCATCGTGATATAGCAATCCTAAATGAGTCGTGAAAAACTATAGATAAGGAAACGAACCGCCAAGAACGCCTTCGCGTAGCGTCTCGTAGAGAAGGACGCAAAGGTAAGAAAGAAGAAAAAGATATAGAAATTTTACAAATGATTTAGGACTGCTATATAGTTTAGACTTGTCAATAACTGTGGTTTGCTAAAGTGAGAAGTATCTAATAAATCCCCAGCTTGGCAAATGGTGAAAACACAAGCAATACCTCCTTTGGAAAGTGGCGATCGCTTAACTCGTCCTGAATTTGAACGTCGTTATGATGCTGCACCCCATATCAAGAAAGCAGAGTTGATTGAAGGAATCGTTTACGTGGCCTCTCCCTTAAGACATGAACAGCATGGTAAACCCCACAGTCGGGTGATGACTTGGTTAGGAGTCTATCAAGCCATGACTCCTGGTGTTGACTTGAGTGTGGAACCAACAGTCAGATTAGATTTAGATAACGAACCCCAACCAGACGCAGTACTTTTTATTGAACCTGCGGCGGGTGGACAAACTCGATTAAGCCGTGACGGTTATATTGAAGGTTCTCCCGAATTAATTGTGGAAATTGCTGCAAGTAGCGTCTCAATTGATACGGGTATTAAAAAGCAAGTTTATCGTCGGAATGGGGTGTTGGAGTATGTTATCTGGCAATCTTATGAGAATCAATTGGCATGGTTTTGCTTAGTTGATGGCGAGTATCAATTGCTATCTCCTGGTGCAGATGGCATTATTCGTTCTCAGGTGTTTCCGGGGTTGTGGTTGGCAGAGGAGGCGCTGTTAAATAATCAGATGGCGCGAGTTTTGGAGGTGTTACAAGAGGGGTTGAAGTCGTCGGAATATGCTGCGTTTGTGCAGCGATTTGTTTAACTAACCACAGAGACACAGAGAACGCAGAGAGAAAGACTCTGGGTTTCAAAATCAACGCTTCTCCTCCAGCACAATTGTAGACTCAGCAGTGCGTCCAAATTCTTCTGGTGCATACTGCAAATGTGCTTCTGCGCCAGGCCATGTATATGTACCGGGAGTCACAGAACGGACTAGGTAATGTAGGCTATAAACTCCTGGTTCGAGGTGGTCGGCGTAGGCGATAATGCGATCGCGGTAAATATTGCGATAACCAAGTTGCCAACTATCGGCTTTGGCTTGCAATGCGGCTGTCGCAGTTTGAAAACTCTGGTCTACGGCTTCAAATCCTGCTGGTAATGGGTCTTTAATGACTATATGGTCTACAGGATGGTCTGCAATTATTTCTAAACCAATATCAAATACTTGTCCACTATCGACAGTTAAGGGTTTATCTACAGCATACATCCCGGTTTTTTGCAGAACTTTTTCTTCTCCGACTTTGCTAATTTCGCGTGTGACACGTAAACCGTTAAATCTGCCTGGTTGATTACCTTGCAAGCGATAATTATAGGCAACTAAATAATGTAATTTGCCCCTACCCGATTTTTGTATTATCAAATCATGACGACCACGGGGTAATTTATCCATTGCAACATTTAGCTGCAAGTTAGGATTTTTGTAACCATCAAAGCGATTTTCACCTAACTTTTGACGAGCTAATTGAACTGTGGTGGCAAAGTTTGGTGGTGTGGGTTGGAGTTGACTATATTCTACTAATGCTGTTAAAGCTTGAGCATTATTATAGTTAGTTTGCCATGTACCATCTCGGCGTAAACTTAATAGACTTTGGAATAATTTATCCAGAACTTCCGGTTTACTTTGTTTGGCAATAAATAACCTTAAAGCTTGTGCTTGGGCGGTGGTAGATGAATTCATCCATCCCCAACTTTGGGGTAAACTAATTACGGCGTTGCGTCCAGTTTCATAGATATTTTGTTGTAACTGGTTCTGCATTTGTTGTGATTCATCTTGCCATTCGGGGAATTGCGATAAATATCGCGCTAGTTTGATTTGGGTGACGATATCAAAGTTATTGCGTTGTTGGTAAATATCGCCTAAGAAACTGTTGCTTTTATCACCTAATTCTGCTAAGGCGATTAAGGCGTTTAATTGCAGTTGATGTTTACAAATTTGCTGTTTACAAAATTCATACTGTCCTGGGTTTGCTACTACCTTTTGTAGATAATTTTTCAAGCGCGAAAGTGTTGCAGTATCTACAGAATCGGGAAATGCTTGATTAGCTTTTACTAAAGATTCCGCCGAGTATGCAGAAACCCAAGGATCTGATTTTTCTTGTCCCGGATAAGCAGCAAAACCACCATCGGCTATTTGTAATTTTTGCAGTTGGGTAATGGCTTGATTTGCTTTTTGACTAGGATTAAATTCTGCAAATGTTTGACTATATTGTTTACCTAAAGTTTGCAGGTTAGCAGCAATAATTAATTGACTGGCGGCTGGTTCTGCAAAGGGTAAATCATCATCTTCTAAAACTTGTTTAGCCGGTGCTTTAATTTCGGGTATTAATGTACTCGCTAGTTGAATATCTAAACCACCTGCTTCCGGGTAGACATTTTTATCAACATTCAGGGGAATTTTGACTTGCTTTTCTGTCACGCCAGCTTCTACAACTTGTTCGGTAATTTCTAACGGCTTCACTTCTAAAGGCAGTTCAAAAGCATCGGCTGTATTATTTAGTTGGGTGGTGAACCTAACTTTACTTTCGCCAACGCCACCTGCAATCATGGGGAAGCGATAAGCTTTGGTGGCTGGTTCGGCGTTGGTTTGCAATGAAGTTGTGCTGGGGTTATTTTCGGCAAACTTGACTGTACCGCTAAGTTCGCCGTTAATTGACAGGTTTCCGGTATTCCCGGTGGTGTTGGTGACGGATAAACCTGCGAAGATGCGATCGCCTGGACGGACAAACTGTGGCAAGATGGCATTAGTTAGCAGTGGTTTGGTGGTGATAAATGTCGCATCAGCATTACCAAAGCGTAAGTTTCCATCAGTAGCGACAGTCATCACCCGCCACGTCGTAAAATCATCCGGTAATTTAAAGGTTATCTGCGCCTTACCACTCGCATCAGCTAACACTGAACCGTTGTAGTAAGCCAAAGCTTGAAAATCTGTGCGGACGCGGGTATTTGCTGCACCGACAGAAAAACCACCGCCATAACCCCAACCTTTAGGCTTTGCTATATCTTGGGGTTGTATCACCACATCAGGACGATTATCGCTGAACCGGGTAGATATTTGCTGTTCTGCGTAGACTGTATCTACCAAGTCTGGCGGACGATAACCAGATAGTTGCAACACCGCTTCATTCACCACCATGACAGTAAATTGCCCTGGTGTGGGGTTGTTTTGGTTGTCTTTCAGTTCTAGTTGTATTGTTTGTTCTGCACCCGGTTCTAAAGATGCTTGCAAAGGTGTAACTTGCACTTTCAAATATTTATCTTGCAAGTTGACTTTAAAAGGTGAGAAACCAATTTTTACTAATTTATCTAAACTTCCTGGTTCGACTTGCTTAAGAGGTGCGCCTTGTCTGACTAATACAGCTTCTACTGCTGCATTAGGTAACATTTCTGGTGTGACTTGAAACTGAATTTGGGGTGCGCCTCCCTTAATTTTGGTGACTTGTTGATAAATTGGTTTATCTTTAATAACCGCAAAATATAATTCTGCTTCGGGGTAGGGAGATTGAATTAAAGCTGTGGCAGTTTCTCCAGGATTATACTCTTTTTTATCTAGTTTAACTTCTAGGCGATCGCGGTCTTCCGAACTCCAATAAACTGGGGTTTCTCCTGTTGCCCAAATTTGTAAATCTGTCGCCGTTAATTCCTCTTTTTTATCCCTAAAATTAGCTCTAATTCTGTATGAGCCTGATTCGGGTGGTGTTAAAGTTAATATCTGGGCAGTATCAGCAGAAGTAATATCGGTTTGTTCTACTGTTTTATACTCCACTTGATTTTTCGCAGTGCGACTTCCTTCCACTAACTGCGTCACACTACTATATTTCATCTGTTGTAATTCTAAATGCACTCGTTGACCTGTGATGGGTTTTCCTGTAGGTTCAGTCACTATTATTTCTACAGGTAAAGCCTTACCAGCATCAGCAATAAAATTACTTTTGAGTCCAATAAGTTTGTTACTGGGTAAAGCGGTAAACTTTTGAGAAGCAGCCACAGATAAATTAGAAACATCCGCAACTTGCACATCTACTTGATAAGTCATTGGGTAAGGTAAATCTTTCGCCACCGTCACAGTTTGACTCGTTTTACCACTTGCATCTAACTTGTCACTAGTTTGCAAAACCTC
The DNA here is from genome assembly GCF_014697485.1 of Anabaena sp. FACHB-83. Taxonomy (NCBI): domain Bacteria; kingdom Bacillati; phylum Cyanobacteriota; class Cyanophyceae; order Nostocales; family Nostocaceae; genus Anabaena; species Anabaena sp. FACHB-83. The sequence continues at coordinate 189,925 of NZ_JACJRY010000002.1, read as the reverse complement.
ACTGGTTAACGATGGACTTTCTTCCGGCCAAAACCATTGTCTACCAAAACTAAATTCTTCCCAACCTTTAGGGATAAAACTAGTTTGTTGGCGCGTGACAAAATATTTTGCTTCCCCAGCTTCTACAGGCGCACCAAATAAATAGTTACTCGCGGCTTTCGCTTCTACTTTATCATTAGCTAGGGCAAATTCTTTATCTAAATTAAGTTCAACTTTAAAGTTAGGCGGTTTAAATTCAGCCACCCGAAACTCGCCGGAAATTTCTTGTCCTTTTTTGCCTTTACCCTGAATTGTATAGTAGCCCAAAGCCTGAGTTTTCTGAATGGGTAACTCTAAAGAGAAAGTCCCAAACTCATTGGTAGTTTTGCCACCTAATTGGGTTTTCTGTCCGTCGGGATTAATTAGAGTTAATTGATAAACAGCGTTTTTATCTTGCTGGAGAGTCCCATTTTCTAAATAATCAGCAAAACCAGTAAACCAAGCTTTTTCTCCTGGCTGATATAAGTCTCTATCAGAAAAAATTACACCTCGTGATTCTGCTTTAGCTTCTTGCCAACCTGCATCAATACCATAACCAAAAGACCCGCTATATTCTTCGGTTCTGGCAAAAGCCCAATCTTGATTTTCTCGCGCAATTACTAATAGTTGTGGCGATTTCGTAAATCTTTGATTATCAGGAAAACACTGTTTTAAATTATCAACTTGTAGTCTTAAAGTGCCATTTTCATCAGTTGTACCAGTCGCGCAAGGTACAGCATTACTGGGATATTTTTCCTCTAACTTTGATGGATACACTTCAATAGCTGCATTCTTAGCTGGTGAACCATCACTCAAATGATGTACACGAATTAAACCAGAGTCAGGAAACCATTGACTAAATACACCTAAATTTGTCAACTGTACTAAACCATAAGTTACAGGTTCCCGCCACAATTCCTTGCCATTATCTTGATATTTATTTGTGCGTGCTTGGACTCCATAAGCTAACATCCCTGTTGGACTACCAAGCTTTTCTCGTAATGGGACATTGACATCAACAAGTTGATTTTTCTTAAAGTTTACTTTAAAGCTTTGCCATGAATTTAGCTGGGGTAATAATTCATTATCATTACCTTTCGGCGAAGCATTATTAAAATAAACTAAATCGCTGGGCTGAACTACACGAAAAGCGGCTTTATATTTAGACTCTGGTAAATTAACTGTACTAATATTTAACTGTAAATTTTGATTGGACGGAAAGATATGTAAATCTGACGGAACCCAAATATCACCCGCCAAATCGCCAGTATTATATTGTAGGGTGACGGGTTTGTTTAAAGTCTGTCCGAATTTATCTTTAATATTTGTCCCAATCGTAATTTTATAATTAGTCGCAGGTTCTAAAGCGTAGGGATTAAGCGTCACTAAATTAGATTCTTCGGGAACTTGGAACAGTCGAGAGATATCTTTTGGTGCTGGGTCAATTTTGATATTATCTTTAACCGAATCTGCCAATAATATATTATTAAATTCTAGCTGTGGACTACCTTTAATGAATCGCCCATAAGCTCCGTTAACATCAGGCTGTCCGTAAAAGTTGATTGTTTTAAATTCTAAAGGTGAATAAGTCGCCAACTTACTCAACGACTCTTTATCTGTTGGTAAGTTACCGTAATTTGGTAATATACCAGGGGAAAATACCAGACGGTAATTAGTCGCTTTTTCTAAACTTTGCTGCGGTATGAGATTATAAACCCAATTACGTGCTGAAGGGTCAAACTTTTGTAATGGGTCTTCACCTTCTGTTGGTTTTTCCTCTTTCGCTAAGTCTATATTAAAACTGATATCTTTATTTTTACCTTCGGGGACAAGCTTAAGATGTTTTTGTAATGAATCTAAGTTTAATTCGACATTTGAAGTAAATTGCAGTTTTTGTTTTAAATCTATAGGTTGAATCTCTGCCTTTTCCACAGGATTCACACCGGGTAAATCAGTTAATTTAATAGGTTCAGTGTTAAAAGTCCAAGCTAAATCTTGATTTAACTTGTGATTTTTTAAATCTGCCAAACCTGCTTTTAAAGTAACTTGAAACCTTGTGGCTTGGGGTAGGGATTTATCTACTTGAAAACCTACCATACGCGGTGTTAAAAAGCGAAATTGACCGGGTAAAGGCGGCCATAAAGTAAATTTTTGTAATAAATTTTGTTGTTCTGGGCTGTCAAGATTTTCAACAGGAATTAACGCTTCCTTAAAGCGAATACGAATCTGATTTAAAGGTATAGCATCACCTATAGGGCTAATTTGTTCAATCCAGTCTGGTAATTTTGGTGGTGTGAGAGGAGAAACTGCGGGTAACGGTTCTTTATTGGAGGATACACCTAATAAACTACAGCCGCTAATGCTGAGTAAAAAGGTCAGAATAATAAATAATTGCAGAATAATTTTAATAATCATATTAAATAGAATAATTTTGGATCACGCAGAGACGCAGAGGCGCGGAGAAGAGATTAAGAGTAGTTATACTAATTCTGTATGAAGATGCACAGAATCTTAAGAAACGAACCGCCAAGAGCGCCAAGAATTTTGAGTTTCATAGAGTGCAGCTTCACATTAAATTGATATTAGAATTAAAATTTAAACACTCATACTCTCTGCGCCTCCGCGCCTTTGCGTGAGATTCTTTTCCTATATGGATAACTAACCGCCCATAGCCATTTACAAAAATCACTACAATTCTTAATTTAAATTGGTATAAATTGTTAAGTCTTTGCAATATTACCTGATAAACAAATAGCCAGCACGTCACAATTAAAGTAGGTTTTACTATCCAGGGAGTCTCTGATGAGACTAAGTAGGCGGCTCATCCGAAAGTCAAAATTTTTCTTAGCTGTTGTATTTGTATGTATAGTGGTGCGGCTACTGCCCTATTTTGCGCCTATACATACCGCAGATATAGCCCAAAATCAACTGGCTTTGGAATTTAGCGATCGCAATGGGCTACCATTAGGAACAATCCTCACCCGTGACCAAGAACATACCGCCGTCGTCCCCTTAAATCAAGTTTCTCCCCAATTTATCAAGGCAATTATCGCCGCCGAAGATAGTAGTTTCTACCATCATGGCGCGTTGGATATCAAAGCAATTATCCGCGCCATCAACCAAGCCATTCACGCCAAACAAATTGTTTCTGGTGCTTCTACAATTACCATGCAGTTAGCACGAATGTTAGAACCATCCACACGCAACTTCTCAGGGAAATTGCAGGAAATTTGGTTAGCTTGGCGGTTAGCGGCGGGAATGAATAAAGAGGAAATTCTCGCTGCATATATCAACCGTCTGCCAATGGGCGGCAATATATATGGTGTAGAAGCCGCATCCCGGACTTATTTTTCAACACCCGCCAGTGAGTTAAATCTTGCCCAAGCGAGTCTTTTGGCTGCTATCCCTAATAATCCCACCTACTTTGACCCGCTACAACATTGGGATAGACTCAAACAGCGTCAGAAATACGTCCTCAACCGGATGGTACAGGATGGTTATATCACTCAACAAATAGCCGAGAAAACTCAAACCGAAAAGGTGGTTTTTCAGTCTCGCCAACGGGGAATTATCGCTGCACCTCATTTCTTGTTTTGGTTAGCAAATCAGTTATCAAATACCAAGCAACAAGAAACATCTCCCATTTTTACCACCATCGATAGACCATTACAAAAATTCGTCGAAGCCCAAGCACAGCAAGTCATCTCCAACCTAGCCGCTAACAACGTCCACGATGCAGCAGCTTTAGTAATTGACAACCATACGGGCGAAGTTTTAGCTTACGTCGGTTCACCCGACTATTTCAACGAAACCAAACTTGGACGTAACGACGGCGTACAAGCCCTACGTCAACCCGGTTCTACCCTCAAACCCTTTGTTTATGAGTTGGCGTTAGAAAAAAAACTGATTCGCCCAAACACCATCTTGGCTGATGTCCCCGCCCACTATGCTATCCCTGGTGCGAAACTTTATAGCCCTACAGATTATACTCAACGCTTTCTCGGCCCGGTGCGGGTGCGGATAGCGTTAGCCAATTCTTTAAATGTACCTGCGGTGAGAGTTTTAGAGAAAATTGGCGTACCGAACTTTCTAGAACGTCTGCATGAATTAGGCTTTACTCACCTGAATCAAACCCCAGAATATTACGGTTTGGGTTTAACTCTCGGTAGTGGCGAAGTCACGTTATGGGAACTGGCTCAAGCTTACGTCACAATGGCGAGACAAGGACAAAGCATCCCACTTGTAACAACACTCTCTTATTCCCCACTCCCCACTCCCCACTCCCCACTCCCTACGATATGGCAACTGATTACTGATATGTTGAGCGATCGCCACGCCCGCGCCACCGCTTTTGGTGTAGACTCAGTATTAAACTTGCCCTTCCCCGCCGCCGTCAAAACTGGTACTTCTTCCAACTTCCGCGATACTTGGACTGTGGGCTTTACTAGCGACTACACCGTTGCAACTTGGGTAGGAAATTTCAACGGCGAACCGATGCGTCAAGTATCTGGCGTGATGGGTGCAGCACCTTTATGGAACCGTATCATGTTGCACCTGCACGAAAACCAAGAACCCGCAGCGTTTACAGTTCCCCAAGGGTTAATTCAACTTCCTATATGTGCAGATTCCGGTTTACGCCCTACAGCAGATTGTAACTCTGTTGTACAAGAGTATTTTTACCCAGAAGATAAAATTGCTTACGCAACGCAAGATAAGTTTAATTTACCACCCGAATATAATGATTGGTTAGCCAAGCAGCAATCAAATTTTGTCTCTAGTAATTTACGAATTGTCTCCCCCCAAAATGGTGATTTGTTCTTACTCTATCCCGGTACAGAAGGACAGCAAAAATTAGAATTTAAACTAGCCGGAAATCCATCATCAGTTGAGTGGCGGTTAAATGGTGAAAAACTCGATACCCAATCAACTAATTTATTTTGGTATCTGCGTCCAGGAAACTGGAATTTAGAAGCGCGGAGTGCAGACACCAGCGATAAAGTGAGTTTTCAAGTAGAATTGGCTAAAATTCGCCCAACAAAGCGGGGTTTTTCAGTTGTTAATTCTCAGAGGTAAATGTGGTTTTTGAGTATACCATAAAAAGTGCCTAATACGGTTTAGATCAGGCGAAGTTCCTGAGAATAAACCAAATCAATTCAAATCTTGATTTATCGGCGTTTATCGGCGTACATCGGCGGTTAAATATTCTTATCTGAACCTGTTTAGTACCGCCAAATGATTATACTGCGTTAGGCACTTGTATATAATTGCTGTGATTAATTAGCCCACAGTCTGCGCCTATAAATAACCTCTTAAATTTCTTTGCCATCGTTCATCTTGAGTAAAGATTGGGAACACTAAGTTTACGTAAGTTAACACAGTACTAGCAATCTCTAGCATGACATTGGCATTTGTTCCCTATTCCATTTACGTGACTGGGTTTATTCCACATGGACATTGTTATCTCTGGAAACCCGAACTTGTATGGCTAAATATTATTTCTGATGGTGCGATCGCTCTAGCTTATTATTCCATACCTCTGCTATTAATTTACTTTATTTCCAAACGTCAAGATGTCCCCTTTAATGGAGTATTTCTGTTATTTGGGGCTTTTATCTTGGCTTGTGGTAGTGGACATTTAATAGATATTTGGACGCTTTGGCATCCTGATTATTGGGTTTCATCGATTGTCAAAGCGTTTACAGCAATTATCTCAATATATACAGCCTTTGCCTTAATTTATCTCATGCCACAAGCTCTGACGCTGCCTAGTCCAGCACAGTTAGAAGCTATCAATAAAGTGCTTAAAACTGAAATTATTGAGCGTAAACGTATCGAACAAGAACTACGCCTTGCTGAAGAAGCTGCTAAAAATTCTAGCCAAGCCAAGAGTGAATTTCTTGCTAATATGAGCCATGAATTACGCACACCACTCAACGGTATTCTTGGCTATACACAAATTCTCCAACGCACAGAAAAATTAAGCGAAAAAGGGAGTAAAGGTGTCGGAATTATTTATCAGTGTGGTTCTCATTTATTAACCCTAATTAATGATATTTTAGATTTGTCTAAAATCGAAGCTAGAAAACTAGAATTAAATCTCATTGATTTTTATTTACCTGCATTTATCGATAGCGTCAGTGAAATTTGTCGTATCCGCGCTGAACAAAAAGTCATCGGGTTTCATGTATTACTTGACCCAGATTTACCTATTGGGATTCGGGCTGATGAAAAACGTTTACGCCAAGTGTTGATTAACTTGCTTGGTAATGCTATTAAATTTACGCAACAAGGCAGTGTTACCTTTAAAATTAAAGTTATTAACCAAGCTATTCATGATGAAGGTAAAATTATCTATAAACTTCGTTTTGAAGTGATAGATACTGGCACAGGTATTACACCCGAACAACTCGAAAAAATCTTTGTACCGTTTGAACAAGCAGGAAGTCAAAAACGCCAAACAGAAGGCACAGGATTAGGACTAGCCATCAGCCAAAAAATTATTTCATTGATGGGCAGTCAAATTCAAGTAGTAAGTGAATTTGGCAAAGGCAGTACTTTTTGGTTTGAAATAGAATCACCAGAATCTAAAGATTGGGCGAAAGTTTCTAGAGTAGTTGAACAGGGAATTATTATTGGTTATCAAGGAAAAAAACGCACAATTTTGATTGTGGATGATAAATGGGAAAATCGCTCGGTGATTGTCAATTTATTAGAACCAGTAGGGTTTGATGTCATAGAAGCCATTCATGGAAAAGAAGCATGGGAGAAAATCAACACTCATCAACCAGACTTGATAATTACTGATTTAGTCATGCCTGTGATGGATGGGTTTGAGTTGATTAAGAGTTTGCGTCAGGCTAGTCAATTTGCCAACATACCTGCGATCGCTTCTTCTGCCAGTGTCTTTGCAATTGACGAATATAAAAGTATTGATATGGGCGCGAATGCCTTTCTCTCTAAGCCAGTAGAAGCAGAAACACTCCTGGAACTACTGCGGCAATTTCTACAACTGGAATGGTTATACGAAAATCAACAAAACACTACAAACCAACCTAAAACAGATACTTTAGATAATTTTATTTTGCCAGCAAAAGAAGTTTTACAACAATTCTTAGAACTCACTCAAGATGGCGACGTGCAGAACATTTTAGAACTAGCTGAACAACTCGCTTCTCAGCCGCAGTTCCACAACTTTACTAATCACATTATCCAGTTAGCAAAAAACTTTCAACTCAAACGTTTAGAAACTTTTATTCAACAACAAATTAGTTAATACAGCATCATGAATCAGGTTTTAACAAAGGGATTTATTTTGATTGTGGACGATAATCCCACCAATTTATCTGTACTTTCAGAAGCACTCGCGGGTGAGGGTTGGCGTTTTCGTGTCGCGGTGGATGGCGAAAGTGCGATCGCTCAAGCCGAACGCAACCAACCAGAATTAATTTTACTTGATGTCCAAATGCCCGGTATTGACGGCTTTGAAACCTGTCGTCGTCTCAAGGCGAACCCAGTAACACAAAACATTCCGGTTATTTTCACCACAGCCTTAGCTGATACAGAAAGCAAAATTCACGGATTTTCCCTGGGTGCGGTTGATTATATCCCCAAACCCTTTGCCCAAGCAGAAGTTATTGCGCGAGTGCGTGTGCATTTACAACTCCAGCAATTAACCCAATCTTTAGAAGAACAAGTACGCGATCGCACCACTGCGTTACAAAAAGCCCAAGTACAACTGGTACAACAAGAAAAACTCTCAACTCTTGGAGAGTTAATCGCGGGAATCGCTCACGAAATGAACAACCCCATTGGCTTTATCGTTAACAATATCCCGCCCTTACAAGAATATATTGCTGACATCACCAAGCTACTGCAACTGTACGAACAAGAATATCCCGTCCCAAGCGCCACAATTACGACTTTTATACATAACTTGGATTTGCCATTTGTGCTTGAAGACTTAGAAAAAATTGTCAGTTCCATCGAGGTAGGTTCCGAACGCATTCAACACCTTTCAACCTCACTCCGCAGTTTCTCACGCTCAGATAGCGACACCAAATTACCTGCTGATTTGCATACGGGTATGGATAGTACGCTGTTGATTTTACAACATCGCCTCAAGCCTAATGGCGATCGCCCGGCAATTGAAGTGATTCGCGCTTACGGTAAGTTACCTCATGTTCCCTGCTACATCGGTGAAATGAATCAAGTATTTATGAATCTGCTGGCTAACGCCGTTGATGCTCTGGATGAAGCAATTATCCAAGGTAAAATGAGCGATCGCATCCCGCAAATTCAAATTACCACCGATGTCAATTCCCAACAAATGGCGGTAATTAAAATTGCTGACAATGGTATCGGGATTCCTGAAAGACTCAAACAACGACTGTTTGAACCTTTATTTACAACAAAACCCGTCGGTAAAGGTACGGGACTTGGTTTATCTATTGCCCATCAAATTATCGTCGAAAAACACAACGGCACAATGGAAGTTAATTCTCAGCCCGGTATCGGAACCGAGTTTACCATCGCAATTCCCATCTCATGACGATACTTTACTTAGATGACGTAGACCATAGGTATAGCAAAATGCTTGGAATTGGAGAATATTTTTATACCTTGCGATCGCCTAAATAAACTTAATAATACCTCTTCAGAAATTTGCTGTTTTGAAATTGATGATTTAAAGTAGTGCTGAGTTTTTCGGAAACAATCATCAATGACTACTTTAACGACAGAAAAGCAAAAATCCACCAAGCAGAAAAAACAGTCTTTTGGGCGCGTAGATATCGGTTCTCCCAAAGTTCCATTCCGCAAAACCAAAAAAATCAAACAAGAACATGAGTTACTCAGTGACTGGGAACACGCTAGTTAATTAATTACGACTGGCAAAACTCCACTGACACAATTGAGATACTGGTGTCATTCGGGGGCGATTGTATTGGTAAAATCCCTCAAGATTGAGTAAAGCTTTGCGGTACAAAATCCACGTAGCACTATCCTCGTCAACATTGACGGTATTGAGGATATTTGCCTGACTAAGTGTTAAATGTTCTTCTGCATCCCACTTAAATTCAGCAGAATCAACTGTATTTTTCTGCGGAATATCCCACACAATACTTAGACCTTCGCCTGTGATCAGATTTTTATCTGCTATCCCACGCACACAAACAAATTGATCAGAGTGCGGATACCCATAATAACCATTCACTTGATTTCCAGTTTTAGAGAAATTAAAACAAACTCCAGCACCATCCCGCCAATTTTGGGGGTCAGGTTGACTGCAAAATTGATATTGACCATTTACTAAACCGGCAATATTGACTGGTTGATTTGTTAACTGCAAGTCTTGAGCAAAAAGAACCTTACCAGAAATCAGTGAACCTGTGAATAAAGTTAAACAGACAATACCCATTGGTAAGAAATTGCTCATGATTAGCATTATCTCACCGCTATATTTCTGGGAGACTTGGTTGGAGAAAAAGATTTAAATTAACTAATTTCTACACAACTGGGGACGCAGCAACCACCATAAACATTAGCAATGCCAACATCAAAACCAAGAGTTTGACAATTAGGTAAGTTGTAGGATCATAAAGTGAAAAATCGCTAAACATGAGACACCTCCATTAACCATGTTTGCAAAGTTAATTTCAGCAATAAACCTGAAGGGGAAACAGAGGCTAATTTCTATTTTTACCTTTGTTTCCTACATTTATATTTTCTCTCAAAATTCTCTGACCAGAACCATTATGTAATTTTAGGTAACATTTCTCCTGTGTAAGCAGGGTGGGCAGTTTGCCCGCCCAATTAATGCGATCGTAATTTTAAGTATGTTGACATAATTATTTATATTTAGAAGACGCATTTCGACTTCGCTCAATGCTCAATAGCCTTGCTAAAAGAGGGTTGAGCGCAGTCGAAACCCGCCAATCTCAAGTTAAGTTGAATTCAGTCCTTCTACTTAATTTAACTTTCAGGCACATCAATCAAAATACTGCCTTCTTCCACACGTATTGGAAAAACTGGCAGTGTTTTTTGTTGTGAAACTAACGACAATACCTTACCAACTCCTGGCGGCCAGGGACACCAATTATTCACCTCGCCAGTACCTAAATCAAAAGCACTGCGGTGAAACGGGCAAACAATCGCGCCGTCTTCAATTTTGCCATTCTTCAGAGGTAATTTTAAATGTGGGCAAGTATTTTCTACTGCATATAATTTATTCTCATGATTCAGCAAGAGAATTTTGCGCTTACCGACATTCACAACTTCTCTCGCACCTGGGGCAAGTGCATTAGCCGCCAGAACTTTAGTCCAGCCCATTGAGTTCTCCTTCATTAATGGATCTGTTCTCAGTTTCCCGCAATTGTGACCCTAGTGTGTATTGTTGCCTCCTGACTGCTTCCATAACAGGCGGTATAACATAGAGTAGACAAGATACTCACTTTAAATTACTTTACAAAGGTCGGAAAAAATGGGTCGCATAAATCCCTACACCCTGCAAATGCAAATTACCCGGATGTTTGACCAAGGACAATCATTTTTCGCTACAACCAAAGTCCAGGAATGGTTAAAAGAACGCAATCAAAATCCCCTAGACTACGATATTATTTTCCACCAAAAACCCGCGCCTCCTGGCTCTAAAGAAGTCATGGTGGTAGAAATTGAACTCCGACGCAAAGATGGACAGCCTGTAGATGCTTGGTTGCAAGAACAAGCCAACCTTCATGCGTAAGTCTTGAAAGTGCTGAGTGCTGAGTGCTGAGTAGTAACCCAGTTCCTCGCAAATGCTTGGTGGACTCCTATAAAATTTAAGATTTTGGATTTTAAATTATCCGTAAGAAGGGTGGACAAAACTTTGCCCACCCTTCTTGCTATCGAAATGATTAATTCTGACTTCTGACTTCTAATACCAAATTGAAGAATGATTGCGACAAATGAATTGCTCAAAAGCTTACCAGTAAAGCCTGTCTCAATCCAAAATCTAAAATCTAAAATCCAAAATGGTATAACTTCTTCATCAATGATGATGATGATGGTGATGATGTTCAGTTAAGTGAGGATTCACTGTCACAGCTTGTTCTGACAGCAAATCGGCAATATGAGAATTTGCCCATTCTGCCGCCATTGCCAAAAATTCTGGATTGTCGTTCACACAAGCCATCTGCACATAATCCACACCAGAATGCTGCTTTTCTAAAGCATGAATAATGTGGTGGACATCTAATAAAGTTTCATGGTTTTCCGTAGCAAAACCAATGGGCATAAATACTATGACTTTTGCCCCTAATTGAATCAGGTTTTTAGCAGCTTGTTCAGCGTTCGGCTGTGTCCATTCAATTAAAGGTGTATCGTGATTCAACCAACCCACAGATATTAAAGGATAGCGGTTAATCAACTTATCTCGGACTAAATCATACAGTGCTTGGCTTTCGGTGATCCCAGAGGTGAAACCTTTGGCTTTGTGGGGACAACCGTGATTCATTAATACAATCCCGATTTGGGAAGGTAAGTAATTTGCGGCTAAATCAGCATCGATTTTTTCTTCCACCAGATGCGCCATCAAATCGATGTATGCTGGTTCGTTGTAAAAAGACGGAATGTAACGCTGTCCTTTCACCCAGTGTTCTTCTCCGGCTGCGATTTCGGCTAAAGCGTTATTTACTTGCTCGATCGCAATTCCACTGGTAAAAATCGAATCAACAACCAACAGGGGGTAAATTAACAGCTTATCAAATCCTTGGCTTTGGATTTCTGCTAAAACTTGCTTGGGTAAGAAAGGCGCACAAAAGTTAAATGCTTTGAATACTTGAACGCGATCGCCCCACTTCGCCTGTAAATTCTGTTCAATGCCGGCTCGTTGCTGCTCAAATATGGCGTTGTGTGGCGAAATAAAATCATGGTGTGTATGACCCCATTCATGGCGGTCAAATAAAGCCAAAAGCCTTGCTAGAGGCGGATAAATCCAAGTTGGAACGGGTGCAAACTTCGCTGTCAGTAAATTTAAAGCCTGTTCATTATAATTGGCAAAATCTTCGTAGCTTTCGACTTCACCATAGCCCATCAATAATACAGCTACACGGTCTTGACCAGGTAGATGCTCATGGGTGTGTTGCAATTTTTCTGGGGTAGCAACCACAATACATTCCTCAATATAAATTCAGAGTCAAGAGCTAGGTAATAACTCTCGTGTATTTTTCTGAATCATAAATCATTATCCCTTCCGGGGGGATAGGATAACCAGAAAATTAACAACAATACTTCAAAAGACATACTTAGAATTAATCCTAGATACTGAGTATGACAAAATAATTACCGAGTATCCTCAAGAAAAATTTAACTAATTCGTTCTATTTATGCAAGATTTTTAAGTGTTTTTTATATCTTTTTGTTTAAATAGAAATACTTAATCTAATTCTGGATGAATGAACAAAAACACTAGAACGAGCAACTGTAACTTGTGAGCATAAAAGATAAATGATGATCATCCTTTGCCCAGGAATTCATGAACCCGAACTCACGGAAAACTTTATTTCAGGCTGGTTAAGCCAAAAAAGAGATAAAATTATGGTGTTTCCGGGGCAAGGTGTTTTAGCATTATCAGCCCCACATATTTTGCAATTTTTAGGCGATCGCTGCAAAAATCGTCAAAATTCACCTATTGTATTTATTAGCTTCAGTGCGGGAGTCGCGGGAGCGATCGCCGCCGCCTGGAACTGGCAAATCTTGGGAGGACAAGTCAAAGCGTTTATTGCTATAGATGGATGGGGTGTACCTTTATGGGGGAATTTTCCTATTCATCGCCTCAGCCACGATTATTTTACACATTGGAGTTCTTTGTTACTCGGTAGTGGGCATAATAATTTTTACGCAGAACCAACCGTTGACCATTTATCTATGTGGCGATCGCCCCAAAATGTTCAAGGTTGGTGGGTAGACTCTTCTTATGAAGATTTTCCCCAACAAATGCGCTTGACTGCTGCTGAGTTTTTGCATTTGTTGCTAAAACGCTATGAATAAAAATAGTCCGGAAAACAGCGTCAGTAAACAGGAGTGAGAAATAGGAAGCAGCCAGGGAGCAACTCTACTCCCCACTCCCTACTCCCTACTCCCCCAGCTGTTCTATCTACCCTAGTCGTTATCACTAAGAACCGATGTTTCCAACTGAACCTGCTGCTGTCAATCATGGGTTTAGCGCACTGCTAAAAAACCGTGGCTTCATGCTTCTGTGGATTGGACAACTCATTTCCCAGTTGGCAGATAAAGTCTTTTTCGTATTGATGATTGCCTTACTGGAATTTTATCCAGCCCCACCAGGATTAGCCGAGAACTCGATGTACTCAACCTTAATGGTGGCATTTACCATCCCCGCCATTTTATTCGGTTCTGCGGGCGGTATATTTGTCGATCGGTTGCCAAAAAAGTTGATTATGGTAGGCTCCGATATTGTGCGTGGGCTATTGACACTGTGTCTGCCCTTTTTACCAAGAGAATTTTTTATTTTATTAATTCTCACCTTTTGCATCTCTACAGTAACGCAGTTTTTTGCCCCCGCAGAACAAGCAGCCATCCCTTTGTTAGTGCGTCGAGAAAATTTAATGGCAGCCAACGCCCTGTTTAGCAGCACCATGATGGGCGCGTTGATAGTAGGTTTCGCCATTGGAGAACCCATATTAAGTTGGGCTAAAACCCTAATGGGAGAAGAATACGGTCAAGAAATTATCGTTGGCGGACTGTACATTTTATCGGGTGTGATGATGCAGCCGATTCAGTTTAAAGAACATAAACCCCATCGAGAACATCGAGTATCTGCAAACCCTTGGGCGGAATTTAGAGAAAGTGTGCGCTATCTCAAGAAAAACCGCTTAGTATTAAACGCAATGCTGCAATTAACCACCTTATATTGTGTGTTTGCAGCTTTAACAGTCCTGACAATTCGATTAGCAGAAGAGTTTGGTTTAAAAGAAAAACAGTTTGGCTTTTTCTTAGCAGCAGCTGGAGTCGGAATGCTCATCGGGGCAGGAATTTTAGGTCACTGGGGGGATAAATTACACCACAAACCCTTGCCTTTGATGGGATTTTTAGCAATGGCACTCGTTTTGGGAGTTTTTACATTTACCCATAACTTATTGCTGGCATTAGGGCTGTGTACATTGTTAGGTATAGGTGCGGCCTTGATTGGCGTACCCATGCAAACTTTAATTCAGCAGCAAACACCGCCAACCATGCACGGTAAAGTATTTGGCTTTCAAAACCATGCCGTAAATATTGCTTTATCTGTACCTTTAGCCATCACTGGGCCATTAACAGATGCCCTTGGGTTGCGTGTGGTATTAGTGACAATGAGCGTTGTAGTTGCTGCCGTTGGTGTTTGGGCATGGCAAAACACCCGCCGAGTATTACAGGATGTGATTTAAAAAGCTTGATAACTCATCGTTAGCGCAATTTGAGGATGAGTTTGGTGAACACATAGCAGAAGGCACTCCGGCAAAGCCGGAGAAGTCAAAAGTAAAAAACCAAAAGTCAAAAGTATTCTTCATTTTTGCCTTTTTACTTTTGCCTTTTGACTTACCGCTACGCGGTTGAGGCAGAAGGCAGGAGGAAAAGTCTTACTATTCCTGGCATTTAAACTTTCAAATTGTCCTAACATATCTGACTACGGCTATAGATGAAATAAGGGAGAGTATCAAAGCAGGCGATAACATTCTCGCCAAGAAATCGTAGAGTCTGCCTAAGTCATAAGGGAATAGCTCGTGCCTCAAGAAAAAAATAAGGGGTGTGCTGGAACACATTCCCCTGATTTGCTTTTAGCGCAGTTCCAAGCCCGTCGCCGTGAACCGTAACCGCTCTGGGCGTACTCCCAAAGCAGTCTCTAGGGCTACCCCGGCAACCTCGCGGTAGGTATTGAGCAATTCTTGGTCGTTCTGCTCAATTGCTACTGTGTAGCCTGCCAAAGGTAGGGTCGCCATCAGCACGAAGGTTTCATAGAGTTTTTGGCGCTCTTGGCTGTTCAGTGCTTTAAAGGTCGTCGATGAACCGAAGGCCGCATCGCTATTTGCTTGGAGATTCATCAGCGCGGCTTCGGTGGGTTCTTCGCCGTAGTGTACCATGTAGCAAACTCCCACCAAGTAAGTGAAGGCCATCGCCACATTGTTGGGGCGGCCTAAACGGCGGGCTTCTTGCTCGAAAGCTTTGAAGCCCTCGGAGAAGGCTTTGGTTGACTCGCGTACTACGGCGGGGTCACTGCTCAAGCTGCGGGCGAACTGCGTCAGCAACAATCGCTGCGGGACGGGTCGAAAAGTGGTTTTTGGGGCAGTTTGGGCTTGGGTGCGGGCGGTGGTTTGGGCGCTCCGGTTGCTGTTGTTGCTCCGATTGATGCTGTTGAGCCTTCTCTGAGCTTCACGCACCAGCGCAGCATTTTGCTGAACGCTGAGATAGGCGTTCATGTTGCTGAAGCTGAGACTACTGGGTGCGCCAAATTGGGCCATAGTTGGTTTACCAGAGACACCAACGACGATGGCGGTAGTGAGGATGACCTTGATGTATGGGTTCATGGGTTTTCCTGTATGGGTCTTGGGATTTACACAGTTGAAAACTTGAGCATTACAGTGCCATTTTTCACACTTACAATTAAAATGTTACACCCTACACAACTTACCAAAAACGATCGCCTACGGTGGGCAGATGCCCTCCCGCCTTCTGCTATGATTTCAGCAAACTTATACCATTTTGGATTTTAGATTTTGCGAAAAGTTGCGTGGGCGGGTTCCCCGACTTGAGCAAACTTTTCAAGACAGATTTTGGATTGGGTAAGGGTTAATTGGTAAGCTTTTGAGCCATCCATTTGTCGCAATCATTTTTTAATTTGGTATTATCTATCCTGCATTGCGCGAACGGTGAGTGATAATCATGCTGAATTGTCTATGATTAAAAATAGTCAGCTTTGCTGATTAAAACCAGCGCAGCTTTGTTATTTCATATTTTTAAGATATTCAGCACAAACAGATAAATCTGTTTATCACTTCTATCCTGTGATTGATATTTAAAAAATCGGTAGGCACTAAATCGAACTTTTCCATTAAAATGAAATCTTAACTACAGAATTTCAGCGTTAACTTAGCTATTATTTGAGGTTCGATCGTGACCTTGAGCTTGCCTTCCCCGATTAGTCCCGCAAAAACCGAGAATCAACACCAGTCTGCTGCTCAATCGTCAGTTGTGACACCCAAAAGGGCAACTGGTGGTTTCGCTTTACTAGATAGCCTGCTGCGCCACGGCGTTGAGTATATATTCGGTTATCCTGGTGGGGCAATCCTGCCGATTTATGATGATTTATACAAAGTAGAATCCACTGGTGCGCTAAAGCACATCCTGGTAAGGCATGAACAAGGCGCAGCCCACGCCGCAGACGGCTATGCCCGCGCCACTGGTAAGGTAGGAGTTTGCTTTGGTACTTCTGGCCCAGGGGCGACAAACTTGGTAACAGGCATTGCTACAGCCTACATGGATTCAATTCCAATGGTGATCGTCACGGGACAAGTACCCCGGAAAATGATCGGTACAGATGCGTTCCAAGAAACCGATATTTACGGCATTACTTTACCCATAGTCAAGCACTCTTATGTGGTGCGTGACCCTAAAGATATGGCCAGAATCGTGGCTGAAGCATTCCACATTGCCAGCACTGGCAGGCCAGGGCCAGTTTTAATTGATGTCCCCAAAGATGTCGCCTTTGAAGAATTTGATTATGAGCCTGTAGAACCAGGTACAGTCAAATTACCGGGCTATCGCCCCACCGTTAAGGGAAACCCGCGCCAAATCAATGCGGCAATTAAGTTACTGAAAGAAAGCCGTCGTCCATTGTTGTATGTTGGTGGTGGTGCGATCGCATCTAACGCCCATGAAGAAGTTAAACAGTTAGCTGAGTTATTCAATATTCCTGTCACTACCACATTGATGGGAATTGGGGCATTTGATGAACATCATCCTCTGTCTGTGGGGATGTTGGGAATGCACGGCACAGCCTACGCTAACTTTGCTGTGAGTGATTGTGATTTGCTGATTTGCGTGGGTGCGAGATTTGATGACCGCGTAACAGGAAAATTAGATGAATTTGCTTCCCGCGCTAAGGTCATTCACATCGACATCGACCCAGCAGAAGTCGGGAAAAACCGCATTCCCGAAGTACCCATTGTTGGTGATGTCCGCAATGTACTGCTTGATTTGTTGCGGCGCTGCAAGCAATCTGGGGTTAAACCCACACCCAACCAAAACCAAGAATGGTTGAATTTAATTAACCGTTGGCGGGAAGAATACCCCTTGGTAGTTCCCCAACACCCCGACAGCATCTCTCCCCAAGAAGCCATTGTCGAAGTTAGTCACCAAGCACCCCACGCCTTCTATACCACAGATGTGGGTCAGCATCAAATGTGGGCGGCGCAGTTCCTCAAGAATGGGCCACGCCGTTGGATTTCCAGCGCGGGTTTAGGAACGATGGGTTTTGGCTTACCTGCGGCTATTGGTGCGAAAGTCGCCTTCCCCAACGAAGAAGTGATTTGTATCAGTGGTGATGCGAGTTTCCAAATGTGTTTACAAGAATTGGGAACAGCAGCACAATATGGAATTAATGTCAAGACTGTAATCGTCAACAATGGTTGGCAGGGAATGGTGCGCCAGTGGCAACAAGCCTTCCACGGCGAACGTTACTCTTGTTCCAACATGGAAGTCGGGATGCCAGATATTGAGTTGTTAGCGAAAGCTTACGGTATCAAAGGCATTGTAGTTAAAGAACGGGAGCAATTAAAAGATGCGATCGCCGAAATGTTGGCACATAACGGCCCTGTCATCTTAAATGTTCACGTCACCAGAGACGAAAACTGCTATCCAATGGTAGCCCCTGGTAAGAGCAACGCTCAAATGGTCGGTTTACCCAAGCAACCACCAACCAGTTCTGTAGAACCTGTTTGTTGTAGTCACTGCGGTAGCATGAATGCACCGAACCATAACTTCTGTGCTGAGTGTGGGACGAAGTTGTAAGTTAAATAACTTGGGGTGTAGGGGTGTAAGGGTGTAAGGGTGTAAGGAAAGCAGAAGGCAGGAAGAAGGTATTCCTGGTGAAAAAATTTCACAGTCATAGATGAAAGATATCCTTCCCCTACACCCCCATACCCTTAAACCCCTACACCCTCTTTCAAGTCAATTAGAAAGGTTCTCAGACCCTCTACAAAGTACTTCTTTCTCTCACACCCCCTTACACCCTCACACCCACACACCCACTCAATAGGGATCTGAATTAAACCTCCCTCGCTTCACACTTCTAAAGTAATAACCCCGATTTGGTGGGTTTCTCAGGTCGAATGTATCGCCACTGGGAACCCGCCAAATTTTATAGTCATGGTAAGTCAGTGGTGTTCGGGGTTTACATATCTCCGGCGGGTGGTCGCCCAAGACAAAGTAGGCGGCGTTTCTCCCCATCACCTTGGCTAGACCATATTTATCGATGACAAGGGATGTCTCCTCACTAATAGCTATTCCTAAAACGCGGTTAGCTTTGCCATCCTGAATTTGTCGTGCAATAAAAGCCATAATGCGACCCATACGTTTGCGGCTATCAAAGTGGGTATCGATGATGGTTCCGCGCAAATGACCCCATTGAAAAAAATCGTATGTAAAGGTGATATTTCGATAAGGGTCTTCGAGTATTTCTCTGGTTTCTATGCTGTCTTCGCAAGCACAAGAATCGTAGATATACTCACTGTGAATCATTGCACCTGCACTCGTCCCGCCAATTGCACCGCCTCTGGCGTAGACTTCTCGCACAGCGTTTTCTAGTTTGGTGTTTTTCCAACTGCGGATATATTGACATTGGTCTCCCCCAGCAAAGAAAACTACGCCAGCTTTTCTAACTTTGGTGACGATATCTTCGCGGTTGGCATCATTGCGGTTACTGATGATGAGTGTTTTGACTGAGTTCACACCT
This sequence comes from Anabaena sp. FACHB-83, assembly GCF_014697485.1. NCBI lineage: Bacteria > Bacillati > Cyanobacteriota > Cyanophyceae > Nostocales > Nostocaceae > Anabaena > Anabaena sp. FACHB-83. The sequence continues at coordinate 170,925 of NZ_JACJRY010000002.1, read as the reverse complement.
CTCATACCGTAAATCAGGTGATTGTAATCTTCACTGCCATAGGCGCGGAGAACTACCACATCAACTTTATTGGCGCTGCTACTAGTATCTCCACGAACTTGGTCAATCATCCATTGAATAGCCTTCTCAACATCAGGGCCACCGCCGCCTAAATTTAGTACGGGGCCAGCTAGACGAGGAAGGTGGGAAAGGGGCGGAACAACATCAACAGTGTTGTCAATGAAGTGGCGTTTCAGGTATGCTGTAAGACGGGTTATTAAACTGGCACCCATCCTTAACAACACAGTTCCCAAATTCTTCCAGAACTTTGCTATATCTGGGAATGCCTTCGTCATACTAACTTTATAGAGCAAACTGCATTTACTGTTTACTCTCGCATCAGAAGGCTTGAAATTCCCAGCGTACAGGTCTTGTAATGTTTTTTAACGTCAAATAGTCCAGAGTAATCATTTTTTCTCTGGTTTAGGGGCAGTATGCTCAGTTTTACGCTGTGTTTAATTACCAGATAACTTGCGATCGCTCTTGCACCACTCGCTGATAAACTGACTCTGTTTGCTGGGCTAGTTTTGACCAGCTAAAGCGGCGTTCTAAATCTTCGTAAGCGTTATCTACCAGCCATTGCCGATATCCGGGGTTTTTCAAAACCTCCAAAATTCCCCATGCTAAGGAATCAGGATCATTTACCCCAGTGACGATACCTGTTTTGGTATGCTGAACAACTTCCGGGAAACCACCCGTGTCAGAAACTACTACGGGTACGCGCGATGCAAAGCTTTCTAAAGCCACAATCCCAAAGGGTTCATAAAAACTAGGGAATACAGCACAGTCGGCAATGGTTTGAAATTTATCTAAGTATTCATCAGATAAGAAACCAGTAAAGTAGCATTTCTCCCAAATACCTAAATCTGTGGCTTGGCGTTTAAGATGATCGGTATTACCGCCACCAATAATCACAAATTTGACGTAACCACCCATCTCTGCAAGAACTTTGGGTGCAGCATTTAATAATACTGGTACACCTTTTTCATAAGTCATCCGCCCGACATAGTAAACAATTTTTTCACCATCTGCGGCAAATTGGCGGCGAAAATCTTGCGCGTGAAAATCTTGGTGATGCTGTTTTTTCTCTGGACGGATACCGTTATAAATCACATCGATTTTATCCCAAGGGCTGCTGAGGGCGCGTTCTACCTCTCGGCGCATATAGTCCGTACAAACGATAACGCGCCAAGCATCGAAAGCAAGTAAGTTTTCTTTGCCGTGAATATAGCGTTGAATATCGTTATGAATGCCGTTATAGCGTCCATGTTCTGTGGCGTGAATTGTTGCAATTAAAGGGATTTTAAAAGTATGCTTGAGGGCGATCGCAGCATCACCCACTAACCAATCATGGGCATGGATAATATCAAACGGCCCTTCCTCCAAAATTAACTTACCACCGTGATGACCCATGCTTTGGTTAAGATTGACAATCCAGTGAAAAAAGTCATTACTATGTCCCACTGGTACCCGATGCACATTTATGCCTTCCACTACCTCATACATCGGTGCTTGACCAAATTCCACTGTAATTAAGTGAATTTCATGTCCTAACTTAGCTATTTCTGGATACAACTCAGCTACGTGTCTCGCAATACCGCCGACTATTCTTGGTGGAAATTCCCAACTTAATACAAGTATTTTCATGTACTAAAATCTCCAAATTTTTATAAATTTCTCAAAAAACTAGCTGTATCTCAAAAATACAAGGAGAAGAAATCTATTGAGTCGGTATGTTTACCAAAGTTTTCTAATTTTTTAATAATTTTAGGGATAGATCACAGGTTATCAAGGTTGAGCAAATTAGCAAATACCTTATGAAACTTACTAGATTAATTGATAAATGTTCCTGTGGGGATGAAGTATCTTACCCCTTTGTTGAGTTTTATGTAAGGTGTAAGGGTTTAGGGGTGTAATACCAATTCACAGAATTACTGATACAAATCACTTCCTCTGCTTCCGGTCACCGAGCGACTTGTAGCAAGTGTTCGCGCAGCGTCTCCATCAGGAGAAGTCGAGGCGCTGCTTGCCGATATGTATCATTTTTAAAGTGAAATGGTATAAGGGTTTGAAACACTTAAACAACCCAACCAATACACCTTGATACCCTAAACTAAGTTCTTCTTAATTTCCAGACTTAAGTAAAAACCATCAGGACATAAATAAAGGAATGTCAAGAGAATCTTCCCTTAGACATTCCTGTAGTTGCTGTATGCAGTTAATAACAGTCTTGATTTAATAGGACTTATGCAGTGAGACGAAAAATCAACGTTGTGGGGGAGGGTGAAGGTATTCAAACTTCTTACACCCTCAAGCCCTCACACCTTGCACCCATTCTTAACAGACAACCTTTGTGCGTAGTCCTGTTTAATTTTGATCTAACCGTAAAACAGCCATAAAAGCTTCTTGGGGTACATCTACTGTACCTACAGCCTTCATCCGCTTTTTACCTTTGGCTTGCTTCTGCAAAAGTTTCTTTTTCCGGCTGATGTCACCGCCGTAACACTTGGCGAGTACATCTTTGCGTAAGGCAGGGATATGTTCACTGGCGATGACTTTGCTACCAATGGCGGCTTGAATTGGCACTTTAAATTGATGGCGGGGAATTAATTCTTTGAGTTTCTCAGCCATTGACCGCCCGACGTTATAAGCTTTATCGCGGTGGACAATCATTGCCAAAGAATCCACGGGGTCGCCGTTAATCATGATATCTAGCTTTACCAGGGGATTTTCGCGGTAGCCAATGATATGGTATTCCATACTGGCATAACCGCGCGATCGCGATTTCATTTGGTCAAAAAAGTCGGTGACAACTTCCGCCAAGGGTATTTCATAAGTTAAGGTGGTACGCCCTTGGGTGAGATATTTCATGTCTTTGAAAATACCACGGCGATTTTGTGACAACTCCATCAATGTGCCGACAAAACCTTCCGGTGTAATCATTTCTACCTGTACATAGGGTTCTTCGATTTTCTCGCGATCGTTGGGAGCAGGCAAATGGCTAGGATTATCAATATATAATTCCTCGCCCTTAATAGTAGTGACTTTATAAACCACTGAAGGCGCAGTAATAATTAAATCCAAGTCATACTCGCGTTCTAGCCGTTCCTGCACGATTTCCATGTGCAGCAAGCCTAAGAACCCACACCGGAAACCAAAACCCATCGCGCTCGAAGTTTCTGGTTCATAGTGCAGCGCCGCATCATTGAGTCTGAGCTTTTCTAAAGCTTCCCGCAAGTCTTCAAATTGGTCAGCATCGATGGGAAACATCCCACAAAAGACCATTGGATTAGCTTCGGTGTACCCTGGTAAGGGGTCTACGGCTTTGGCATTAGACAAGGTAATGGTATCGCCTACCCGCGCATCGGCTACGGCTTTAATGGCGGCGGCTAAATAACCTACTTCCCCGGCGTGGAGTTCATCAACTTGCTTTTGGGTGGGAGACAATACACCCAACTCGTCGATTTCGTATTCCTTGCCGGATGCCATTAGATAAACGCGATCGCCTTTTTTCACGCGCCCATCCATCACCCGGAAGTAGACAATTACCCCCCGATAGGGATCGTAATAGCTATCAAAAATTAACGCCCGTAAACGTTCATTAACTCTATCAGGTGCGGGTGGAACCCGTTCCACAATCGTCTCTAAAATCTCATTAATGCCAATTCCTTCTTTGGCTGAGGCGAGAATTGCCCCACTGCAATCAAGACCAATAATTTCTTCAATTTCGCTAATTACCCGGTCTGGTTCGGCACCAGGAAGGTCGATTTTGTTGAGAACGGGAATAATTTCCAAGTTATGCTCTAACGCCAAGTAGACATTCGCCAGAGTTTGCGCTTCCACACCTTGAGACGCATCTACAACCAATAGCGCCCCTTCACAAGCCGCCAAACTGCGCGACACCTCATAAGAAAAGTCTACGTGTCCGGGAGTGTCAATTAAATTTAATACATACTGCTGACCATCTTTAGCAGTGTAATTCATCCGGGCAGCTTGCAGCTTAATGGTAATGCCGCGCTCCCGTTCTAAATCCATATTGTCGAGAAACTGCTCCTTCATCTGTCGTTCATCAACAGTGCCGGTAGCTTGCAACAGGCGATCGGCCAGGGTTGATTTCCCGTGATCAATGTGAGCAATAATACAGAAATTGCGAATGCGAACTGCCGGAACGTCAGTCATATACTATCTTTGCTGAAGCAGCAACCAAGGTTATAAAGAGCGATTTACTTAATGTATTTTAATGCTTTCTTTGCCAAGACGCTGCTATTTAGGAGAGGGAGTGGGGAATGGGGAGTAGGGAGTTGGGGAGCAGGGGGGCGAGGGAGACAAGGGGGACAAGGTAGATAAGTCTGTAACATGGCGAATGACAATAACTAATGACCAATGACAAATGACTATTGACCCTTAAGTATTTTGCAAATCTATATAAAGTCTCTATAATTAAGTCTATTTTTCCTTGCAGGTATTGAACAATCAGCAGCGTACAATAAAGATATATAAGTACATAGTGTAGGGATCGTGGGCAGTTACACCTCGTAAATGCTCGGATCTACTGATTTACTGACAAAACTTCTAGAGCATTGAAAAAGTGAGTTCTATGAAAATGGCCACTTAAAAATCTCAAGCTGTTATTTTTGGTAGGAGTTCGGGGAACTATGTATCTATACCTTTAAGATTTGTCAGTAAACTAACCCGAAACTTGAGTAGAACTACTTTACAAAGCTTTGGAAAAAACAAATTCAGAGTATATAAACCTATGAATATGAAAGAGAGAGCTACCGAAGGGGAGCAAAGACAAGGCGATAAGGTAGAAATTGCTGTCCGCCTAGATTCTGAGTTATTAGAGCAAATTCAGCATCTTACCAATGATCCTAGCAAAGTCATTGAAGTGGCAATTCGCCAATGGTTACGGGGTGAGATTCCTAGAGATGATGAACTGACGCGGACTCCTTATCGCACACCTGTACCACCTAGAGGTGAGTGGAATGATTGACAGCCACAAACAAGCTTTTCATAGACAAGAACACAAAGGTCAATCATCGTGTTCACAACAGCCAAAACACCCAATGTAAGTCTGCAAAAGCATTAGCTGAAGCAAACCTGTATTGAGTTGCCACTTGTCTACCCAACTCGATTAAATGACTATTACTGCCAACTCCCAATTGCCAAACTTATTTTCTCAAAATCTGGAAGACATAGCTAATCAAACAAATGGCTCGTCACCAGCTCTCGGTGCTGAGTTGGTGTATATGCAGGATGGGTCAGGCCGCTACCTGACATTTTATTGGCAGCGTAGTGAAGTTCTGGGATTAAACCCTGAGCAAGTAGTCAGCAGCCATGAAGAGGAAATTTTTGCTCCTGCGGATAAGGTAGCTTATTTGGAACGATTGCACCGAATTTTAACAAGTTTGGTGCCAGAAAAGTTTCAATGTTGGTTTCGCTACCAGCAAGAGTTGTATGAGTTGGAATTAGTAATTTGTCCAATCATACCGCCACTGGGAACTGCCGCCACGACAGTTGTCGTGATGGGGCGGTTATTACAGGCGACAGTAAATCAACAAGAACACAGTACCACACCCAAAGCGCCTACACCAATCGAGTTGGCTTTACGTTCGCAACAACATCAAAAACTAGTAACTAAAATTACTAGAAATATTCGGCGAACTTTGGACTTAGACATTATTTGGCAACAAACGGTAGACAGTTTGGGTAAAGCTCTCAAGCTAGAACGTTGCATTATCTGTCCTTATCAGCCCTCTAGCTCTAAAGTGCGTGTCATAGCAGAGTACCATCAGCCAGAACGCAGTTCGATGCTTGGCTTAGAAATAGATGTCGCTTCTGAGCCAGCATTTGCCCAAGCATTAGCCACTTTAGAACCTGTGGTGATGGAGGTATCACAATACGCACTTTGTCCAAATCAGAAAGTTTTAGTGGTTGCCACCTGCTATCAAGACCAAGCCAATGGTTTGATTGCAGTGGCTGTGCGGGATGAATGCTATCCTCTCACAAATGCTGAACTGGAATTAGCGAAAGAAGTAGCCGATCAGTTAGGAACTGCGATCGCTCATGCTACTTTATATAAAGAATTAGAAGCAGCCAGACAAAAAGCTGAAGAAGCCTCACGCCTCAAAAGTGAATTTTTAGCCAACGTTTCCCACGAAATTCGTACTCCCCTCAATGGAATGATTGGCTTTTTAAAGCTGATTCTAGAGGGGATGGCAGATGACCCAGAAGAACAGCATCAGTTTCTTTTAGAAGCCCATCAATCATCCATTCACCTGCTGAACATCATCAACGATATTTTGGATATTGCCAAAATTGAAGCAGGCAAAATGGAATTAGACTGCGCTCCTGTCAAATTAGATGAGCTATTTTGTGGTGTAGAAAGTTTTATGCGTCCCCAAGCAGAAATGAAAAACCTCAGCTTTCGGATGCAAATTCCCACAACCTGCGATGAAATTGTTGTCCAAGGAAATTATCAACGGCTACTCCAAGTCATGCTGAACTTGGTAAACAATGCCATTAAATTTACTCATGAAGGTGGTATAACCATCACATCCGAAATTGTCCAGAAAAAAGTCAAATTCCAAGAACAGCAGTTTCCCGGTATGGTTAGAGTCCGGGTAGCCGATACTGGTATTGGTGTTTCTTTAGACAAGCAAGATAAATTATTTCAATTATTTTCTCAAGTAGATGGTTCCCGCACTCGCCAATATGGCGGTACAGGTTTGGGGTTGGCAATATCCCAAAAGCTAATTGAAGCGATGGGTGGTGAAGTACATTTTTACAGCTTGGGTGAAGGACTAGGTTCAACTGTCACCTTTACCGTACCTTTGTATCATCAACCAGTAATTGTTTCTTCTAGTGAAGGTAATTTAGATTGTGCTTGTTGATACAGGTTACAGGTTACAGGTTACAGGTGATAGGTTACAGTAAAAATACTAGTCCCTTGCCTCTAGTACAGGCCTGCCTAAATAAACAAACCATAAGAAATTCCTAAAAGGCTTGCGGTATCGTTATTATTTCTTTTTCCTTTTGCCTTATTGTACTAATCCCTAGCCCCTCCTACAAATCGCGGTGAATAAACGCCTTGGCATTTGAGCCGGTGTAACTAGCGACAATGTGGCCATTACCAGTCATTTGATATTTATAAGTTACCAAGCCTTCTAAACCAACAGGGCCACGGGGAGGCATTTGTTGAGTACTAATGCCAACTTCTGCGCCAAAACCATAGCGGAAACCATCAGCAAAACGTGTGGAACAATTGTGAAACACACCAGCAGAATTTACCAAGCCAAAGAAAGATTCTGCGGTGGCGATATCTTCAGTAATAATTGCATCGGTGTGGCGAGAACCGTATTGGTTAATATGAGCGATCGCATCTTCTAAAGAGTCTACAATTTTAACTGACAAAATTAAATCGCTATATTCTGTTTCCCAATCAACTTCGGTAGCTGGGGCAATATTTGGTAATATTTCTAAGGTGCGTTGATCACCTTTTAATTCGACATGATTGGCGGCTAAAGCTGCGGCAACTTTGGGTAAAAATTCTCCGGCAATTGCTTGATGTACTAATAAAGTTTCAATGGCATTACAAGCAGCCGCATATTGAATTTTCGCATCCACAGTAATTTCTACAGCTTTGTTAATATCAGCCGCTTGATCAATATAAGCATGACAAATACCATCAGCATGACCAAGGACAGGAATGCGGGTATTTTCTTGCACAAACCGCACAAAAGAATTAGAACCTCTAGGAATAATTAAATCTACATATTTATCTAATTTTAAAAGTCCTACAGTTTCTTCTCTTGTGGTGAGTAACTGCACTGCATCAGGACTGACAGCAGTTTGAGATAATCCTTGTTTAATTGCTTTGACGATGGCTTCACAAGAACGTACAGCTTCTTTACCACATTTGAGAATGACACCATTACCTGATTTAATCGCCAAAGAAACAATTTGAATGGCGGCTTCGGGACGGGCTTCAAAAATAATGCCTAACACACCCAAAGGACAAGAGATGCGCTTGAGGACTAAGCCAGTATCGAGTTCGCGGTGAATTTGGACTTTACCTATTGGATCAGCTAGTTTACCAACATCTCGGACTCCAGCGATCGCATCTCTTAATTTATGTTCATCTAACTGCAACCGTTTATACAGGGGTTTAGCAATTCCTTCCGCCGCCGCAGCTTGACAGTCCGCCAGATTTGCCTGCAATATTTCTTCTCTGGCTGATTCTAACCCTTGGGCGATCGCAGCGATCGCTTGATTTTTTGCCTCTGTGGACAGAATTGCTAACTTACTTGCAGCCGCGCGAGTTTTTTCGGCAATGCTAACTAGGGATGGTGCAACTTCAACAATGGTCATGAGAAAAAATAACTCTTAATTATGGTAGAAACATATACAGCAGAATCCAGAAGTCAGAAGAGTCTTGCTGCCTAAGTTTGAAAACTAGATTGTGTACTTCATCCACTAAAAATCTGCTGTATTTTCCATCCTATAGCAATCTGATTTCCACTGTTGCCTGTTACCTGTTACCTTTCATCTTGCCCATTGCTGCAAGATATAAGCATAAAAAGCCTCTTTATCAACTGTATCCATTGCATAAATTTTCCGCCCACCGGGAACAACCTTAGTCCGTCCTTGACTTAAGCCAGTGGTAATAATTTCCGTTTCCCACTGTCGCAGTTGATAAAATTCTGGGTGTCCTAAATAAGCCGTCGCCAACACATCCCAAAAATAATAATCTTGGGGAATTACCAGTGCATAACATTGTCCGGCTAAATCAGAGATGGGATAGTGACGTTGTTTGCCCATTTTGTACACAATATCTGATGTCACTGGGACATTGTTAGTTAAATCTAACGGACACATAATAATTTCAATTTGGGTTTGCCAAACTCGCGCGGCGGAAACTGCATCCCAGTAAACATTCCATTCCGCCGAACCATCTTGTCCGGCTTCTAAACTTTTTTCCACATTTCCACCAACATTCAACGCGCCACCCATCCAGACAATTTTTTGAATCTTGGCTTCAATATCTGGTGCTTTATCTAACGCTACTGCAACTGTCGTTAATGGCCCTGTTACCATCAGCGTTACTGGTTGGGGTGCTTCTCGTAACACCCGCACCATAAAATCCTGTCCAGTTTCAGCAACCAAAGGTGTATTAATAGTATCCTGCTGGTTGAGAATGGGGAGATGGTCAACAATAAACGAATCACGTCGATAAAGCTGGGGGAAAGGATTTATCCCGCGTACTGTGCTTTCAGCAACTGGGATGTGAGAAAATCCCATCAAATCAATGATTTTGCGTGTCGCACTAACGGCAGGTTGGACATAACAATCAGCAGGAGTGACGACAACACCAAGCAATTCTATATGATCCATCGTCAACAGCAGCATAGTTGCTAGATAATCATCTACACCACCATCGTGATCCATTAATACCAGTTGTTTTGACATAAAGGAGAATAAGAGAATGGATGAATTTATGCAAGCTGCGATCGCAGAAGCTAGACAAGGTAGACAAGAAGGTGGAATTCCCATCGGTTCCGTTCTCGTCAAGGATGGCGAGATTCTTGGTAGAGGACACAATAAGCGCGTCCAAGATGGCGATCCTGTTACCCATGCCGAAATTGATTGTCTCCGTAACGCTGGCAGAATTGGCAGTTACAGAGGTACCACCCTATATTCAACCTTAATGCCGTGTTATTTGTGTGCCGGGGCAGTTGTGCAGTTTGGTATCAAAAAAGTCATCGCCGGCGAATCTCGCACATTTCCTGGCGCGAAAGAATTTATGGTATCTCACGGCGTAGAAGTAATTGATTTAAATTTAGATGAATGCGAACAAATGATGAGTGACTTTATTCAAACCAACCCCGAACTCTGGAATGAAGACATAGGAAAGTAGTCAATAGTAATCTCCCTTGTCCCCCTTGTCCCCCTTATCTTCCCCCACTCCCTACTCCCCACTCCCCACTTCCCTATATTTAAGAAACGCATCAAAAGTCAACTTATCAGGTAACGAAGTTTGTGCGCCGGATTTTGTCGCGGCTAAAGCACCTGCGGCTGCACCCCAAATCACGGCTTGATGTAAAGACATTCCCGCGTAAAGTGCAGCAGCTAAACCACCATTAAAAGCATCACCAGCCGCCACAGTATCTACAACATCAACTCTAAAAGCTGGTACAAAAAATGTTTCTTCGGCGGTGGCGCAAACTACACCTTTTGCACCTAATTTGACGATCGCAGATTTTACACCTCTTTGCAATAACACTGTCGCGGCTTTGGTGGCTGACTCTTGGCTATCTACTTTAAAACCAACTAATTGTCCGGCTTCTACTTCATTGGGGGTGATAATATCCACCAACGGGTAAAGTTCGGCGGGTAAAGAAGATTGTGCCGGCGCAGGATCAAGAATCACGGTAATCTTTGCATTACGTCCAGCTTGAGCAGCAGCCACAACTGCATTCAAGGGAATTTCTAATTGTAAAAGTAGTGCTTTGGCTGTTGGTAATAAAGGCAATAACCTCTCTACATCTGCCTGATTTACTTCTCCATTTGCACCAGGAACCACCACAATTTGATTTTGTCCAGCATCATCAACAATAATTATGGCAACACCAGAACTGACAGTTTCATCTCGGAAAATATTCTCAGTTTGTACGCCAGCAGTTTGCAAATTATCCAGCAATTCTGCACCAAAACCTTTGGTTCCCACACGTCCTACCATCTGAGTGGGAATTCCCAAACGCGCTAAGGCTACGGCTTGATTTGCCCCTTTACCGCCTGGGACTTGAAAAAAGTTTTTTCCCAATAAAGTTTCGCCGCTAGTTGGTAAATGAGCGGCGGTGGCGACTAAATCTAGATTGATACTGCCGAAAACAATAATACTCATAGTGAGTGGAATGGTGGGTGAAAAAATGAAAATATACTCGCCTTAAAACCCTATCCCTTTATGGGTAGAGCAGAAATTGAGAAATCAACTTTCATCACCTTAATTGAACCTTATTGATTGGCAGTGTGGATGAGTTGCCCTTGTTTATATGCTTGTCGGAGTGCGATCGCTTCTGCCACAATATGCTGGGCGCTTAATCCTTCTTCATCCATCATTCTTTGCAAAGTCATCCCAGTTTGTTCTGACGGTTCATGAATTGGGGGAATTTGGCAGTATCTCCCGCCGTTTTTTGTCCGTCGCCAAATACTAGGTTTTTCATTTTTATACTCAGCAGTTTTGGCTGGACGCTGCTTTTTAATTAAAGAACGCACATTTTCTTGATTAATAATGCTTAAATCTAGTAGCCGATTGATAACTTGCTCGTATTTTTTGCTGTTTTCTGCCAATTGATAAATAGTTCTCGGCTCAACTTGCGCGACATCTTGCGGCGAAAACTTCGCAAACGCTGCTGCTATTTTCAGATATCGCTTTTCTTCGCCTTGCCAACCATGTTCTAAAAGTAGCTGTTTGTAATCTCGCAAAGAAAGCTGTTTTTTTTGTTCCGCCAACCAAAAAGCATGATGCAAAATTACCTGAGTGACATCAGTTAGCCGTTGAAAAGCAATATGTTCGCGCTTAAAGCTTTTTGGGCGATTAGCTTGATGTTCATGATATTGCTCAAACTTCGGGGTTTGGCTTGCAACTATACCCTGTAATGGTGTCATCATAGTATTGATATCGTTTAAACTTCGCGTCGGCAAAGTATCGCTCAGAGGTCTATCACTAGAACAATTGTACTATCAAAATCTCAATAAAAAACCCCAAACATACTTAAATTTGGAGTCAAAGTGTGAAATCTTGATTGGGTAAGGTTTTTGAGCCGAAAGTTCTTTTATCAACTTTGATTGAGTGTTAACTTTTTTAACCATTCATCTGCTTCTGTGTAGAACTTAAACTTTCGTTCATCAGTGCGAAATTGGCTGGTGTGAACCATACGTTTACCATTTACCCACTTTGTGCCGTGGTATTTATGCAGTAATTCGTGGTATAAAACAAACTCAGGCACAAACTTAGGGATATAAGCATTATCCAGAGTTGTGCTAATCACTACCCTATCTCTAGCTGGCTCATAATGTCCAAACTTACGATAGGTTTTGATTTGGCTCCATACAAGCCTGGGTTTAACAAGATTCGCTGCAAAATATTCAAAATTAAGCTGATCAAACAATTCATTTAAATTATAAAAATTACCTTGAGGATTTTCGGCAATTACCTCTGCAATTAAATCTAACTCTAAGAGAACAGCAATATATTCTTCAGAACTCGCAAACCCTCTAATTAATCGAGTACTTTCTGGATTTTTACCAAAGAGAGTGCATTTCACTAATGCTTGTAAAACTTCTTCCTCAGCATTAATAAAACCTTCGTTCATCTTAAGTGCAACAACCTTACTAGACCTTTTACCTTGATATAATCCCGCTAAATTAGTAAATTCAACCATAATTTCTACAGCACTTTGTTGTTCTGTAGAGAGAATTTGTGCAATTATTTGTCGTACACGATAAGTACTGTTTAGGTGAATTTGTAGATTTTGTTCCTCAGAGAGAAACTTCAACCAAGCATAGATTTTACGAGATGAATTAGTCAGGTTTGCGGGTGTGATTTGTTTGGTAGTGCAGATATTTTCAATTGTGGAGACTGTTTGATTGATAGTTTGGGTTAATTGTTGAATTTTATTTGTATAGGAATTAGGCTGAGATGCTAAATTAAAAATATTTTGTAGAATATAGTTTTGTTGTATTTTAATATTTTTAATGCTAATATTCTCGCGTTTCAAAGCCTGCTGAAATCCGAATTTATCTGCGTACCCTCCGGGAAGCCGCTATCGCGTCTACATCTGCGTTCATCCTTTTCAATCTGCGGTTAATTATTTTTTGGTATACCTCACCAAGGGAATATATTTAACTTTTAACCGCAGATTGTTTATCACTAGCGATAATATGAATATCAATATTTTTCAATAAGCGAACTAACTTTTGAGTTAATGAACCTTTCAACAAAATTTGCCAGCGCGATCGCTGACTTTCTCCGATGACAATTTGGGTAATGCGGTATTTCTCTGCAACTTCGGCGATCGCTTGAGCAATGTTACCATTGGTAACGCGAAGAAAAGTACCTGTAAATTCTTGACACAGCTTTTCACAGTTGTGAATGTGTAAACTTTCTTCTTTATTTAAAAAACGCTCAGGATCAGCAACAAACACAACATACAGTGGTGCATTCATATAATTAGCCAGTCTTGCACCACGGCGCAATAATTGTAATGAATTTGGGTAAGTAGATACACAGACTAAAACCCTCTCATGGATGTTACAAAATTGCCCATTAGGACTAGAGGCGATCGCATCTTCTTCGATGTTGTCGGCTACCTCTCGCAAAGCCAATTCTCGTAAAGCAATTAAATTCCGGCGTTGAAAAAAGTTATCTAAAGATTGTTGGATTTTTGACTGCTCGTAAATTTTCCCTTCCAATAATCGCTCTTGCAGAGTTTCTGGTGTCACATCGACTACCACTACTTCGTCTGCTGCTTCTAAAATCCTATCGGGGACTCGTTCTCGTACCACCACACCCGTAATTCTTGCTACCAAATCATTGAGACTTTCTAAATGCTGCACATTCATCGTAGAGTAAACATCAATACCCGCAGCTAAAATCACTTCCACATCTTGGTAGCGTTTCTCCCGTGGGGAACCAGGGACATTTGTATGAGCCAGTTCATCAACTAAAACCAATTGGGATTTAGACGTATAAGAGCTAGTTCCTAAACATCGCTGTAAAATCGCCTCGGTATCCATTTCCGTCAGCGTCAACCCACCTCTAGCAATTTGCTGACGCGGAATAATTTCTAATCCTGCGGCTTTTTCTGCTGTTTCTTTGCGTCCGTGGGTTTCTAACAGTCCAATAACTACATCTATTCCTTCTTGTTTGAGTGCATTTCCTTCCTCTAACATTCGATAAGTTTTACCCACGCCGGGAGCCATCCCAATAAAGATTTTATGTTTGCCTCGACGCGCTGGGTAAGAAGAATTGATAGCTACACCTGAATTAGTTTGGTCTAACATAAGAATGCTATGTGAAGATGCGATCGCCATTGTTACAGCAAACGCCCATCCTAATTTTGAACTGTTTCTAACCAAACTTGCAAATCAGCCAAACTAGTAAAATCAAGCAACGCTTCGCCCAGATTTTCTAATTCTTCTAAACACAGAGTTGCAATAGATTCACACACATCTGGAGGTAATTCTCCCACCCGGTTTTGTAGTAGCCGGAGAATAAGCGAACGCTCTCCCTCAATTCTGCCTTCTTCTCGTCCCTCTTCCTTAATTTCTCGGTAAACTCTCGTTTCCTGAAGCGTTATTCCTAACATTTGTTCTACCTCTGTTCGGCTTAACTGTTCAAACTTGTATAGGAATCATATTTGATTTTTGAAAAAAACTAAGAGATAATACGGAGAGAAGCTAAAAGTATAATAGAAAACTATAATGAACCAGCACTTATAACAGGCGATCGCGGAACTAGAAGAATTTATTCCTATAGTCGTTGTGAAATCACTAATTTTATAAGCTACCACCTTTTTCTTGGCAACACGACAAAACAACGAAGGTCTATTCATACTGACTGGCCTCCGCGACGGCTGTGGGTAGCTTCCGCCTTCACTTGTACACTTTACTGTAGCTGATACTATTGGCAAAAGTGTTACAAACGGATAAACAAAGGCGTGACAACTAAACGCTGCAACCACAGATTGCAGGTTGGAGCTTGCGTAATATTTTAAAATACAAAGATGTATTACAGTCGCCAAAAGTATATTCTACGTCCTACCCCAAAAACATCGATTTGGGTTACAGGGGAAGAATTAACATTCACAAATGACTATTGACCGTTGACAAATGACAAATGACAGAAACTGTGTCGTGTCATAATAATTCAAGCAATCCCCTTTGAAGAGATTGAAACCCCGACCTGAACTGAATTACAGCACGATAAGTCATGCAGCCTGAACCCAAAGTCAACATCCTTTTGGTAGATGACAAATTAGAAAATTTGTTGGCGCTAGAAGCAATTTTAGAAAGACTGGGAGAAAATTTAGTTAAAGCAACCTCTGGTTCTGAGGCTTTGCGGTGTCTGCTGCATCAAGATTTTGCTGTCATTTTGCTGGATGTACAAATGCCGGGAATGGATGGCTTTGAAACTGCTAATCTAATTCGTAGTCGAGACAGGTCGTGTCAAACTCCTATTATTTTTCTCACCGCCTTTAGCACGAGTGACCAAATGTTATTTAAAGGTTATGCAATAGGGGCGGTTGATTATTTGCTTAAGCCTATAGATACGAATATATTAATATCGAAAGTTACAGTATTTGTTGAGCTATTTAAGAAAACTCAAGCCATTAAAGAACATGCAGAGCAACTAGCAGTTGTGAATGCAGAATTACGGCAAAGTGAAGAACGTTTTCGTTCTCTGAGTACTTGTTCGCCGGTGGGGATTTTTGAAACAGATACAGCAGGAAAATGTAAATATACTAATCCTCACTATCAGGCAATTTGTGGTTTAAATGCTGCCGAAAGTTTAGAAAAACAATGGTTGGAATTTGTGCATCCCGATGACCGCGAAAGAGCGATCGCTACTTGGTCAAAATACTTAGATATTGGTTCCCAAAACTACTCGCAAGATTTTCAATTTCTCACAGCTAATCATAGTCAGCGTTGGGTACAGGTGCGCTCATCCCGGATGGTTTCGGCGCAAGGAAAATTATTGGGCTATGTTGGTACGCTCGAAGATATCACCGAACGCAAGCAAGCTGAAGAAGTCCGCGCTCAAATCATCCGAGAACAAACCGCCAGACAAGAAGCAGAAGCCGCCAACCGGATGAAGGATGAGTTTCTGGCTGTGCTTTCTCACGAACTCCGCACACCTTTAACTTCTATGCTGGGCTGGTCAAAAATATTACGTTCTAAAAAACTGGATGATAAAGCAACTACTAAAGCTTTAGAAGCCATTGAACGTAATGCGACATCTCAGGTGCAATTAATTGAAGATATTTTAGATGTATCGCGGATTATTCGTGGTCAGCTAAAACTGAATTTATGTGTAGTTAACTTAGTGGCTGTCATTGAAGCCGCCCTAGAAGCTGTCCGCCCCTTAGCTGATGCTAAACATATTCAAATCAGCACAATTCTTGATTCTGCTATTGGTTCAGTTTGTGGTGATCCAGTACGTTTACAACAAATAATCTGGAATCTATTAAATAATGCCATTAAGTTTACACCACAACATGGTAAAGTTACTGTCAATCTCGAACTCATCCAAGTAACTGAAGCAGAGCCGAAAGAGCTAGTTCCAGCAGGAGAAATCGTCCTGACATCTAGCGTATCTCCCATTCAATTTGTCAGTTCATCTTATGCTCAAATTCAGGTAATTGATACAGGAATTGGGATTGAACCAGACTTTCTCCCCCAAGTATTTGAAAGGTTCCGCCAAGCAGACAGCACCACCACACGATCGCACAATGGTTTAGGATTAGGACTAGCGATCGTCCGTCACTTGGTAGAACTACACCACGGCATCATTATCGCCGACAGCCCAGGTAAAGGAAAAGGCGCAACTTTCACTTTAAGACTTCCCTTAATGCCAAGTCCCAGTCTTGATGGTAAAGCGGACAACTCGATTGCTTGTACAACAGGTAATACACCCTTGGTAGGCTTGAAAGTGTTGGTTGTTGGTGATGAAACTGATAGCCGCAACTTTTTAGCTTTTATGTTTGAAGAGTATGGCGCAAATGCAACCGCCGTCGCATCAATTGAGACTGCACTGGTAATTATTGAAGAGACAAAACCAGATATCTTGATTAGTGACCTCAGTCTCTCAAACCAAGAAAGTTATAACTTAATCCAACAAGTCCGGGCTTTAGCACCAGAAAAGGGTGGTGATATTCCAGCGATCGCTTTAACTGCATTTTCCCACGAAGAAGACAGCTTAAAAATTCTCGCTGCCGGCTTTCAGCATTACTTGACTAAACCTGTTGACCCTGAAAATTTAATTAATCTAGTTACTAGTGCAACAAGGCAAAAGTAAAATGTCAATCTTTACTCCAACAACCAGATTTCATTCGTGGTTGGAAACTGGCGCTTAATCGTAAGTCATTACCCGGACATGATATCAGACTCCTCCTGAAACCTATGAACTCAAAAGAAATTCGCGGTGTCTGGCTGACAACTACCGATAGTAAAGTTTTCCGGTCACAACAACGCATTGCAGCAGCGATGGACTTGTTAGCGGAGACAGGATTTAATGTTGTGTTCCCTGTGGTTTGGAATAAGGGTGTGACTATGTACCCCAGCCAAACTATGCGGCAAAATTTTGGAGTGGAAATTGACCCAATGTCGGTTGGTCGTGACCCGTTAGCGGAGGTAATAGCCGAGGCGCGACGAGTGGGGTTAAAAGTTATCCCTTGGTTTGAATATGGGTTTGCGAGTTCTTACAACTTGAATGGTGGAATGCTGTTACAAAAAAAGCCAGAATGGACGGCGCGTGACAATCAAGGTAATTTGTTGCAGAAAAATGGCTTTGAGTGGATGAATGCTTTTCATCCCCAGGTGCAAGATTTTCTGTTGAATTTGGTTTTGGAAGTGGTGAAAAATTATGATGTGGACGGGATTCAGGGAGACGATCGCTTTCCGGCTTTACCATCAGAAGGAGGGTATGATGCTTTAACAGTTGCCTGTTATCAGCAGCAATTTGGCCGTCGTCCACCCAATAACCACCAAGATAAACAATGGTTACAGTGGCGTGCTGATATTTTGACCGATTTTTTGGCACGTTTATATGGCGAAGTCAAAAGAATTAATCCTAACTTGTTGGTATCGATGTCACCTAATATTTATGATTGGGGATTGCGCGAATATCTCCAAGACTCAGCCACATGGTTGAAGTTGGGCATAGTGGATATGATTCACCCGCAGATATATCGCCGCGATTTTAATAGTTATAAAGCGATCGCTAACCGACTAGCAAGTTGTCAGTTTAGCGATGCAACTCTCCCTAAGTTAGCACCGGGAATTTTGATCAAGTTGGGGAGTTATTCTATCAGCCCAGAATATCTTGTGCAGGCGATCGCTTACAACCGCCGACTCGGAATTTCTGGGGAAGTCTGCTTTTTTTACGAAGGTTTGCGCGAAAATAACAATGCTCTTGCTCAAGTTTTGCGAAATGGCCCCTACTCTCAACCTGCGGCGTTTCCGACTTTGGCTGATTTACAACAACCCAGCAACAGCAATTCTTTGTCATTCTGGCAGAGAATCAAGAGATTCTTAAAAAATCTTTTTTAAAGGATAAAGCGCGTGGCAGATAAATTACAGATAGAACAGGTCATTCAAACTCTCAAACAAGATTTACCCACACTTTTTGAGCAAGATATTACATATAATATTTATACACAGGATATTTATTTTAAAGACCCAGTAAATAAATTTAAATATAAATTCAACTATCGAATTATTTTTTGGACATTACGATTTCACGCCCAATTATTTTTTACTCACATCGCTTTTGATTTACATGAAGTGTATCAATCAGCAGAAGATACTATTTTAGCGAAATGGACAGTGCGTGGTGTTTTGCGTGTGCCTTGGCAAGCTAAGATATTTTTTAATGGTTATTCAACTTACAAATTCAATTCAGATCATTTAATCTATGAACATATTGATACTTGGGATAGAAAGCCAGGAGAGATTTTAAAGCAATTTATTCAGAAAGGGTAACACTTATAGCATTTCTGATGCTAGTGAAGTATAAGCAAGAATAATTAACCGCAGATGGACGCAGCGAAAAGTTGAGCCAGTGCGTTGGGCGGGTTCCCCGACTCCCTCACTGGCGTTGCGTGGGCGGCTCTGCCGACTTGAGCAAACTTTTCAAGACAGATGGACGCAGATAAAACAATATTATGACAAAAAAAATATTGACTGGACTGAATATAGTCAGATTTCAGCATCCCTTTGATCAAAAAGCTTTGGCAGCTTTAAATAAAATGCCTGGTTTACCTTTAGTATTAAAGAAGGTAAATGAATATGGAATTGACCGTTTACTGAGAATGCAAATTATCGGGGGAGAATTTCGCGTGACATCGCAAAATTTTCCCAAATTATCTGATGCGTTTACAGAAAGCTGTCAAATTCTTGACTTGACTCCCCAGCCAGAACTTTATTTATTTCGGGGTACGGGACATATTCAAACCAATGCTGTTGGTGTAGACAAGCCAATGGTGAGTGCAAATTTAGAAGCACTGGAATGGTATACACACGCTGAATTACTATTTGCATTTGGATGTGAAATTGCCCGGATTAAGGGTAAATATATTGCTTATCAACAAATGGCAAATGTGATGCCACTGTTAAAAAATATTGTTAATAGTACAACTTTTGGTTTGGGAAGTTTAGCGGCTGGGGGGATAGAAGTCGCTTTATGTAATTGGATTTTGATGTCAAAATTCACATGCGATCGCGCGGGTTTATTGGCGTGTCAAGATATTAATATCGCCATCACCGCACTCATGAAGTTGGCTGGTTTACCATCGGAATATATAAATGCCGATACCATTGCGGAGTTTCAAGCGCAAGCACGGGAATTTTCACTCATTAGTCTGGATAACTTGGATCAAGTTACTAAAATATTCAGCTTTATGGAGTACAAATTTCCCTGGTCGGTGATGCGAGCTTCCGAATTGTTAAAATGGGTTGATTCAGGAGAATATGAAAAGTTGCTACAGTCAGAAGATGTAGAGCAACCAGCCGATTCAGAAGACAATACAGATACAGAGAAAGATGCTGAAGATTGGCAGTTTATGTCTTCTTGGTAGATTCTCATTTCTCAAGGTATCGCAGTCCTAAATCAATTACAAACAAATCTACTCCCTACTCCCTAATTCAATTTAGAGAAAGAAGCTGATAATTTAGTATCTGGGACTAAACATCAACTTCTGCTTCATCAAGAGGTCGTCCGACAAAATTATCTAACTATAATTTAATTTAATTTAATTTAACTTAGATTAGTAAGTGGACACAATTATTTAGAAGACGCATTTCGACTGCGCTCAATGCTCGATCATCTGGCTAGAAGAGGGTTGAGTTTCGACTTCGCTCAACTCCCGCGAAGCGATGCACTGAGCCTGTCGAAGTGTGGATACTGAGCGCAGTCGAAGTATCGAAACCCGGTCATCTCAAATTAGGTTTAATTTAGTCTTTCTACTTTACAGAAAAAATTAATTTTCATCACAGTTTAACTGACGTTATATTGAGTTAGTGTCAAATTGTCAAATATCAAATTTGATGTAGATTAATGATATGTGATGGCTTTTTTTACTGTCGTTAACAAAAGTCAATATTATGCGATCGCTTGTTACATAGCTCATGAATTTTTCAGTTTTGATGAAAAATCTCTGTTGCATCTAGCTCTGAATATCTATACTACATATAGGACTCATATTTGATTTCTGAAAAAAATCAGTACACCTACAAAATGCTCTTTTCTACTCCCTACTCCCCACTCCCTACTCCCAGCCTTTACGAGTAAATTAATTTGTGAAATTAGGCGAGTTTAAGCGAGAAATTATTTCTCAGTCATAGTAATTACATCATAATTTGGTGGTATTCTCCAGCTAGAATCCAAGAATATTGTCATCAAAATGACTGGCTCTCTTGCAGATAACACAAGTGGATGGAAGAGAGATAACATAATGTTGGTTGGATTTAATATCTATTTTTTGAGATATTTCCACTCAAATATCTCTAGTAGTAGATTAAACTGAAACAATGGCAAACCCCGAAAATTCCAGGGTGAATATATGTTTGTTGTGCGTTTGAACCCAGAACTAACTTATCTCATCTATAAAATATGAAGGTGGAGTAAAAGGTGACTAGTATTGAAAATCACGTCTTCTCTTTTTCAGGAGAAGTATTAATTCCTCAAGCTCCTCCTGAGTATAAATCGGGGTTTATCGGCATTATTGGTCGTCCAAATGTCGGTAAATCTACTCTAATGAATCAATTAGTTGGTCAAAAAATTGCAATAACCTCACCAGTAGCCCAGACTACGCGGAATCGTTTGCGAGGAATTTTGACCACCGAAGCAGCACAATTAATTTTCGTCGATACACCGGGAATTCATAAACCCCATCACCAATTGGGGGAAGTGTTAGTACAAAATGCCAAAATTGCCATTGAATCAGTAGATGTGGTGCTGTTTGTAGTTGATAGTACAGCTGCTTGTGGTGCTGGCGATCGCTACATTGCGGAGTTATTAACCCACAGTCACACCCCTGTAATTTTGGGACTGAACAAAATTGATCAGCAACCAACGGATTCCCAGTTTATCGATGAAAGTTACCAACAACTAGGTGATGCTAACCAATGGCCGTTAGCGAAATTCTCCGCCAAGACTGGTACAGGATTACCAGAACTACAAGAATTACTGACGGAAAATTTAGCAACAGGCCCCTTATACTATCCGCCTGACTTGGTGACAGACCAACCAGAACGGTTTATTATGGGCGAGTTAATTCGGGAACAGATTTTACTGTTAACCCGTGAAGAAGTGCCGCATTCTGTGGCGATCGCCATTGATAAAGTAGAAGAAACACCATCAATTACCCGCGTCCTCGCTACCATCCACGTCGAACGCGATTCCCAAAAAGGTATTTTAATTGGTAAAGGTGGTTCTATGCTCAAAGCCATTGGTAGCGCCGCCCGCGAACAAATCCAAAAACTCATCTCCGGCAAAGTATACCTGGAACTTTTCGTCAAAGTCCAGCCAAAGTGGCGACAGTCTCGGTTAAATTTGGCAGAGTTTGGCTATCGCGTGGAAGAATAGAGAAGTTAGTCAATGGTCAATAGTCAATAGCTATTGGACTATTGGCTATTGACCATTGACTAGATAAAAAAATGTCTACCAATCCTAGCTACTCCTTCAATCTGCCGAATGATCAACCTGTATTGCGCGTTTTGATTGTGGAAGATGATCCGATGATGCAACTAGGACTAGAACAATCACTAATGGCGCAACCCCAGTTGGAAATTGTTGGACAAGCAGAAGATGGTTATTTAGGGGTACAAGCAGCCTTAAAATTAAAACCAGATTTGGTAGTCATGGATATTGGTTTACCGCGCCTGGATGGGATTGCAGCGACACAGCAAATTAAAGCGGCGTTACCAGAAACTCATGTCGTGATGCTGACATCCCACACCACCGAAACAGAAGTAATTGCGGCATTATCCAGTGGTGCAGATGCTTATTGTATCAAAGGTGCGAGTGTAGAAAGACTGTTAAAAGCGATCGCAGCCGCCGTTGATGGCGCGACTTATTTAGATCCGCAAATCGCCAGACGTGTCATTGATAACCTCAAACCTCCCACAACCCAAGGAAACACCGCCAATCTTTCCACCAGAGAGTTAGAAGTTTTAAAACTGATGGTAGAAGGTTTAAGCAACCCCGAAATTGCGGAAAAACTTTATCTGAGTCCCAATACCGTTAAAACCCATGTCCGTGGGATTATGAACAAACTAGCAGTTGATGATCGTGTTCAAGCTGCTGTAGTGGCACTGCGATCGGGTTTAGTATAGTTAATCATATTTGATGGTTGCCAAAAATTTACTCGATTGAATGTCATTTTTCACTCTTATTTACCATTACACCCAGATTTCATTCAATCCTCACCTTGTTTTAACGGAATCATAATTATAAATTCTGTACCTTTACCCGGAGATGAAATACACTCCAGGGTTCCATGATGATTTTCGGTGATAATTTGATAACTAATTGACATTCCCATTCCTGTACCTTTACCAATGGGTTTTGTAGTAAAAAATGGGTCAAAAATCCGTTTTTGAATATCTTCCGGTATACCCAAACCATTATCAGCAATTTTAATAGCAATCTGAGTTTCATTCTCAACTGCTGTATCAATCCGAATTCTACTAGGAGTAGCTTGCATTTCCTTTAGTGTGCGTTGTGCGTCTCGTTCTTCGATAGCATCGATCGCATTAGTCAAAATATTCATAAATACCTGATTGAGTTGACCAGCATAGCACTCAACCAGAGGTAATTTACCATAGTCTTTAATAACTTTAATACCTGGATAATTAGGTTTAGCCTTGAGCCGATTTTCTAAGATTAATAATGTACTATCAATACCTTCGTGCAGATTCACCGCTTTATATTCAGCTTCATCCAGGCGAGAAAAATTACGGAGAGACAGTACAATTTGGCGAATGCGATCGGCTCCTATTTTCAGAGAAGATAATAGCTTGGGTAAATCTGACATTAAAAAATCTAAGTCTATAGAATCGATTTCTTCTCGAATTACCTCCACAGGATAAGGATAGTTTTCCTGATAAAGATTAACTAGCTTGAATAAATCATGAACATAATTAATCGCAGGATTAATATTGCCATAAATAAAGTTAACCGGATTATTGATTTCGTGAGCTACACCCGCTACTAGTTGTCCTAAAGAAGACATTTTTTCACTTTGAATGATTTGGGATTGAGTGCGTTTTAATTCTTTTAGTGTTTGTTCTAGTTGTTGAGTTTGTTGTCTGAGTGCTGCTTCGGCAATTTTGCGATCGCGTGATTCAACCACCAGCCGCACAAAGTCAGTAATTGAGCCAATAAAGCTTTGTTCTTCTAATGTCCACTGGCGTGGGGTGATTAAATGTTCACAACAAACTACACCAATTACTTCCCCTCTCGACCATATCCGCGCATCCAACATCGCAGTAATTCCCAATGGAGTTGTATAAGTTGCCGAAAATTCAGCAGTGCGAGCATCAGTATGCACATCAGTAACTGCGATTATTTGTTCTTCTTTGAGAGCTTGAAAATATTGCGGGAAGTCGTAAACAGATAATTCCAAACCGTGACTGTGGCGATTATATTCTTGTTCATATAAATCCACACATTGAATTTCCGAACGGTTCTCTGTGTATAACCAAACACTAACACGCCCAACCTCAAGACCTAAACTAGCTACTTCAGTTACATATTGAATCGCAATTTGAAAATCATCATGTTGTAGTTTTTCACTCTGCACAAGCTGTTGTAGCGCATTACTATGTCTGCGAAAGCGTTTCTCTGTTTGTTGGCGTTCATTAATTTCTTGTTCTAATTTATTGATTGTCTGAAGTAGCAAAGTAGTTTCAATTTGATCTTGGGGAACAACTAGCCGAATTGAACCTACTAAAAATGAATTACCAGCTTCGTCAGATAATAAGCTTTTTTTAGTAGATATGATTTGGGTTTTACCTTGGTAATCTGTGATTAATTCCTCATTTTCATCAGTCACACCTGTGGTAAAAACCAGTTCATCTCTCGCCCAAAAAACATCGGCTTGGGTTTTGCAGAAAAAATCATAGTCAGATTTACCAATTAGTTTTGTTCGCTCATATCCAATGAACTGACAAAACGCATCATTAACAAACACCCAATTGTGTTGTCTGTCCTTCACAAAAATGGGGTCAGTAATGCTGTTCAGAACACTCCACAGCAAAGTCTGAGAAGATTGTTGCGGTACAAAGTGAGAAAACGCCATCTTGCTGAATCCTGCAAGTTACTGGCTTTCTTTTTGGCAGATCATCCCAAATTCAGAATGATTCCCACAAAAGATGGCCAAAGTTTTCCCTTAGTATGCCCAATATATCTTTAAATGCAATACCCCTCATGCGAATATCTTGCACTTAATGAATTAGCTCTCCCTTTTATCCCTAAATTCTTACCTGCATTCACCAGAGCGGATCACTGTTCCTAAAGTCGCCTGTCCTAACACAGCCTTGACTAAATTTCCGGGAATATTGCCATCAATTATCCAACAATCAATTCCCCAATCAGAAATAGCCAAAAATTCTTCTACCTTCTGAATCATCCCGCCAGTTACATCTATTGACGCACTCTTGCCGATAGCAGCTTTAATTTGAGCATAATTGGCTGGTGTAATCTCAGGTATTACTTGCCCATTGTCGTCATACACACCAGGATAATTCCCCGCATTGATGAGTTTGACTTGGTAGTTATCTTGAATATGAAAGTATTTGGCTAACTCTGCTAATAAAGTTTCAGTAGAAAGAATAGTACCGCCAATGACTTGATCTAAAACAACATCACCGAAAACCAACGGTATTAAGCCAGCTTGTAAACTATTTTCAATTACCGAAAAGTTTGTTTTCACTAGCTGTTTATTCTGAGTCACTACCATCGTGAGAGGTGGTAAGCTCACTACTGGTAAACCTGCTTGTAAAAAATAATGGGCCAGTAATTTATTTAAATCTAAAACGTCTTGATGAACTAGACAAAACCCTAGTTTATCAGCATCACAGACAACACCATTGATAGTATTATATTTATGTGCTGACTGATGCCCAAAAGAACCAGCACCATTGCCAATAATCAGTTTCACACTAGGATTTTGCTGCCTGACTAGACTAATTTCCGTAACTAGTTTTTGCATAGTTTCTAGTCGAGCAGTGTATGGTTGGTTCTTATCAGTGATTAAAGAACCTCCTAATTTGACTAATACTAGCTCTAGCATGAAATCTCAAGATGTGGTAATCACTAGCAAAAAGCTTACCACAAGGAATTTCAAATCATCGAGTGTTCGCTGTCTTAAAAAACAACTAATAAGCAACAGTTATCTTGCTGTTGCTTATTTATGATGAACATATTTTTTGCAGAATTCATAAGTTAAAGATTAGAATTCTGACATATATATATTGGTTATTTATCAATCGTAGAAATTATCTACTCTGATATCCCGTAAGATTTCCGAAACCTGCCATCCTGAATTGGCGATGGATAAAACTACCGGGTTATCCCGCACCGGAATATAGTTAGGTTCTCTAGTTTCTACTATATTGACTACTGGTTTTTCCTCAACGGTAGCTTCTTGGCTTTCAAAATCATCTATTGAAAGATTTTCTTCTTCTATCTGTTTTATCTTTTTCAGGATTAATTTTTCAGATTTTTTGATGAGTCGTATATCCATGATGATTTGTTAAGCCTTAAAGTGTGACAAAGAAATAATCAACAGAAAGTAGATTCTGAGAGAGTTCAAGAACTTCTTCCAGAATCTTGCGTGAAATCCGCAAAAAAGTTTTATGAACTTGGGTGTTGAAAAAATTACCTAAGAAAATCTAGGATACATCAAAATTGATTTAAAATTCCCAGGCTCAACAGAAAAATTTCTGAAATCGTAGATGCAAACTTCAAACCACTGTCAATACTCTCTATCCAGCACAATCAAGTTTCTCTAATCAACTCGATAGATTTTTTCTATGTTTGTAGGAAACTCTCTGCTGCTTAGATGGGCTATTTGCGATCGCATTGTAGGATGGGGGGAGCGATCTCCACATAATTGCAGACATCAATTATCATCAGGGATGTTATATTTGTAGGCTATAAAATAAAAATATACTCCACTGATTTTTTTCCCAAATCAAATATGAGTACAACTAGCAGCCTTTACGCAGAAATTTGGCAAAACAATCAATGGGAACCAATTCCTGAACCGAAGTGGTCAAAAGGTAAAAGAATACCAGTATGTTACATGAATCCCGGTACACCATACGAGTTATACGCTGCTCTTGTTGGTTATCATCATCACTCTCTGAGTTATTATCACTGGCATACTGAAAAAATAGTTCCAGTTTCAGAACCGCGTGGTTTACCAGAAGATATGAATCCTAGTTATCAAGACTATTTTGAAAATAAAGGTCTTGGAATGGGACATCACTTTACTTGGTTCATGGTTCAAGAAATTATTGATTATGATTGGGATAGAATATTCCCAGAATGTAAAGGCTATGTAAATCATCAGTATGCCTATTTATTTTCTGCTTCGGCTCCTTTTCCTGATGATTTACCAGACGATGAGCCTGTTTATAAAATGAAAAAAGACAACACAACTGAAGTTTCATGGGTACAGAGTTATAGAGAATATGTCGGTTGTGTTGATTGGTTTATTCAAGAATTACTAAATTTAGGAAATTCCACAGAAATTAGAATTCTTTTTTGGCTTCATTAGATATTAGCAACCTGACAAATTGCCATAATATGTGATGAATATTTGTTAGTAGTGTAATGAACAAGTTCTAATCCCGCACTTTCTAGTTCTTGGGTAAGTTTAGGCATTTCATATTTATGATGTCTCCAAATTGTAATTTCTTTACCCTTGGGGATTTCAATAGATTTATCTATTCCTTGGAAGCTGAAATCTATAGTGTAATTATGCTGGAATTTGATATTAGCGACGACACTATCTGTTGCTAAGTCATACTTTCTAATTAGTTGACAATCTTGAGATTTAATACCAATTGTATTTTTGATTGTGCGATATATGGCTTCGGCGTGATACTTACAGCCACCTCTGGCTATGCCATCCCATTGAGAGTTAGAACCAATTTCATTGGTAAAGATGAGCAAATCATTTTCATCCATACTATTTCTAAAGTTATGCAGCACCTGATTTCTATTGTGATGGTTGCCCATTGTCACACCCAAATGCAGAATGATTTTGGGTTTGCC
The DNA here is from genome assembly GCF_014697485.1 of Anabaena sp. FACHB-83. Taxonomy (NCBI): domain Bacteria; kingdom Bacillati; phylum Cyanobacteriota; class Cyanophyceae; order Nostocales; family Nostocaceae; genus Anabaena; species Anabaena sp. FACHB-83. The sequence goes on along the minus strand of NZ_JACJRY010000002.1, from coordinate 143,321 downwards.
TGAGAAATTTGCAGGTATACAGCTATTTTCAATGTCAATTTGTTGGTTGCTATAATCCAGTTTAGGAAACCAACTTGTAAAATTTCTCTTGGATACAGTCAGCAATCCTTCACTAATATCTAAAGCAATATATTTATTAATTTTATTCAATTGATTGAGTCGGAAAACAAATTCTTTGGCTGGGTATGAATTTCCTGCACCCACGTCGATAATATTGACTTGGCTAAATTTTGATATATTTTCATAAATATATGCAAAACTGTTCCTTAATAGGTCAATTTCTACACTTGATTTGCGATACCATTTAGGGCTAATAAATTTCTGATAAAAATCATGCCAAATTTTTGCCCCTTGACCTTTATAAGAATATTTCAGGGGGATTTCCCATCGAGTTTCTAAGGCGTGAATAATTTCTAAAATTTCTGCTGGAGAAAAAACAGTGTAAAACTCAGAACTTGGCTTTGCTATACAAGGGTGCGAAATGGAATTATCTGCGGAAAATTGCGAGTTTTGATGAAAGTTTTTTGCCATTATTCCTAGTTCTGAGGTGGGTTAAGTAGAGAAAGTACATAATTGACCACTTGGCCAGTCTTGTATTTTCTCATACCTTGCTCTCAAACAAGGTCAGGACTTACACATAAAGATTGTGGGAGTGAAAGGGTGTATCTTGCTGTCATATTAAATTATGCTTGATGGCGCGATCGCTAGGCATAGTTAGCATATCCTTGTAAATTAATAGTGAGGCGTTTCTAAACAGCAAACAGCATGGCAGATATTCCCAATTCCATCGCATCATACCGAGCCTTAGCATTGCAAGTCACTTGTCATGCTGTCAATCAAGCACGCGATCGCCACTCAGCCCAAGAAATCATTCATAATACTATCAACCGCTTGGCACAACAAATTGCCGCCAGCATTGCTTTTATTGGGTTTGACTGTCGCTTAATTGTCCTCCCAGAATATTTCCTCACCGGTTTCCCGATGGGTGAATCTCTGGCTGTGTGGCGAGAAAAAGCTTGTATAGAAATGCACGGTGCAGAATATGAAGCCCTCAGTAAAATTGCCCAAAAGCATCAAATCTTTTTAGCTGGAAACGCCTACGAACTCGACCCCAACTTTCCCCATTTATACTTTCAAACTTGCTTTGTTATTGACCCTTCTGGCACGATTGTTTTGCGGTATCGACGGCTAAATTCTTTGTTCGCACCAACACCCCATGATGTTTGGGATCAATATCTTGATTGCTATGGTTTAGAAGGGGTTTTTCCTGTAGCGAAAACTGCTATTGGCAATTTAGCTGCTTTAGCTTCCGAAGAAATTTTGTATCCAGAAGTGGCGCGGTGTTTAGCTATGCGTGGTGCCGAGATTTTTCTGCATTCCACCTCAGAAGTGTATAACAAAAACCTCACACCCAAAGACGCGGCGAAAATTTCTCGTGCTGTGGAAAATATGGCTTATGTTGTTTCTAGCAATACCGCAGGTCTAGCTAATAGTACTATTCCTATTTCTTCTGTTGATGGTGGCTCAAAAATAGTAGATTATCGCGGGATTGTATTAGCAGAAACAGGTGCAGGGGAAAGTATGGCCGCCTTTGCCGAGATAGACTTAGCCGCTTTAAGACGCGATCGCCATCGTCCAGGGTTAAATAATTTACTTTCTCGTCAGCGATTTGAAATCTACGCCCAAAGCTACAGCGAGGCACAATTTTACCCAGCAAACACTATGCTAAATCAAGAAGTAGACCGCAAACACTTCATCCAAACACAGCAACAAACAATAGAACGCCTATCTCAGCTAGGAGTGATTTGAAAGTATGAAATCTGAAGTATAAAGTCTGAAAAATGACCAATGACAAATGAAAAAACCAATCGAAGTCCGTAACCCACGCACCGGCAAATATGATTATGTAATTATCCCACCGCCGCCAAAACTGCTGGCACAGCAATGCAACCGGGCGCGAAGGGCGCAAGTGCGTTGGCAACAACTAGGGGTAGACGGGAGAGTTGCAGCTTTAAAAGAATGGAAGCAAGCAATATTAACTAGACGCGACAAACTCACAGATGCTTTGGTCAATGATACGGGTAGATTGTCTATCTCGGTAATGGAAATTGACTCGTTTCTATCTAGCATTGATCGCTGGTGTGGGTTAGCGCCAGACTTATTACAAGATTCAGCCAAAAATACATCTATCCCCTTTATCGCCCTACAACAAACATCAACCCCTTACCCTGTAGTTGGGGTGATTAGTCCGTGGAATTTTCCACTATTACTATCTACCATCGATACTATTCCGGCACTGCTGGCGGGTTGTGCGGTAGTTGTTAAACCCAGTGAAATTGCACCGCGTTTCATCGCCCCACTCACAGATGCAATTAATGAAGTATCGGCGCTACGTGATGTTTTAAGCTTTGTAGAAGGTGCGGGAGAAACCGGCGCGGCTTTAATTGAAAATGTAGATTTAATCTGCTTTACAGGTAGTGTCGCCACTGGACGCAAAGTTGCAGCCGCCGCAGCTAACAAATTTATCCCCGCTTTTTTAGAATTGGGAGGGAAAGATCCGGCGATCGTTTTAGAATCTGCCAATTTAGAATTAGCCACATCAGCAATTTTATGGGGTTCTGTCGTCAATACCGGACAGTCATGTTTATCAATTGAGCGAATTTACGTTGCTGAATCTATCTTTGACAAGTTTTATCATCAGTTAGTAGCTAAAGCCCATCGCCTACAACTAGCTTATCCCGCCATTGAAAGTGGCGAACTTGGCCCGATTATTGCCGAAACACAAGCGGGTATCATTAACGAACATATCTCCGATGCCGTGGAAAAAGGTGCTGTGATTCATTGCGGCGGCAAAGTTGAGGAGTTGGGCGGCGGTTGGTGGTGTCGTCCCACGGTGTTAACTCAAGTTAACCATACAATGAAAGTTATGACGGAAGAGACATTTGGCCCGATCATGCCCGTCATGGCTTTTGCCAAAGTAGAAGAAGCAGTTAATTTAGCTAATGATTCAATTTATGGACTAAGTGCGGCGGTGTTTGCAGAAACGGAAACTGAAGCATTAACAGTTGCCCAACACATAGATGCAGGTGCTATCAGTATTAATGATGCCGCCCTCACCGCTATTATGCACGAAGGTGAGAAAAACGCCTTTAAATTCTCCGGCTTGGGCGGTTCGCGTATGGGTGCATCTGCCCTCAAACGGTTTTTGCGGAAAAAAGCTTTTTTAATTAAAACTAATTCTCACCAAGATCCTTGGTGGTTCGACATAACAGGAGGACGAAACTTTACCCCAGTCGGGGAACCCGCCCACCCAAGTGTCTCCAGAAGGCAAGAGGACGACACGATAAGCTATTAAGCACTTAGTTTGCAGTTTAGACCGCAGGGGGGCAGAGGGGCAGAGGAGAGAGTTTAAGTCATTTATGTACAATTTCAATAGCGCAGCTTAAATGCTGATTAGCTTATGACTCATATTGTATCGGGATCAATATTTAACTCCCGCAGTTTTGCTGCAAGACGTTCCGTTTGTTGTTGCGCTTGTTGTGCAGTTTCTTCCAGTGTGGGTACTAGTTGATGATCTGGGGTGAAATAACGCAATAATCCCTCATACACGCCCAGATACAATCCTAATTGTTGACTCCACAAATGACCATATTCATTTGCTTGCAGAGGTTGATATTCGCCATCTAATAAATGAAACCCCGCAAATTCTAAGGTGTTAGGGTCAAACCAAAAATAATCCGGTGTGCGGAAGGTGTCTTGATAAATTGTTTTCTTTAAATTTTTGTCTGTCTTTGCTGTGGAGTCAGATAAAATTTCAACGATGACATTGGGATATTTGCCGTGTTCTTCCCATACCACCCAACTTTTTCTGGTTTTACGTTCACATCCCAATACTACAAAAAAGTCTGGGCCTCGGAAAAATTCTGACTTTAGTTGATAGGGACTGTAGTAAATAGTCAAGTTTCCCGCCGCATAGAAATCTTTTCTCTCGCGCCACAGCCATTCTAGGCAAGTTAACAGTAGGATGATTTGTCTGAGGTGTAAATCGCTTTCCAAGGGTGGTTCATCGCTGTATATATCACTAGGAGGAAATATAACATCCTGGCAGATGCCTGTTTGCGGATTTTTTTCTGGAGCGATGGTCATAGGATGGATACGGCAGCGAGTATGGCTTTATTGTAACAGCGTTGTATTTGGCGATCGCTCTCTCCCATCCCAATGACAGGAAAGATGCGCTCAATATCTGCAATTAATTTTGTTATCCTCTTTATAAGAAATACTGAAAATTTAATCCACTAAATTAAGCTTTAATTTAAATGGGTACTCTTTGGCTGCAATTGTGGACTCGTATGTAGCAATTGCTGTTTCAGCCATAATAAATACTTAAAAATAAACAAGTTATTCAAAAATTATGCCAGATACTAAACCGCGTGATGTTCAAGTACTACCAATTGCTACCGATACAACTGTTATGCGATCGCGCAGTTGGGCAAGGTTAAGATTTGAAATCGAATATGCCTTAGCTAAAGGGACTACGGCTAACTCTTATTTAATTCAAGCTGACAAAATCGCTTTAATTGACCCGCCTGGGGAAACCTTCACGCACATTTATTTGGATGCGTTGCAACAGCGTATTGATGTGACAGCAATTGATTATGTAATTCTCGGTCACATCAACCCTAACCGCGCCGCTACTTTAAAGGCTTTACTAGAAATTGCACCCCAAATTACCTTTGTTTGTTCTAATCCTGGGGCGATAAATTTACGTGGTGCTTTAGAAAATCCAGAGTTACCAATTATTGTTATGCGGGGGGAAGAAACCCTAGATTTGGGTAAGGGACATAACCTGCAATTCATTCCTACACCCAACCCCCGCTACGCCGATGAACTCTGCACCTACGACCCCCAAACCGAAATTCTCTACACCGATAAGTTATTTGGGGCGCATATCTGCGGCGACCAAGTATTAGATGAAGGCTGGGAAATTATCAACGAAGACCGCCGTTATTATTATGACTGCCTCATGGCTCCCCACGCGCGGCAGGTGGAAACAGCACTAGAAAAACTCGCAGATTTTCCCGCACGTTTGTATGCGACAGGACACGGGCCTTTAGTACGTTACGGCTTAATTGACCTAACAAAAGCTTATCGCCAATGGAGTCAACAGCAAACCTCGGCTGACTTGACAGTAGCTCTAATTTATGCTTCTGCGTACGGGAATACGGCAACCTTAGCCCAAGCGATCGCTCGTGGCATTACAAAAGCTGGTGTGGCGGTAGAATCAATTAACTGCGAATTTACGGAGCCAGAAGAAATCCGTGCGGCGGTGGAAAAATCTGATGGTTTTGTTATGGGTTCACCCACGTTAGGCGGTCATGCACCCACACCAGTGCAAACAGCTTTAGGGATTGTCCTCTCCACCGGAACTAATAATAAACTGGCGGGTGTGTTTGGTTCCTTTGGTTGGAGTGGTGAAGCCGTCGATTTAATTGAAAGCCGGCTCAAAGATGCTGGTTATCGCTTTGGGTTTGATACCATCCGCGTCAAGTTTAAACCCGATGATGCGACTCTGCAATTGTGCGAAGAAGCCGGAACCGACTTTGCCCAAGCTTTGAAGAAAGCCAAAAAAGTGCGATCGCAAGGTGTCCCCGCGACCAATGTTGAACAAGCCGTAGGACGCATCGTTGGCTCTCTGTGTGTGTTGACAGCCAAACAAGAAGATAGAGCCAGCGCCATGTTAGCCTCATGGGTAGCCCAAGCCAGCTTTAATCCGCCGGGGTTAACTATCGCCGTTGCCAAAGAAAGAGCCGTAGAATCACTAACCCATTCCGGTAACGAATTTGTCCTGAATATTCTTAAAGAAGGCAATCACATCGGCTTGATGAAACATTTCCTCAAACCCTTTGGCCCTGGAGAAGACCGATTTGCAGGTGTCGCCACTGAAGAAGGTGCAAATGGCTCTCCTATTTTGGCTGATGCTTTAGCATATTTGGAATGTAAAGTGCAGCACCGGATGGAATCGGGCGACCATTGGTTAGTTTATGCCACTGTAGAAAACGGTAAGGTGTTGAATCAGGATGGTGTGACGGCGGTGCATCATCGCAAGTCGGCTACGCATTATTAAGTGCTGAGTGCTGAGTGCTGAGTTTTGAGTTTTGAGTGTTGTTCACTGAGCGAAGTCGAAGTGAACAACACTCAGTAATTTTTGGGTGAGAATGATATTGGTATGATTTACGCCAAAAAAGGAAAATTCAGGTTTTAGAGCAGGCTGTAGGTATTCAAAACCCTTACACACCCCTACCGTGTAAACACAAGTCAAAAACTTTCATCCCGCCTAGAACTAAAGTTCCAGGCTAATAGCCAAAGTCCACAAAGCGTGGACTGGAAGACATTTTTGGTTGAGTCATCTTCAGATGACTTGCGCTATGAGACTCGGAATTCATTCCGAGGCGGGACAGATGCACTCAACGAAGATTTCATTTGTGTGTACACGGTAGCCTATACCCTCGCACCCTCACACCCTTACATCCCTAAACCCAGTCTCAACAGACAAAGTTTTTGCGTAAATCCTCATGGGTAAACTTCATCACATCGAGTATAAAGAGTGATTACAAATTACTTTTTAGATGTTGGGGTGGTCTGTGTTCAAATTTCTCACTAAACTCGACTATTTACTCAAAGAAACCTTTTTAGGATTATTGCGTGGCGGCTGGATGAATTGGGCTGCTGTTAGCACTGTGGCGGTATTATTATTTTTGTTCGGCTTGAGTTTGCAAACTTCTTGGCAAGTAGAAAAACTCCTCAATCAATTCGGTAGCCAATTGGAAGTTTCAGTATATTTAGAACCAGGAGTAGAAGCCAAAAGCATTGAACATTTGGTAGTAAAAATGCCGGAAGTGGTTTCGATGCAAAGCATTTCTAAAGAAGAAGCCTGGCCAAAATTAGTGAAGGATTTAGGAATTGCAGATATTGACGGTGCGACTCAGCAGCTAGGGGAAAATCCTTTAGTGGATGAGATGAAAGTTAAAGCACGGAGTTCTCAAGTAGTACCAGTTTTAGCCACAAATTTGGCGAAATTGCGAGGTGTTGATACTGTTGAATATGTGGATGAAGCTGTAAAAAGAATTGCTCAGTTGCATCGAGGGTTGAACTGGTTTACTGTGACAATTACCAGTATTTTGACCTTAACTGCGATCGCTGTTACTACTACCACCATTCGCCTGATTGTACTGGCGCGACGACACGAAATTGAGATTATGCAACTAGTCGGCGCAACTTCCGCCTGGATTTACCTACCGTTTATTTTACAAGGAATTTCCTTTGGTTTAGTTGGCGGTGCGATCGCTTGGAGTTTCATTTCGGTAATCGAACAATTTTTAGGCAAACTCCTAGCTAATCAACCAGAGTTTATTCAATTCCTTGCCAATGGTTTGCAACTTGCACCATCACAAATCTTATTATTACCTTTGATTCTCTTAAGTTTCGGTGCAACGGTAGGATTAATAGGCAGCTTATTTGCAGTACACCGATTTGCTAAGGCTTAGTCTCTTGTCAAAAGTTCTCTATTATATTAATCAAATGACAAATGACCAATGACCAAGGACAAATAACATGACATCTCAATGGGAATATTTATTAAAAAATCTTGGTGAATGGCAAGGTTCATTCACCAGATTTTCACCTCAAGGTGTGCTGTTGAACGATGTTAAAAGCGTAGTTTCTTTAGAAGGGTTGAATGATAATAAAACTATTCACCAAGTTGTCCGCCGTGAAGGACAAGAAGATTTAGTTTTAGAATACAGTTCTTTAGCTAAAACTACACTTTTTTTTGAAAATGGTGCTTTTTCCCAAGGTTCAATACAATTAGCACCATTTACAGAATTTGGTGCAGAACTAAGTTTAATTTATGAAAATCGCCGCGTACGTTTAGTTCAATTATTTGATAAAAACGGTCAACTTGATAAACTAACTTTAATCCGAGAACATTTAGCCGGAACAGCACCAGTAGAAAATCCTCCCTTAACGGTAAATGATTTATTGGGAGAATGGCAAGGTGAGGCGGTTACAATATATCCTGACTGGCGATCGCCTGATACTTTCTCTTCAACGTTAAAATTACATTTAGATGACACTGGACGTTTAGTGCAGAGTTTGACTTTTGGCGAAAGAACCATCACTTCAACAGCCACTATCAAAGGTTCTCTCATTCACTTTGACCAAGACCCACAAAAGCAAGTACAAATTTTATTATTACCTAACGGTGCTTCTGCAACATCGCCCTTGCAAGTAAAATTACGTCAACCCTTATTTTTAGAAGTTGGTTGGCTCATTCAGCCTAACTTACGCCAGCGCATGGTTCGCACCTACAGCGATAAAGGTGAATGGGTTAGTCTTACATTGGTAACTGAAAAAAAGGTGTAAAAGTGGTTGTAAAAGTAAGTCCTGATTAATAATTCCATTGATTAAGAATAATAAATTGATTCTCCAGACAATAGCTTGCGGCTTCTAGATTGGCAATTGCCTTGACAATTGTTTGATAGATCATATTCTTAGATACTACAAAATCTTGATAAACTGCCAAAATGCCTATTGCAAAATACATTCTATTTTGATTCAAAAGAAGAGATAAACTATGAATATCTATTTGTTTCTCTTGAATTTTCGCCAAACCTCTCCTAACCCTGACCTTACTGCTATCCAACCTAATGGTAGATTAGCCAGTTGATTCAAAGAAGGGTCAAGTTCAATAATTCTTCTGAGCGACACAACTTTAGCATCAGAGTCTCTAACTGTCTCATTTGTATGAAATTGCCAAGCACCATCCTCTTCATCATGACTGACATATAATATTGGTTTGCCTTCTATGACTTGAAGAGTCGTAATCACAGCTACATTTGGTGGATCATCAAATAGCCAGTCACTCATAGCTTATATCTGTCTCATCAACAGTTGGTAAGTAGAAATCTAGTAATATAGCAATCCTAAATCATTTGTGAAATTCTCTTTCTTCTCTTTTCGCTCTTTCTTTGTGTCCTACCCTGCGGGAAGCCGCTATCGCGTCTGTGCGTCCTTTGCGGTACCCTACCCTTCGGGAACGCCTGACGGCGAACGGGAAGCCGCTTCGCGTCTACGTTAAAAAGAATATTTTTTACAACTCAGATAGGATTGCTATAACAATAACTCAATTGACAGGAATGCTCCACCTTAAATCAATCTTGTAAATGAATACTATCAATCAAAAGAATAGCCAGCAAAGAAAATTTCACTTGGCTGGTTATCTGCATAAACAATGATGTATCTTGCTGTACCTCTATCAATACTGTCCCAAAATTGATTTCTGCCATTAGGATTTGTGTTACCAAGAAGCACTGACTGAATCATTTCGTGAGTGGGTTTCTCAGTACCAAATAGAGTAATAAGTTCTGCTGGAGGTAGTAAAAAAGCAGTGTTAAAAACTTCGCCAAGTATTTGATAAAATTCTTCTCCTCCTCCTAAAGCCTCTTCAAACTCATCTCTTGAAAGTGGACATGGCCTATCATCAACTCGAAGAATATCAAGAATTGAACGTGTTCCATCAGCCTCTGAAGCTTCTAGTGCTGCTTCAATGGATATATGCTGCGCTCCAGGAGCAGGAGAATTTTCTGTAATCGGAAAATCAAGCAATGGTATTGCAGGATTATATCTACCCGCTTGAAATTCTCTTTGGCGGAGTGTCTGTAATGCTGCATTCAGATCAGGTTGATAATCTGTGTAGTACCAGTAAACTTCTGCACCCATAGAAATTAGTCACTAAATTTAAGAATGAGCCACATCATGCCCTACATTCTTACACCAAAGAACAGCGACGCTGCAACGCTTTCTGAAGTAAAGTTTGATATTCTTCATCGCCAATCCCGTATGCACCGAAGCGTTCTAAATGTGGGTTCATCATTTGAGCGTCAAACAGGACAAATTGTTTTTGGCGCAATCTTTCTACTAACTTAACCATTGCTACTTTTGAGCCTTCGGGAATGCGGTAAAACATCGATTCACCGATGAAAGCACCACCAATGACTATTCCTAAAATACCGCCGGCGAGTTCATCACCTTGCCAAGTTTCAAAACTGTGAGCAAAACCTGTTTTATGCAGTAAAAAGTAAATTTCTTTTAATTCATCTGATATCCAGGTTGTTTCTCGGTTCGCGCAGCCAGCCACAACAGCCGGAAAATCGCGGTTAATCTCTACTGTAAACCGTTCTTGGTTCAAAACACGCTGCAACGACTTAGGATAGCGGAATCGCTGATCTAAAGGAATCAAAGTACGATCGCGGCTACCATACCAACCCAAGCCATGATCGTCATCAGCCATGAGAAAATAACCTTGGGCATATCCTTGAATAATTGCAGCGATATCATATTGCATAGATAGATCAAAATAAAATAAAAAAATTCAGAGGAACGCCATTTGATGCGATCGCCATCCTCTGCGCTCCTCTGGGATATATTTAGCATGACTCTGCATTTACCAAAATGACACAACCAATCCCATCCATTACCTTACCACCAGCTAACAACCCCCTCCTTGAAGGTGAGTGGTTACAAGAGCGTTTGTTGCGGTGGTTAGATGCAGAATTTATCCCTGAAGCAATCAACCAAACGATTGCTCAACGAGCCGCGCAAATTTATGTCCGCCAACGTATGGAAGGAGAAAACGACTTGGGTTCTCTGGTAATTGCCATTGTCACAGAGATGCAAGGGTTTGATTTTTCCAAAAGCTTTTATGGAGAGTTTGCGATCGCTAACGCCGTCAGCGATCTACTCTTAGAAAGTCTGGGTATAGACCATTGCTGCGGTCAATAATTATTGTCATTGTCATTTGTCCTTAGCAATAACCAATGACTAATGACTAATGACCCTTCGGGTTCGCCAGTTGCTCATGGGGGAAACCCCCAAGACCGCACTGACTCACCAATGACCAATGACTACCAACTAGACTTAACAACTCCAGGTAATAAACCTTCGTGCGCCCACTCCCGCAGAACGTTCCGAGACAGTCCAAAGTCACGGTAAACACCTCTAGGACGACCAGTTACCCAACAGCGATTGCGGCGACGGTTGGGCGCACTGTTACGAGGTAGTTGTTGAATTTTACGGTGAGCGTCCAGTTTCTCTTCTAAAGATTCTGCTTGTTTGAACTCTTCCATCAGAGTTTCTCGCTTTTCCGCATACTTTGCGACTAATTTGGCGCGTTTTTTCTCGCGCTCAATCATACTTTTCTTCGCCATACATTCTAAATAAAGACAGCATTTTCCATTCTACAGTGTCCGAATCAATTCTAGGGATAGTTTTGATATTAAAGGGAACAGGGAAAAAGGAATAGGTAACAGTACAAGGGTTTGACGAGGACTGTCATACCATTTCACGTTCAAAATGATACATATCGGCAAGTAGCGCCTCGACTTCGCTCGGCGATCAAATGCAGAGAGCTATGGCGTTATGTTACCTGCTTGAAAAATCTGTTGGGCGGTTAAAATCAGTTCTGGGAAGGTTGGTGACTGAATCAAATCATCCCCTTGAAACTTTTTAACTTGATACTCGCCTTCATCTAACGAGAAAATCAAAATAGTGGCTTGTTTCGGTTTCCCAATAAATTCTCTACCACCCAAAGCAGCGTAATCAACAAGCCAGTATTCTTGTATTCCTATTGCTTCGTACTCGCCACGTTTCTTAAAGTAATCATCCCGCCAATTCGTACTAACGACCTCAACAATTAAAGGCGCTGAGGCTCCGTAGACCACAGTAGATTGCTTTTGCCAAAGAGGTTCATTGATTAAGTTTTGCCGATTCAGCAATAGTATATCTGCTGAGTAAGCAGATTCATTTTCTGGTGGTTTTACTAGTGCTGTTTTCGGTATAAAGTATGGCAGTTGTAAGCGTTCATACTCCACCACTAACTTAGTCACTAAAAAGCCTATAACCTCTTCATGTCCTCCCAATGGCTGCGGCATTTTAATGATGACTCCATCATGCAATTCATAACGCCCATCTTCTGGTTTACATTGAGTAAATTCTGCAAATGTGAGTAGTTTACGTTGGGCTTGAATCATTTTTCCTTCTCTTGAGCATTAAGATATCAGTTTTTCAGTACTTATCCAAATTATTTGTCAGATGTAGGACATAAATCAGCCAACTCACAAGCTGAACAAGCGGGAGAACGGGCTTTACAAATAGCACGACCATGATAAATTAGCCGAATTGACCAATTTTCCCAATCTGGTTGGGGTAATAATTTCATTAAATCCTGTTCAATTTTAATGGGTTCAGCATGTTTAGTTAAACCCAGGCGTTGACTGAGGCGCTTAACGTGAGTATCTACAGTTACACCAGCATTGATCCCATAAGCGTGAGCTAAAACTACATTTGCTGTTTTTCGCGCCACACCAGGTAATTTTAATAATTGCTCCATTTTATCAGGCACAACCGAATCAAATTCCGTCACAATCATCCGACAGGCGGCTTGAATGTTTTTAGCTTTATTACGATAAAACCCTGTAGAACGCACCAAGTTTTCTAATTCTTCTAAATCAGCATTGGCTAAACTGGCTGCATCGGGAAAGCGACCAAATAAAGCTGGTGTCACTTTATTGACGCGCTCATCTGTACATTGTGCGGAAAGAATGGTTGCAACGAGTAATTGTACAGGTGTTGAGTAGTTTAATGAGCAAGTTGCATCTGGATATAAATGCTTGAGGCGTTGGAGAATTTCTAACGCTCGTTGTTTTTTTGAGGGAGATTTACGGGTGGTCATAAAAAAAGGCAAAAGTAAAAAGGCAAAAGTAAAAAAGGCATTGCTGAATATGAGGATTAAAATTAAAAATTCAATCTCTCAAACTCTTATTCTCCGCGCCTCTGGTTACTGAGCGAAGTCGTTCGCGTTAGCGTCTCCGAAGGAGAAGTATGCGTCTCTGCGTGAGATAAAAATTATCCAACTCATCAGCAACACCTAAAAAAATCATTGCCTATTTACTTAAAGATTAGTAAGTAAAAAATAAATTAGCCTGCACAGGCAGGCTTGGTTTGATGAGCCTCAGACTTGAGTCTGAGTGCTTTAATTTTGTGCCATGACTACTGAGTAGTTAACTGGATGGTTTCTTTGACAATTAGGAAAATGCCTAAACCCAAAAGTAGGACTAAGCCAGTTTGCATGACACCTTCTTGAATACGGTTAGGTAAGGGTTTACCGCGTAAACCTTCAATTAATAGAAAAGCTAGTTGTCCACCATCTAATGCTGGGAGGGGCAAGATATTGATAATGGCTAAGTTAATGCTGATAATTGCAGCAAAAGATAACAAGTTTGTGCTGTCATCTGCGGCTAATTTTGCACCAACTTTGACGATATTAACTGGGCCAGAAACTTGTCCAATGGTTTGTTTGAAGTTAGTAATTAATTGTCCAAAACCATTAAGTGTGCCGACAAATAATTGTTGGAAGCGGTTAGCAGCAATGCCAAAAATCTCAAAAGGATTGCTAGGGCGACGAAAAACAGGTTTACCATTTGGCCCTAATTGAATGCCAACCAAGCCTTTACCATCAGCGCCTAGTGTGGGGGTTAATTTTAGGGAAACTTGTTTATCTTTCTGCTGAACTTTGAGGGAAATTTCCTGGTTGGGATGGGTTTGAATTTCTTTGGTCAAGATGGCGGTGGATTTTTCAGAAGCTGGAAGTTCTTGACCGTTTATGGCTAAAACTATGTCACCTTCTCTAATTCCGGCTTGATAGGCAATGGATTGTTCATTGACTGGTTGAACAATTACGCCGGGTTGATAATTAAACTTTTCGGGGATGCCGACAATGCCCAATTGCAGTACTAGAACTAAATAGGCAAAGATTAAATTTGCGATGACTCCCGCACTGATCACGATCGCCCGGTCTAAAATTGGACGGTTACGCAGCAGATTCGGGTCGTTGGGTGGAATGTCACTATCTGGGTCATCATCGGGAAAACCAACAAAGCCACCCAAGGGAAAAGCACGTATAGCATATTCGGTTTCTGTTCCTTGGTATTTCCACAAAATCGGCCCAAACCCCAAGGAAAAGCGGTTAGCATAAATGCCTTGAGACCGCGCTGCTACAAAGTGTCCCAGTTCATGTACCAAAATTAAAACAGCCAAGACTGCGATCGCTGCTAAAACTGACATAAAGCAAATAAGTCAAAATATTCGGATATATTTCCTTATTGTAGTAGTTGAAGAACGGACGCTGAGACTGAATACTGTTATGTGGGAGGAGACAAAAGGCAGGAGGCAGTCACAATGAAACTTGTTTCATTGCCAAGCATGAAAGTGGGACTAGCATTTTTACTCAGCACTCAGCACTCAGCACTCAGCACTTTCAAGTCAAAATTTGAGCGAGTTCTTGCGTTAGTTCTTATTATGTTAATGGCTCTACATTCTCCATAAAATTAAACCCAGTATATTAAACTACTTTTTGACTAGTGCAATTACATAAATACGGCGTATACACTACCTTAATCAGTCACTCAGATTAAATTTTAAATACTCTTGACAGAAACTTTAAAAAGTAACTAAAAAATTGTAGTGAATGAACAGAGTAAATCTAGATAGATGTATTGAGACTCAATAAAATATTGCCAACTTGCTCACAATCTCACCGTCAAATAGTTCACTCTTATAGCAGAATTCAGAGTTTAGAAGTAACGCAGTCTATTTCTCTATCTGGAGGTATAGATTATATACTTCAAGTGAAAATCCGCAATATATCTAAAATAATTAGCTTTCGAGTATTAAGTTAAACTGAGCGCAAAATAAATGGGACAAGGTTTTTTACAAATCGGCTTGACGCTGTGTATTGTCATAGCGATCGCACCTATTTTGGGACGATATATAGCGCGTGTGTTCCTGGGACAAAGAACAATCCTTGATCCCCTGATGAACCCGATAGAACACAGCATTTATCTAGTTGCAGGTGTTAATAGAAAAGATGATATGACGGGCTGGCAGTATATCCGAGCGATTCTGTCTAGCAATCTAGTCATGGGGATTTTAGTTTTTGGGTTGATACATACTCAAAGATTTTTACCTTGGAATCCCAACGGATTTTACGCGCCTCGTTGGCATACATTACTGCACACGGTGATTTCTTTTGTTACCAACACAGACCAGCAGCACTATATCCCCGAAACTACTCTCAGTTACTTCAGCCAAGTCGCGGCATTAGGCTTTTTGATGTTCACTTCGGCCGGTACAGGATTGGCGGTGGGGATCGCTTTTATTCGCGGGTTGACTAGCAAAAAATTGGGTAACTTTTATGTTGACCTGACTCGTGGCATTACCAGGATATTACTACCGATTTCCCTAGTTGGGGCGATCGCCCTTGTTTTCTTGGGTGTACCGCAAACCCTAGATAAACCATTAATTGTGGAAACTCTAGAAGGCAGCACACAATATATCGCCAGAGGCCCTGTTGCTTCCTTTGAGATGATTAAGATGCTGGGTGAGAATGGCGGTGGTTTCTTTGCGGCGAATTCTGCCCATCCCTTTGAAAACCCCAATGGCGCATCTAACTTAATTGAACTCATCGCTATGATTGCCATTCCCGCAGCATTGATATTCACCTACGGGATCTTTGCGAAAAACTTCAAACAAGCTTGGCTGTTGTTTTGGATGGTGTTTACCGCCTTCGTAATTTTAGTGTGGGTGACAGTCAGTGGCGAACTACAAGGAAATCCCCTTGTGAATGCCAACTTAGTAGCAGAACTACCGAATTTAGAAGGTAAAGAAGTCCGAATTGGAGTTGTACAGACAGCATTGTGGGCTGTGACAACCACCGCCACCATGACAGGCGCAGTCAATGGAATGCTAGATTCTTTAATGCCCCAAGGATTATTTGCGACATTATTTAATTTATTTGTGCAGATTATTTGGGGAGGACAGGGTACAGGGATCGCCTACCTGCTGATTTACTTAATTCTCACCGTGTTCTTAACGGGGTTAATGGTGGGACGCACACCAGAATTTTTAGGACGCAAAATCGAAAAGCGCGAAATTGTCCTCGCCAGTGTTGTGCTGTTGATTCACCCCATCGTGATTTTAATTCCCAGTGCGATCGCCTTAGCTTATCCCTTTTCTTTGTCTGGCATTACTAACCCAGGCTTTCATGGAATTTCCCAAGTTGTTTATGAATATGCTTCAGCCGCCGCCAATAACGGTTCTGGCTTAGAAAAACTCGCCGATAATACCCTGTGGTGGAACTTCAGCACCAGTTTGAGTATGTTGGCAGGACGCTACATCCCGATGATTGCCATCTTACTGTTAGCTGATAATATGTCACGCAAACCAACCACACCAGAAACACCAGGAACCCTCAAAACCGATTCCCTACTCTTCACCACAGTGACTGCTGGTATAGTACTGATTTTAGGAGTCTTGACATTTTTCCCCGTTTTAGCCCTAGGCCCCATCGCCGAAGGATTTAAACTAGCATCTGGCAGTTAGGGGTGGGAGTGGAGAGTAGGGAGTGGGGAGTGGGGGTAGACAAGGTAGAAATAGAAAATTACTCCCTTGTCCCCCCTGCCCCCCTTATCCCCCTTGTCCCCCTTATCCCCCTTGCCCCCTTGCCCCCCTGCCCCCTGCCCCCCTGCCCCCTGCCCCCCCGCACCCTGCCCCCCTTGCCCCCCTGCCCCCCCCGCATCCCCTTGCACCACTCAACTATATGAACCAAGTGGCACCTACCCAGAAATCAAAAAACACAAAACTGCGTCCGAGCGATCACCGTCAGGCGCGGA
Organism: Anabaena sp. FACHB-83; assembly: GCF_014697485.1. Classification (NCBI taxonomy): domain Bacteria; kingdom Bacillati; phylum Cyanobacteriota; class Cyanophyceae; order Nostocales; family Nostocaceae; genus Anabaena; species Anabaena sp. FACHB-83. The sequence continues at coordinate 126,537 of NZ_JACJRY010000002.1, read as the reverse complement.
AAAAGGCCAGAATCGATAACAAAGGAATTTATTTGAGAGCCATCAAGGATGCTTTTATCAAGCTCAATCCCATCGCCGCCATTAAAAATCCGGTGATGTTTGTGGTGTGGATTGGTACGCTGATTACTTTGGCTGTAACGATTGATCCCAACTTATTCGGCCCCACCCAACAGCGAAATCCCCAACTGTTTAACGGTATCCTCACCGGAATTTTGTTTTTTACAGTGTGGTTTGCTAATTTTGCTGAAGCTGTCGCCGAAGGACGTGGTAAAGCCCAAGCCGATGCCTTGCGATCGACCCAATCAGAAACCATCGCCAAAAAACTCGCCTCTGATGGTTCAATCTCCGAAGTTCCTTCCACTAGCCTCAGACAAGGTGACAATGTATATATTGTGGCTGGTGATATCATCCCCGCCGATGGGGAAGTAATTATGGGTGTCGCCTCGGTGGATGAATCAGCCATTACCGGCGAATCTGCACCAGTCCTCAAAGAATCAGGTTCAGACGTAGCGAGTTCCGTGACAGGTGGCACACGCATCATCTCTGACGAATTAATCATCCGCGTCACAGCTGATCCCGGTAAAGGTTTTATTGATCGGATGATTACCTTGGTCGAAGGTGCAGAACGCAGCAAAACACCCAACGAAGTTGCTTTAACAGTATTACTGTCCGTATTAAGCTTAATATTCCTGTTTGTTGTGGCTACCTTGCCAGCCTTTGCCTACTACGTTCAAAGTCCAATTAGCATCCCCGTTTTAATTGCTTTATTAGTCGCCTTGATCCCCACAACCATCGGTGGTTTACTCAGCGCCATTGGGATTGCAGGGATGGATCGAGTCGCCCAATATAATGTGATTGCTACCTCTGGACGAGCAGTGGAAGCCTGTGGTGATGTTAATACGTTAGTTTTAGATAAAACCGGCACAATTACCCTGGGTAATCGTTTAGCGGAAGAATTTATTCCGATTAACGGTCATTCTATGCAGGAAGTGGCTTATATTGCCTTAATTGCCAGCATCTTTGACGATACACCAGAAGGCAAATCGATTGTGCGGCTGGCAGAAAGATTAGGCGCAAGACTAGATTTTGATCCCAGTCGCGCCAGTGCCGTAGAATTTTCTGCTAAAACCCGGATGAGTGGTACAAATTTAGCCAATGGACGAGAAGTCCGCAAAGGTGCAGTCGGAGCAATTCAAGGATTTGTGCGATCGCGCAACGGTCGAGATACTCCAGAATTAGATACTGCATACCAGCGAATCTCCCAACAAGGAGGTACACCCCTAGCAGTTTGCTTAGATCAAGAAATTTACGGTGTCATCTATCTCAAAGATATTGTTAAACCCGGTATTCGTGAGCGTTTTGCCCAGATACGCCGGATGGGTGTGTATACTATCATGCTCACCGGAGACAACCATATTACTGCATCTGTAATTGCCCAAGAAGCTGGTGTCGATGATTTTATTGCTGAAGCCACCCCAGAAGATAAAATCAGCGTCATTCAAAAAGAACAAGCCGAAGGCAAATTAGTAGCCATGACAGGCGACGGAAGTAACGACGCTCCCGCCTTAGCACAGGCAAATGTGGGTGTCGCTATGAATACAGGTACACAAGCAGCTAAAGAAGCCGCCAACATGGTAGATTTGGACTCTGATCCCACCAAACTCATCGATATTATCAGTATTGGTAAACAATTGCTGATTACCCGTGGGGCATTAACCACATTTTCAATTGCTAATGATATTGCTAAGTATTTTGCAATTATCCCGGTAATTTTTGCAGCCGCTAATCTGCAAAGTCTCAATATTATGAATTTAACTAGTACTAATTCGGCTGTGCTATCGGCATTAATTTATAATGCGTTGATTATTCCGGCATTAATTCCCTTGGCTTTAAAAGGCGTAAAATTCCGCCCGTTGACAGCGAATCAATTATTAAAACGTAATATTTTAATTTATGGCTTAGGTGGGTTAATTGCACCATTTATTGCCATTAAAATTATAGATTTGTTAATTACCGCAGTCGGCTTGGCATAGAAGGAAGTATGAAGTGTGAAGTATGAAGTATGAAATTTTTCAGGACTTACGCAAAAATTCTCAAAAAGCTTAATTTATATTTACTACTCAGCACTCAGCACTCAGCACTTTGCTATTGACCAATTTTGAATTTTTACCCTGTTAGTGAGGGAAATTAGCAGATAAGTATGAATAAAGAGTTTATGGATTTAAGGCGACAATGGCGTAAACAAAAATTTTTTATCGGCATTCTGATTGTAATTGGAATTAATTTAGGACTTTCTCGTGTAGTTTATGCAGCTAGTAATAACACCTTACAAATTCAATTTACTTGGGCGTATGGTGTTTTATCTGCCATTCTTTTAGGGCTGATTATTTACTTATTTGTGGTGTTTTTTCAGCCAGAACGCTTTTAAAAATTTAATCCTCAACACTTAACAATTGTTATGGTAATTATTCGAGAAGCTATCAGAGCAATGCGTATGACGCTGATATTATGGTTGCTAACAGCATTAATTTATCCTTTAGCAATCTTAATTATCGGTCAAGGTTTATTTCCGTTTCAAGCTAATGGCAGCATCGTGTTAAATATAGATGATAAGCCCATTGGCTCAACTTTAATTGGTCAGATATTTACAGACGATCGCTATTTTCAAGGTCGTCCCAGCGCCGTCAGATATAGTCAAGGCAGAAAGGCAAAACCCAATGGTATATCCGGCGGTAGTAACCTTGCTCCCAGTAACCCGGAGTTGCTCAACCGCGTAACTGAACAAGCTACTCAATATCAAGAACAAAGTATTCAACCAAGTGAAGATTTAATTTATACCTCTGGTTCAGGTATAGATCCACATATTTCCCTCAAAGCCGCCAGAGAACAACTACCAAGAGTAGCTAATGCCCGTGGTATCAAAGAAGATGACATCATACCTTTACTAAATAAGTTTACTGATGGCAGATTTTTATGGATTTTCGGCGAACCAGGAATTAATATTCTCCGCTTGAATTATGCTCTTGATTTGCAAGATATTAATCGCAAGTTAAATCAATGAAACATTGTACTTCTTTACAAAAGGCTTGAGCTTCATATTTCAACACAGTAAGCAGGGTTTTCAGTCTGAGTTACAGTTGTAATAATGTAATTATGTCAGGACTTACGCACCAAAATTGTCTATGAAGATTGGGTGTAAGGGTATATAGCGTAAGGGTTTTAGATACATACACCCCTACACCCTTACACCCTTACACCCTTACACCCTTATCTTTGCAAACTGCGAGGATCAAGGGCATCTCTTAAACCATCACCAAGTAAGTTAAATGCTAATACTGTCAAAATAATCAGCACGGCTGGCGGCCAAATTAACCAAGGTTGAAGTACCAAAATTGAAGCATTGCTGGCGAGGGAAAGCATATTTCCCCAAGAAGGATCAGGCTGTTGAATACCTAAACCAATTAAACTTAAAACTGCTTCAGAACCTATAAAACTCGGAACGGCTAAAGTTGCGGAAATAATTATATAAGTAGCAGTTTGCGGCAGAACATGACGCACAATAATGTAAAGAGGATTACCACCCATTGCCCGTGCAGCCTGGACAAATTCTCGTTCTTTAATCGAAAGTACTTGTCCGCGAACTACCCTTGCTAAACCAGCCCAACTAATTACAGATGTAATAATCACAATTAATAAAAAGCGTTGGGTACTACTTAACCCTGGTGGTAAAACTGCGCCTAATGTCACCAAGAGATAAATACTGGGAAAAGTCATTAATACTTCTGCAAAGCGCATAATGACGCTATCTAGCCAGCCACCAAAATAGCCCGAAATTCCCCCCAACAACAAACCGAGGGGGAAGGTAAAAATTACGCCAATAATGCCGATAAATAAACTAATGCGACCACCATGTAGCAAGCGGCTGAATTGGTCGCGTCCTTGGTCATCAGTGCCGAAAATATTTAATTTAGCGTTATTATCTGCACCAAATAAATGCCAAGTTAAGGGGATACCGGGAAAAATTGTGACTTCATCCCATTTGGGGGGTAGGGGTAAACTTAACTGCAACAGGCGGTATTCTGGCCCAGAGACAAATAAACGCAGAGGAGATGGCTTTGTTGAGTCTACAATTAACTGGCGATCGCCTGTCTTAATATCAGTGTTACCTTGAGTCGTCGGGTAAACATGGGGGCCGATAAATTTACCAGAGGTTTGGGAAACCCAATAAATTTTTGTTGGTGGTAGCAGTGAACCATTTGGTTGTGATACATAAGGGTCATAAGGAGCAACAAAATCAGCCGCAATCACCGCTACATAGAAAATTAACAGCAAAATTGCCCCAAACCGCGCCAAAGGGTTTTTCTTGAGTCTTTGCCACCAATTCATAATTTATTAGTCCTTTGTCATTGGTCATTTGTTGTTTTAGTTTACTATTGACACTATTGTTCGACGCAATATTTGTTCTTGCTCGACAGTTGGATAGCCTACCTGGTAAGAAAGCAAATAGCATATTGCAGTACCAAAATGTGTAAATTTTTACCTCATTTCAACGACAACATCTGTATCTGCGTGGATACTTAATTTAAGGTAGACAGTTGTCGGAATGCCATCAACAGTGCCATAAAGATAAGGTAAAGGATTTATCCTGGTATCCTTTGCGTTAATTATGGTTCCCTTGCTTCCAGGATAAACAAACCATACTCATGACTGAACTTACACTGCGCCTACAACAAGGAGAAACAGAAACAACGATAACAGTGAATCAAAATGAATTCACCATTGGTCGTTTACCAGAATGTGACCTTTACTTACCGTTTGGTGGTATCTCCCGAAAACACGCGCTGTTACGAAAAAAAGCAAATGGTACATGGGCTATTGAAGATTTAGGTAGTAAAAATGGTACGCAAGTCAATCAAAGCTTTGTAACTGCCACACGAGATTTACAAAATGGCGATATTATTTGGTTAGGAAATGTCAGCTTAGTAGTAAAGTTGGTTAATCCAATCATCCCAATCAAGCCTCCACCACCAATTGCTGATCATAACGAACAAAGAACCATATTACGCAACGTCAAACAATTACAACAGCAATGGATAGCGGCCGAAAGTCAGGATGATGATATTACTACTAAAAACAAAAGCATTGCCCGCCTCAAAGACTTAGTAGATATTGCCAAAAATCTCTGTGCAGCAGCATCAATAGAAGAAATTTTTTCCCAAGTCCAACAAGTAGTGTTTCGTTATCTCGAAAGTATTGACCGCTTGGCTTTATTAATTGATGTGAATGGGTGCAATCATCTAGAATTAGTCAATGCTGGGACGAGACATGCTGCGGAAAAAAAATATTTAGCAGCTGATGGTAGTTGGATTAGTCGGAGTATTTGTCAAAAAGTATTTGAAGAAAAAGTCGCAATTCAAACTGCTGATACACACAAAGATGAAAGATTTGCCGGCGAACATAGTATTTTAGTCAAAGGTATTCGCAGTGCAATGGCTGTACCTTTGTGGGATGAAAATAAAGTGGTTGGTGTTCTTTATGCTGATGCCCATCTTTCTTCTTATCATTGGGAAAGCGATGGCGCAGAAGAACTCAGCTTTTTTTCGGCTTTGGCAAATTTGGTGGCTTCGAGTGTGCAGCGTTGGCTATTAGTAGAAAAACTCAAAACCGAAGAAGTAATTCGTCACCGCTTAGAACGTTATCATTCTCCCGCCGTTGTCCAGCAGTTAATTTCTGTGGGTGGTTTACCAGATGGACGTTTACCGACAACAGAAAGTGAAATTAGTATTGTCTTTGCAGATTTAGTTGGGTTTACAGCACTTTCAGAAAGATTAACACCAAAAGCGATCGCCCAACTATTAAATAATTTATTTGAAGAAATGCTGCAAGAAGTATTCGCCTACGGTGGCACTTTAGATAAATATATTGGCGATTGTATCATGGCATTTTTTGGCGCTCCCGAACCACTGCTAGACCATGCAGACCGCGCCACCGCCGCCGCCAAAGGAATGCTAACTCGTTTGCAAAGATTGAACGCCAAAGGTTTTTGGGAAGAACCTCTACAATTACGCATTGCAATTAACAGTGGTAAAGCCGTTGTCGGAGATGTTGGCAGTTCCCAAAGAGTAGATTACACCGCCCTAGGCGCTACCATTAACTTAGCCGCCCGAATGGAAGCTGTTTGTCCCCCTGGTGAATGTGTAATTAGTGAAGCCACCTATCAAATGTTGACAGATGCTTCAGATTTTAAAGAAATGGGCGACCATCGGTTTAAAGGTATTGATAGATTAGTCAAGGTTTATCAAACAAAAATGAGTTAAGTCACATCTTGCATCCAGCGACTGAAGTAACCGGATAATTGAAATGTGCTAGGGTGTGAGAAATGATTCCAGAATTTAACTCAAGTAGATAATTCCTAATACCCCAAATGATTGACATTAAATAAAACAATGGCGATATCGTGACTGATATCGCCATTGTTTTGAATTTGGATTTTGATCACTGTAATGCGCTTATTGGTTTTTGTGAGAGACGTTGTGTAGAATGTCTCTACAAATTTCATTAACGAAATGAAAGCACATCTTCTGTAACTAAACTAGCTCTGCGAAAATAAGAAGCAGAATTTAAAGCCATTGCTTTGCAGTGTTCTGCACATTTACGGCAAATGGCAGCGCAGAATCTCATTGTAGGGTCTTCACTCATTTGTTCACAAGTTATTGCTGTGCGATCGCACATTTCCGCACACAAGCTACAAGCATTACCCATAAACTCGGAACCGTCGTTAATCATATTGACGCACATCATACACATTTCTGCACAGTCCCGCATCATCGACATCATAGTCATGTCTATGTATTGACCGCCCCGATTTTTGCAGTATTTGAGAGTATCAATACAAGTAGTGTGACATTCAATGCAGCTTTCTTTGGTAGCTTCTACGGTTGTAATTATAGATTCAGTCATCATAAGAGCAACTTCCTAAAATCTTAAATGCTGTGAGATAGTTCTTAATTAGTACGGTAAATGTTTATTTTTGGGATTTCAATAGGTTGCCAAATTCCCAGAACTCGAAGATCACTAAATCTATGAACTTGCTGTAAATTTAGCTGTTAAGTGAGATGTGTGCATCACCGAATCAGCCAAAATCCTGATGAATTAAGGCTGGAAAATATTTCACTTTTTTATCAAGTCTGAATTATGAGAACCGATTTCCCACTCCAATGCGGGACATTTACGGTTGCTGTGTCTGTATATAAGTAGCAAAATCTCAGACTTTAGTTACCTGAGACCAGAGGAATTTTTTACAATTTCTCTCACTACAATCTTTATTTATCAATGGTTTTAGGCATTGTAAGCAATGAGAGTATGTTTCTATGAAATATGCCATGAGTATATATACTCTAACTCGTTAAAAGTCAATATTTCCTGACTTTATTGCAAAATGTTGCGGATATGAGGCTCGACAGACAGGGTAGACAAGGGGACAAGGGAGAGAGATGTTTATAAATCATTTAGGATTCCTACAGCAGTTCTAAATATAATTTAGAGACAGCTTATTTTGGGTAAATGAGGTACAAACATAAAACCCAACGTTATGTAGAGACGTTATATGTAACGTCTCTACAGTATTTCATGAATATGCAAACGGCTATAATTACTACTAATATCTAATATCCATCTATAGGACTGATATTTGATTTCTGAAAAAAAATCAGTACATTCAGATCAGGCTTCTTTCCTACTCCCGACTCCCCATTCCCTATTCCCTACCTACACAAATAAATTCAGAAATCAAACCGGATTCCTATATGACATTACTTAATGCTCGTAATTTATCTTTAGAAGAAGTTCATCGGCTGTTTGGCTTTCAAAAACAGTATAATGACTCATTTTCTAACTTATTATCTTTAGAACCCATAAGCGAAGAAGAACAGCAAGAATTAAAGCAAATTCAAAATGATTTTGATAGATATCTTACTTCAGGCAAAGTTTCAGAAGGACAGGTAAAATTTCTAGCAGTCGCACCTTTACTGAGGTTGGCTGGCTTTTATCGCTATCCAATTGAAATCCTGTTAGAAGAAAACATTGCTGATATTGAGATAGAAGATGAAGACAAAATAATTAAAGGTAGATTTGATATTTTGGCGATTAGTAAAGCTAAACAGACAAAACCTCAAGCATATTTCTGGCTGCTATTAGTTGAATCTAAAAATAGTCAAGTTGATATATTTACTGGATTACCTCAATTACTAACTTACGCATATAAAAGTTTAGATAATCAGAAATCAGCTTGGGGTTTAACTACTAATGGTAGGAGTTATCAATTTGTTTATCTAGAACAAGGAAACCCACCAGTTTATCAACTGTTACCGTTGTTAAATTTTATGGAATCTATGCGGGCAATAGAACTATTGCAGGTTCTGAAAGCAATTTGTCAGGTATGAAGTTAAATTTGCCAATTTTTTAATAACTCTGCTGTTTGCGATCGCTCTACCAAGCTATTTGCACATAAAATACCAGAAGCGGCAACTGCTGGCACACCAATTCCGGGCATAGTGCTATCACCAACACGATATAAACCAGAAATTGGCGTGTGTGTACTAGGAAACATCCCCTTACCCGCAGCGATCGCCGGGCCATAGGTTCCCTGATATCTTCGTAAATAATGGGTATGAGTTAATGGTGTCCCGATCAGTTCTAACACTACACGTTCTCGAATATCGGGGATAATTCGCTCTAAGGCGCGATATAAAGTTTGGGCTTTCTCTTGTTTCTTGGCTTCATAACCCTGATTTCGTTCCCAACCAGCAAAGGGTTCTAGGGTGTAAGCATGAACTACATGATGTCCTTCTGGTGCGAGGGTTGCATCCCACACACTAGGAATAGAAATCATGCAAGTATTACCAGGGGTGGTGATATCTTGATCAGAGTCGTGAACTACAACGTGATGTCCTGTTAAATTTTCTAAGCCATCGCCACGAATACCCAAATGTAAATGAATGAAACTATCAACGGCGGGTGTATTCAAGGCAGTTTGACGATAAGCTGTGGGTAAATCTTCAGGACGCAATAGTTGATTGTAAGTATCCCAAATTGTGGCGTTGGAAATCACAATCGGTGCTGACAGAATTTCGCCATTTTTTAGCCGTACACCCACAGCTTTCTCCGACTCAATCAAAATTTGCTCAACGTGACAGCCTAAGCGTAACTTACCACCCCAGCGTTCTAACCCACGCACCAAAGCATTGACAATTGCGGCGCTTCCTCCAACTGGGTACTCTACACCACGCCCCCGTTCACCCAACATAAAAGCGACTTCTGGGGCAATTGTGCCATGTGCCTTTAAACCAGAAAGTAGAAAACATTCTACATCGATGAGTCTGCGTACCCAAGGGTCTTTGACAGTGGCATCCATGACAGTGCCGGCTGAAGACTGTACCAAAGGCAAGTACGGTAACATTTTACCCAGCGATCGCACATAATTCAGTAACACAAAAATTACCTGCCAATCAGCCCGTAAAGCCAAAGTCGGTATATCTTTCATCCCCTCATACAAACCTAACAAGCGGGTGACAAAATTCTGCAACTCTGCTGCACCTTGGGGTGTAATTGTTTGTAACTCCTGATGCAATCTTTGAAAATTGCTGTAAATTGCAATACTCGCTTCAGGAAAATGGTAGTGTCCTAAAGGATCATAAGGTATAACTTGAAGGGATTCCCCTAGAACATCCAGAATTTGTTTTACCGGGTTCAAACTATGGGTTCCTGAGAGTCCACAATAAAAAGAGGGGCCAGAATCAAATTCAAATCCTCGTCGTTTAAAGCTATGGGCTGCACCACCGGCAATTGTATGGCTTTCACAGACAATTACCCGCTTGCCATACCGCGCAAGCAACGCCGCAGCACATAACCCACCAATACCGCTACCGATGACTATGACATCATTTTTAGAGTGCTGAGTACTGAGTGCTGAGTGCTGAGTTAAGAGTGATGAGTTCATCTTCCTATTGACCCTTGACTAATGACTAATGACTGAACCACTAATTGAACTGAAAGGCGTGTCTAAGTCCTTTGGTAACAATAAGGTTTTAGATAATGTGGACTTGACAATTTACCGAGGCGAAGCACTGGGAATTATCGGCCCCTCCGGGACTGGGAAATCAACCATTTTGCGAGTGATAGCCGGACTAACTAACCCGGATGAGGGGGAAATTTATGTCCAAGGAGTCCGGCGCGAAGGGTTGATAGAAGATGGTGCTGACCCCATTGGTATTGGGATGGTATTTCAGCAAGCAGCGTTATTTGATTCTTTGAATGTAGATGAGAATGTCGGATTTTTACTGTATCAAAATTCCAAGTTACCGCGATCGCAAATTCAAGAACTAGTCAAAGAAAAATTAGACATGGTAGGTTTACCAGGAATAGGTCATCTCTACCCTTCGGAACTTTCTGGTGGGATGCGGAAACGAGTCAGTTTTGCCCGTGCAATTATGTCCAACCCCGAAAACCCCAAAGAAGGGCCAGAAGTTTTACTTTACGATGAACCCACAGCCGGACTAGACCCCATTGCTTCAACAGTCATTGAAGACTTGATTCGTGATTTACAAAGTATGCACGGAGTTTGCAGTACTTATGCCATTGTTACCCACCAAGATAGTACGATTCGCCGGACAGCTGATAGACTAGTGTTTCTCTACCAAGGTAGAGTGCAGTGGCAGGGTAAAGTGAGTGAGATGGATAGCACCGACCACCCATTAATTAGACAATTTATGAGTGGGAGTGTGCAAGGGCCGATACAAGTTGTTGGTTAGGTGGTTGGAGGAACAAATGCGAGAATTTATCACAAACCGTTTCACATCTAGACGAACGCTAAGAGAAGGTTCAGTCGGGTTATTGCTCTTGCTGGGGCTGGGTTCCTTTGGGGCGATCGTTCTGTGGTTGAATGGAGTGAGTGCAGGACGTAGCTCGTATAAGTTCATTGTCGAATTTGCCAACGCTGGCGGAATGCAAAAAGGCGCATCCGTCCGTTATCGTGGCGTGAAAGTCGGCAAAATTTCCGACATCCGCCCCAAACCAAACGCAATTGATGTAGAAATAGAAATTGTTCCCGCAGACTTGATTATTCCCAGTGATGTTAAAGTTGATGCTAACCAAAGTGGCTTGATTAGTGAAAGTATTGTCGATATTACACCCAGAACATCACTAGCTGCTAATGTCAAAGCCAAACCTTTAGAGAAAGGCTGTGACCAAAGTTTGATTATTTGTAATGGTTCTCGCTTAAAAGGTCAAATTGGTATTAGTGTTGATGACCTGATTCGCAGTAGCACAGAGTTAGCTACTTTGTACAACGATCCAAAATTTTATCAAAGAGTTAACCGACTTTTAGAAAGTTCCGCCGCCGCCGCCACCAGTGTCGCCGCCCTCAGTCAAGATGCTAGAGGTTTAACAAAAGGCTTTCAAGGACAGCTAAATACATTTAGTGCAACCGCCAATTCTGTACAACGCGCCACAAATGAACTCACTGCATCTACCACTAAAACAGCTAATCAATTAAGCGTAACTGCTAGTCAGTTTGGTGCAACCGCCAAAGAATTTGCTTCAACCGCTACGACAGCCAATCGTTTGCTAACTAACTTGAATGATTTGGTCACTACTAATCGTTCATCTTTAGTCGGTGCTTTGAATAATATTACCGAAACTAGCAATCAATTACGCGCTACAGTCGCTAGTTTATCACCATCATTAAATCGCCTAACCCAAGGCGAAGTAATCAAAAATTTAGAAACACTGTCAGCTAATGCCGCCCAAGCTTCTGCTAATTTACGAGATGCCACAAAAACTTTAAATGACCCCAAGAATGTCTTATTACTACAACAAACATTAGATTCAGCCAGAGTCACTTTTGAAAATACCCAAAAAATCACCTCTGATTTAGATGAATTAACAGGTGATCCCAAATTTAGAGATAATCTCCGGCAATTAGTTAATGGTTTGAGTGGTTTAGTTTCTTCTACACAAGAAATGCAGCAACAAATTCAGTTTGCCACAACTTTAGATGCGATGAAACTAGCAGCAATTAAACAAAATATAGTATTTCCCACAGCAGTGGCATCTGAACCATCAACCTTAATTAATTCGACAAATCCTGTTATCAAAACTTTAGAAAAAGAACCTCAAACTACCACTTTAGAAACGCTGAATACCTCCCAAGAAAAGTTATTACAGCAGCTACGAGAACATAGTAAACAACAAGAACCAAAATAGGAAGTTAAGGTAGATCAGGACTTACGCAAAAATTCTCGAAAGGCTTAATTTATCGTAGACGCGAAGCGGCTTCCCGCAGGGTACCGCCAAGTCGCCGAGAACGCCAAGAAATCGTAGAGTCTGCGTAAGTCCTATAGATATAGCAGAAGGCAGTGGTTCGACTACGCTCACCAAACGGATGTAACTTCGCTCAACCCTTTTTTAGTAAGGCTACTGAGCATTGAGCGACTTGCCTTGAGCGTAGTCGTTCGCGTTAGCGTCTCCGCAGGAGAAAGGAGTCGAAATGCGTCTTATAAATAAATAATTGTGTCTACCTACTTACAACGTCTCTACAGCAACTTGATTAAATCTAGAAATTGTCAACCTCTCCACTGCTATACATCTCAAGATATAGAAGCAATATAATTTTTTGATTTAAATCTATTCTCAAGATAGTAGATATACTTGCGGCAACATTCTAATCTAGTTCTCGAAGCTATGAAACAACATACTTTTCTTTAAATTCGAGGGCATAAATTATGGCTAATGAAAAATTTAAAAAAGCAGTAGATTCATCCGAAAGAGCAGAAGTAGATACTTATGATAGAGGCATTATACCTGCTGAAACTGCTGCTCGGAAAGAAAGAGAAGGAGATTTATATAAAACATTACCCACAGAAGAAAGAGAAGCAGCAGCCTCTACTGATGACCAAACCGACGCAGAAAGTATCCACACTACAGACGGTTACACAGTAGATAAAGAAGGTTTATTAAATAACTACGCAGTTGAACCAGAAATGTATTACGAAGTTCCTGGTGATGCACGTCAAGAAGCCGCCGAAGATAGCACACAACGAATGAACGAACTTCAAGAAGTCAATGAAGATAAAGCAGGCGAATTAACAGAAAAAGGTGACAAACGCGGTAGAGGTCAAGGAATAATTTAAGTAAGTGGACATAATTATCTTAGAAGACGCATTTCGACTGACGCTACGCGAACGCTCAATGCTCAGTACGTAGTGGCGTGGCAAGGCTAAAGTAGTGCATTAGATTTGGATAAAAACGCAGATAAACGCTGATGAACACAGATAAAATCTATTTTTTAATGCAACATTTAAGGCTTGCCACGCCAGTAGGATGTATTAGCGACAGCGTAACGCATCTACGCAAAGTTTTCGGTGCGTTACGCCTTACTCTAAATCCTTGGCTCTCTTCGCGGTTTGTTTCTTAAGATTCTGTGCATCTTCATACAGAATTAGTATCACTTGCCAACTGTTTGATAAAACTCCATCAATAACCTCTCTTAAACTTTTTAAGAGAGGTTTTATTTCACAGCACTTTCAACTCAGCACTCAGCACTTTTATTAAGTACTGCTTTTCCTAAAGATTGACAAATCACATCATGTTGTGGTGTGTGAATACGACTGCACAAAACATCACGATAATGTCTTTCTAAAGGATTTTTCTTCATTAATCCAGGATTACCGATAAGTTCTAAACCAATTTCTACTGCACGAATTGAATTGGTGGTGCTGAGATATTTTACAGCTTGTGCTTGTAATTCTACATTAGGTTCAGACTCGCCTTTGTCGACTGCTTGGGCTAAGTTGTAAATTAGTTGGCGGTTAGCATACAGCAGTGCTTCGATTTCACCGACAGCTATTTGAAAGCGTGACAAACTAGCAAGTGGTGTTCCCAAATTTGACGGAGTGCGATCGCCCAGGTATTCTATTAACCAGTCTCGCCCAGCTGTGGCAACTCCCAAATACAAAGCACTCAATGTCAAGCTGTTCCACACGGCTGTCATCGGGTCTGGTGGTGATTTAATAGAGACAGGACGAATATCTAAAGCATATTCATCGGGAATTAGGACATTTTCTAAGATTAAATCATGACTCCCAGTTGCTCTCATTCCCAAATGATCCCAAGTTTCGACAATTCGCAACCCAGGTAAATCACAAGGAACTAAAAAATTACCAACTTGGGGTTCATCTTCATCTGTTTTTGCCCAAACCACAAAGTAGCTGAGAATTGGACTACCTGTGGTGTATTGTTTATGTCCAGTTAACAGCCAGCCTTGTGGTGTTTTTTGGGCGGTTGTTGCTGGTAAACCGCCTCTGGCTGGTGTACCTAACTCTGGTTCTACACGGGCGGCGTTGATGAGGGCGGAGTTGGCGATCGCTTCCCGACAAACTTTCTTGTATACTTCAGGATGCCAGGAACGACTACGATTAGCTTTAGCATGTTGTAAATAGTGCATATTCAACACTAAAGCCGTAGAAGCATCACCACTGGCTATCCCCTCAATAACTTGACAAATACTAGCCAGCCCTAAATCCTGTCCACCCAAATCACGGGGAATAGTTAAACCCAACAGTCTTGCTTGATGCAGCGCCGTAAAATTTTCAAAAGGAAATGAACCATCTTTATCATGCACTGCGGCGCGAGTCGCAAAATCTTGTGATAGGGTTTTAACTTGATCAAAAAGTGACAAAGAAGTTTCTAAGCCTTGATTTACAAAGGTTTCTAATACTACTTGCTTCATTTTAATGCCAGCCCAAAATGGACTTAAAATTACAGATATTAGTCAATAAATCGCAAATAACAAAGTTGATATTTCCTCACTCAGCATATCTGAGTGAGGAGCAAAAACAAGAATTGGATAGACGCTTAGAACTACATTGACAAAACCCAAACCGGGGTTCCAGTTGGGAACAGGTTAAACAGCGACTGGGTTTTTTAGGACTTACGCATAAAAACGAAAAATCAAGGGTTTTGGCGAGGGTGCAAGGGTACAGGGTATAGGGGTGTATATAAGTAACCACGCAAAATTAATTACAGTCATTGCGAGCGAAGCGAAGCAATCCCAGCCCTTGCGATTGCTTCATTTCGCTTCGCTCCATTCGCAATGACTTTGTGTAATTAATTATGTTTAACTACTTATCTAAAACCCTTAAGCCACACACCCTTACACCCTTACACCCAATCTTCATAGACAATCTTTGTGCGTAAGTCCTGTTTTTCTCAAAAATATATCAGTTAATAGTTGCAATTTATGACAAATATCTGAGAAAATGAGAAGAATATGAAAAACTCCTAGTAACAAAAATCTGCCTGTGAAACTTGACACTGCGCCTGTGGTTATTTCTGCGAAAGACCTGCCAGAATTAAAAGAAAACGCTAAATCTCAACTGGATGCTGCAAATATTGAGCCTCTGCAATCTGTAATTACGGAAAGTCCCAAAAAGCGAGAATCGACATTTGTTGTTTTCAGCACAACATTCATTACGATATTTCTCGCAGAAATTGGTGATAAAACCCAGCTATCAACCTTATTAATGAGTGCAGAATCTCACGCGCCTTGGGTAGTGTTTCTGGGGTCTGCTGCTGCATTAATCAGCACAAGTTTACTAGGTGTACTTTTGGGAAGTTGGATATCTAGCCGCCTCAGTCCCAAAACTGTAGAAAAATCAGCCGGAGTTATGTTGCTGTTAATTTCCGTCATGCTGTTTTGGGATATATTGCAAGGTTAATTTATATCCCTATTCCCCACTCACCATTCCCTACTCCTCTTAACATTATGGATTGGCATCTTTTAGGACTAAGTTTTATTACAGTTTTTTTATCAGAATTAGGTGACAAAAGCCAGTTAGCGGCGATCGCACTTTCTAGCCGTGGCCAGTCTCAAAAGGCGATATTTTTTGGCACAGCAGGCGCGTTATTATTAACCAGCCTTTTAGGCGCATTGGCTGGCGGTGCAGTTGCAGAGTTATTACCTACACGGATATTAAAAGCGATCGCGGCTGTAGGTTTTGCAATTCTGGCTGCAAGGTTATTATTTTTTAACAATGAAGAATCACCCGAATCGGAATAAACACCTTGAAGAAGCAGTCAGAATCAATTTAATAAATTTTGACTAAAAAATGAGAACCCCAGTTTTTCTAAAAAGCTGGGGTTTTTTTACCTTCAATTTTCACCGACGGATTAGTTTTTCAATTCAAAGACAATATTTGTAGCACTTTTGAAGTTAGTGAGGTACACCATGAGTAATAAGTAAATTTCTGACTCATTACTTTTTTCAATCAGTTGCTGTAACTCATAAACATCGAATCTGCTGTAGGTGAGTTTCCTGTTATCGACTCCCAATTCCCTATTATTCAGCCTGCATCCGCCAGCATTGACCTAACAATATTCCGCCAGTCAACAGCTTCACTGCATCCAATACCCAGTAACCACCATGTAATAAATCCATTGCTGCGGGAATTGTGGATGTTTCAAACAAATTGAGATGAACACCAGCCGCGCACATATTGGGAGTTAAAAAATAAGTTTCTAGAAGAGATACTGTGAGTAAAATAACCGCAAACACAATAGTGTTAGGATGCCAGTTATGTTGAGTTTTACTCAAAGCCAATACACCAGTTAAAATGATCGCCGCCGATAACAACTCTATGCGATTAAAATTCCAAAAAATTGCGTAGCCTGCTGTAGTAAAACCAGCTTCATTCATCATGCCAGAAAAATAAAGGGTAGGCATTATTACCCAATCTAAAATCAGACTAGCACTTAACCAAAAACCCAAGGTCAACATAATGGCGGGTTGCCAAATTGACCGCTTGAATGCAAATGTAGAAAGTGTATTCATAATACGAAATAATTACTGTGCTTTTACTCTTAGTTTCTAACTTTAAGAGTAACTTTGACAACAAATATCAATTAAATTTTGCAAAATAGTATTAACTAAGACCAGAAATAAGTAACAAAGATGTAATAAAAATATTTATGCTTGTGCTTGTTTAATGCTGAAGATGATGGCAATAATACAGGCACGACGCACTCAACTTACAATATAAATTAAGTAACCATCCCAAAAATTTATGCGTCCTAAAGTATTATTGGGTGCAGTGATCGCCAGCATAACCTTAATCAAGGGCTATCTCCTGCCAAGTTACGCCATTCAATTACAAGATGGCACAGTGTATTTTGCACAACCACCCCGGTTAGTTAATACCGTCACTACTTATAACGAGATTTACGCCTGGGGTGCGACATATTACTTTACAATCAGTTTGCCAGAAAATGCGGGTGAACCACTACAACGCCTAGCGATTAATCAGCATGAAGGTGTAGACAATATTACTTTTGATTTAAACGACAGTGTAGCTTTTGAAGGTAAACCTTCTGGTAAGGGACAAAAGGTAGCATTACAAACTGTAACAGGCGATCGCAAAACCAGGACAATCACCTTGACATTTGACCCGCCAGTGTCTCCCGGTAAAACCATTACCATTGGTTTAAAACCCTGGCAAAATCCCCGCAGTAGTGGTGTTTATCTGTTTGGAGTCACGGCTTTTCCTACAGGTGAAAAATCCCACGGACAATTTTTAGGTTATGGCAGATTACACTTTTACAATAGCGGTGACTCAGCTTGGCGGCCTGGTTTCTGGCGCTAAAAAATCGTCATCAATTAATAAATAAGCTTGATAATTTATGTTTAATTTACCAGCGATCGCCATCAGATATCTTTTGTGATTATGGAGGGCGATCGCTTTGGTAAAATAACAGACATTATCCGGCGTAAATCATTTAAATAATGACGAGATTTATTCATGATCAATTCTCCAAAGACTATTTAGAAGAACTACTAAAACCCTTCGGACAAGTCCAAGCACCAAGCCGAGTCGCAGCCGAAGTCAAAGAAATAGACGTGTTATTTACACCAATTCCCAACCAAACAGCTAACTTAAACACCTTGGGAATATTAGGCAGAATGGCGACAACACCAGCCATCTTTGAACCCTTTCGCAACCCAGTATCCATCGAAGAAATTAAAGATTGTCTTTCAAAATCATTAGAAGTAAACAAGGCAATTCAGCGAGAAGCAAATCGCAGCAAAAGCAAAATCTCAGACTCAGAAATTCCTCAACAATGGATACTCACACCCACTGCATCAGAGTCAATCCTTACTGGTTTTGGTGCAGTTCTCAAATCAGATTGGGTGGAGGGAGTATACTTTTTACCTGAATATTTGCGAACAGCTATAGTCGTAATTCATCAGTTACCATCTATTCCCGAAACACTATGGCTGAGAATCCTGGGGCGTGGGAAAGTGCAGCAACGAGCGATTGATGAATTAACAGCACTACCAGCAAATCACCCCTTTCAAAAAGTGACGCTAGAATTACTTTATAGCCTGCAACAAAATTTACGAATTAACCAAAATATCGAAACAGATGATCGGGAGTTAGTGATGAGATTAGCACCACTGTATCAGGAAGACAGAGAACGCGCTAGACAAGAAGGTTTAAAACAAGGCTTACAACAAGGCTTACAACAAGGAGAACAACAGCTAATTCTGCGGCTGTTAAATCGGCGTTTAGGAGAAATCGATCTATCTTTAATCGAGCAAATTCAAGGACTATCTATTGAACAATTAGAATCTCTGGGAGAAGCATTGTTAGATTTTGCCACAGTGGCAGATTTAGAAGCTTGGTTAAGCCAACACAAAGATAAAACGAATCAGTAAACCGATTGAAAAAAGTAATGAATAATGAGTAATGAGTTAGAAATTTACTTATTACTCACTATTTATTACTCATAGTGTGATTCACTTACTTCAAAAGTGCTGTAATACCTGATTGTAGAGAATTGTAGAGACGTTGTATACAACGTCTCTACAGTATTTAATAGTAGTCACATATATCAAATATGAGTCCTATATAACAATCCTAAATGATATGTGAGAGTTCAAAAAGCCTCAAACGCTTATAAAACAAGGATTTTTATCTACGTATTTTCTCAC
Organism: Anabaena sp. FACHB-83; assembly: GCF_014697485.1. Classification (NCBI taxonomy): domain Bacteria; kingdom Bacillati; phylum Cyanobacteriota; class Cyanophyceae; order Nostocales; family Nostocaceae; genus Anabaena; species Anabaena sp. FACHB-83. The sequence continues at coordinate 107,495 of NZ_JACJRY010000002.1, read as the reverse complement.
GTTTGGGGTAGGATTGCTATAGCAGTCATATTTGATTTCTGAAAAAAAATCAGTACACTCGGATCAGACTTCTTTCCTACTCCCTACTCCCCATTCCCTACTCCCTACTCCCCATTCCCTACTCCCTACCTACACAAATTCAGGAATCAAACCTTATTCCTATAAATTGCATCTGCTCATATTACACAAATAATTTTACTTTTCATTAAACGTCCAAACGCCGTCATCCCAATCGAAATCAGTTGGGGGTGATTGTAGCCAATGCTGACAACGCAAAAGATGTAACATTGCTGCTTTATCTTGGTTGTCAAATGCTAAAACTTTGGCAAATTCAGCCCTCGCATAAGTGAACTGACGCTTGAGATAATACTCACGTCCTTTGTGATAGTGTTCGATAACTTGCAATTTTTCACTGGGAATTGGGTCAGAACGTAAACCAACTAATTCATAGATAGATACTGGTTCGTTTCTACCTTTGACACGAATGTAATCTAATTCTCTCGCCCAAATATATTCTTGGCAGGGTTTAAATGTATTGTCACTCAGAATAATATCGCAACCATATTGTTTGCTGACGCTTTCTAAGCGAGAACCCAGGTTAACACCATCACCAATGGCGGTAAATTCCATCCGCTTACTTGAACCGATATTGCCACTAATCACGGTATCGGAATTAATGCCAATGCCAATATTAATTCTTGGTTTATTCGCAGCGTAACGACGTTGATTAAATTCGTGCAAGCGATGACGCATTTCTATGGATGTTTGTACCGCCATCCAAGCATGTTCTTCTAAAGGTAGAGGTGAACCAAACACGGCCATAATGGCATCACCGATGTATTTATCGAGAGTGCCTTTATGTTTAAAAACCGCTTCTACCATTGATTCAAAATATTCATTTAGCATACTCACCACTTCTTCTGCTTCTAGGTTTTCTGTCAAAGTGGTGTAGCCGCGAATATCCGAGAACAAGATGGAAACTTCTTTGCGATCGCCTCCTAATTTGGCATCATCTAACTTGAGTAATTCTTCCGCCAATTCCTGAGTCATGTAGCGGTACATAGTACTCTTGAGGCGTTTCTCATCGCTAATGTCTTCCATCACCACCAACGCACCCCGGACTTGCTGTTGGTCGTTGACATCGGCTATGGAGTTAATTGATAAATTAATACTGTGTTGTTCTTGTTCTGTACCAGTGCTGATGAGCGTGCGGTCTGGATAATATTGCTGACGGCGTTTGATATCATCTCCGTGTAGAGCGTCTTGAAACCATTTGCTAAAGTCGCCTTCTTTAATTGCGATCGCTTCATCAATTGATTTCCCTTCTAAACGTTCTTCGGCTTCTACACCTAGCAAGCGTTTCGCACTTTCATTGGCAGCAATAATACAACCTGATTTATCGGTAGAAATAACACCATTAGAAAGACTCCGCAAAATATCTCGCTGCATTTGTTCTTGTTGCTTAACTGTGGCAAACAATTGAGCATTTTGCAGCGCCACCCCCGCTTGAATATTAAAAGCTTCCATAAAATCTTCGTCGTTGCGGTCGAAGCTGGCTTGGAAGCATTCTGGCGCTTTTGGCCAAGTTGCAGGATTATAAGGCGGAAATTCACCCGATTTCTTTTTATTGACCAACTGTGTAACACCAATCAATTGTTGATCGGCGTTAAACACTGGCATACACAATAAGCTACAGGTACGGTAGCCATTTTGTTGGTCAAGTTTTTTGGCTGTTTCTGAGTCGGGATTATCGTACAAATCAAAGGGAATATTTAGGGTTTTGCCAGATGCAGCCACTATCCCCGCAAAACCTTTACCGATGGGTACACGTAATTCTCTTTTTGTCCCATCATCTTGAGTAATTTTCGTCCATAATTCATGGCGATCGCGATCAATTAACCACAAGGTACTGCGATCGGCGTTCATCAGTTCCTTAGCTTCGTCCATTACCCGCTTCAGGGTATCTTCTAAATCCAAACTGCTTTGGCTCAAAGATTTGATGGCTTTCATCAACGCCGCCGCCGCCCTTTGTTTTTGCGTCGCCATGTAAAAAGAGCGCGAAGATTCTAAAATCAGGCGAATTGATGGCGCAAATTCTTGAAATAACTGTTCGTCACTGCGTGTAAAACCTACTGTATCAATTCGCTCTGCTAATGGGGCGTTGATATCGTGGATAGACTTTAATTTGTTCAGTAACTGCACTACTGCTACTAACTGCCCTTGTTCATTTAACAGTGGCAAAGCCAGCATTGTATAGGTACGGTAGCCGGTCACTTTTTCTTGGGCTTGGGCAAAGATTGACCGGGGGTCGCTATAAAAATCAAACGGAATATTAACTACTTGTTTGAGGGTGGCGACTTCACCCGCAATGCCTTTATCGGCTGGGATGCGAATTTCTAAGGAGCGATCGCCTTCTCCCGCCGCTACAATTGACCATAATTCTTGTTTTTCTTCATCTAACAAAAATATAGTCGTCCGGTCTGCTCCTAATAATTCCCCAGTTTTTAAGGTAATGGACTGCAACATTTCTTGCAGGATTGTCTCAAACCCATGAGAATCTAGCATTGACAGGGTTTGGTGTACAATCTGTAACTTATGCTCAACTTCAGTCACCACTTGTTTAAAAGTGTCCTGAGTCAAAGGAGCCAGAAAAGTAGAAATAGTTCCTTTTCTTCTAGCAAGGGCACCCACAGGAGCTGAATTGGGTTGTAATTGTTGATTTTCTTGGTTGTGAACACCAATAATTAAATCAGCGGTCTCCCCAACACCACGTTGATGCACTGTCATAAGTAGTTTTTTTATAGCAAGAATTAGACTTTAGGAATAATTAACAATGTCATTAGTTTTATTTATGTATAGCTCAAAGCTATACAAGGATTGACATTACCCACAGTTTAATCGCTTGTTGAGCAAGCGTCATCCTGCTTTACCCCTGTCTTTGCCAATCCTCGGTTTGATGGAATTTGGGCGTAAACAAATATAGTGCTTTTTCTGGCCATGTTCTTTGCTGAAGATACGATAGCGAAAACTCAGCTGTCATGCGGAATTTTCGTGGATGAGACCAAATTCCGTCAGATGTGATTGATCTGGCAGACAATATCTATGAGACTAGTATTTTGATAATTCCCAAAGTTTTGGCTAAACTAACAGCCCTAGTTTTTGGAAAGATGGTAGTTCCCTGTAATACTTTAATTTTATCAATTTTTAGATTTTTCTGGAGTTGACTCAATTTTGTACAAATTGCCCAGTGGCGATGATACTGAGTTCGACAAGGTAGACAAGGTAAATTGTTGAAATTATCTGTAAAGGCGGGGAGTAGGTAGGGGCGGGTTTACTCAATCAATCTGTACATAAAATTCTTCATCAACCCGCCCTTACATAAGTAGGAAAGAGCATTTTATTAGAGATTTTTGATTTATCAAGCATAGAAACTAGCGTTGATTATTGAATAAATCTAGATATCTGTGAATTACTAGAAATCTATCTTTAGACAAATGAAATTTCCCCAAAATTTCGTATTAAGTTTAAATTACTTTTTAATTGCTTGTTAAAGAAATATAACATTATTGAGGTCTGTAACATCGCTCTAGACTGACTTTACAGCTAGGCTTTGCCGCCGCGAAAGAATCTCCAGCCTAATACCGTAGTTTAAAAGCTGAATAGATTAATTATTTGCGAATAAACATCACTATTTTAGGGGTTATTGTTGAGTAATTCCGGTAAATTTATCGGAATTAATGTCTTCAAAAAATGATAAAAACGTCTATTGACCCCTGAAAAATATCAGATTAATGTTGTAGGTAAGTCCGGCAAAGGACGCGATAAAAGCATCAAAAAATCAGGAGATTTTTCTTATGATGATGATGATGATGACTGAATCCATGACTGCGGAAATGCAAACCTGTATGAACGCTTGCATGGAATGTCAGAAAATGTGCATGGAAACTATGACTTACTGCATGAGTAAAGGCGGTATGTACATGGATATGGCTATGATGGGCATGATGCGTGATTGCTCTGAGATGTGCATGATGTGTATGAACATGATGATGGGTGGTTCCGAATTTATGGGACGCACTTGTATGTTGTGTGCTGAGATGTGCGATCGCTGTGCCATGACTTGTGAAAAAATGAGCGATGATGCCAAAATGATGGAATGTGCCGCAGCTTGCCGTAAATGCGCCGAAGCCTGCCGTTCTATGAACATGATGCCTGCTTAATTTAATTACTTCGCAGAAGTTTCTCTGCAACCTATTATTCAAACGCCCAGACTGATACAGCCTGGGCGTTTGAAGTTGTTTTGGAGCAGAAGTCAGAACTTGTCATACCAAATTTAAAAATGATTGCGACAAATGAATTGCCCAAAAGCTTATACCATTTCACGAAATTACTGATAGAAATCGCTTCCTCTGCAACTCTGCTTCTGGTCGCCGAGCGTTCGCGCAGCGTCTCCGTCAGGAGAAGTCGAGGCGCTACTTGCATATCCGTATCATTTTTAAAGTGAAATGGTATTACCAGTAAAGCCTGTCTCAATCCAAAATCTGTCTTGAAAAGTTTGCTCAAGTCGGGGAACCCGCCCACGCAACTTTTCGCAAAATCTAAAATCCAAAATGGTATAACCTGCTATAAATTGCGGAAATTGTTGTGGAAAAGTTGGAGCTATTATTTCTGGATAGTTTAAAAGATCAGATTCCCAGGAGTGAATTATGCAAATTCACAACAAGCAAATTCAGCAATGGATTTTGTCACCAATTTTGATGAGTTTAGTCGCAGCAGGAACAATTGCTTACCAAGTTCCAGTTAATGCTTCTGTAACTAACCAAGCGATCGCAAAACCAATAGTGACATTAGCACAAGCTTCAGGAGTTTACCGCAGCGATCGCTTTCGTTTTCGCTTTGGTTACTCCAACAAAGATTTTGTCATAGATAACAAGATATCAACTCCGAAAAATAATGTTGGTGAGCCTCTCGCAGCTATTGACATCTGGACTAAACAACACGCCCAAAAAATTCGCGCTGGAGCTTATGCAGGTGGTACAGAATATCCTGCTAATGTTCAAGTTGCTGTATACAATAATCCCCGCAAATTCTCTTTGCAGCAGTGGATAAAACAGAGTAACCAGTTTTCCGCAACCCGTGACTTTAAATCTGCGAAAATTGCCGGACAAACGGGCGTAAAATTTTATTCTAGTGGGTTATACGAAAACGAACACGTTGCTTTTATTAGTCCTAAAGATTCTCGAATTATTGTTGTGTCATTATCCAAAACTGGTTACGGTAACAATGATGCTGTTTACAGACGAGCATATCAACAAGTTGTAAACTCCTTCACGTTCCTGAAATAGATCAAAAGGGATAGGGATGTACTTGCTCAAAACCCTTACACTTCATACTCTTTCACCCTTACACTCATTCTTAAATAGGACTTATACCAATTTAATATGAAGACGCATATAAAAATCAATTACCCCCCTTAATCCCCCCTTTCCAAGGGGAGGGTTAGGGAGGGGTAAAATACTGTGCAGCTTTACATAAAATTGGTATTACGCATCAAAACGAAAAATCAATGGTTTTGGCGAGGGTGTAGGGGTATAGGGGTATAGGGTGTATTTATTCAAAATCCTTACACCTAATCTCCACAGATAATCTTTGTGCGTGAGTCTTGAATAAAAAACAGCAGGGGAAAGGTGAATCCATTTTCCTCTGCTGTTGAAAAAGTCTGTGATTTAATTAATTGCTAATAAGATTGAGTCGACGAATCATTCAAAGGCATTTGATGTTGTAGCCAATCTTTGCCTACTTGAATGCTGACATCAGAATATAGGCTACCAGTGCTTTCGACACGGACTTCGCCAATTCCTAGAAGATCCCGTATTGATTCCGCACTACTGCCGTCTCCTTGTTGAGCAACAATGTGGGTGACTTCTAATGGTTCAGTCCAAGGCTTGGCGATATAAACATTCCGATAACCAGCCCTTTCTAAAGCGCGAATTAAAGGACGTAGGGCGGCGCGATCGCTTCCTGTGCTATCTTGAATGGCAACGCGCACAGAACCAGGATCACTCGCTTGTGGCTCAGTATTTTCAGCCTCTGATTCTAAGCCGAATTGTTTAGCCATAAGCTTGGCAATGCCATTTTTGCTAGGCAACCAATAGCTGGCATCATACTCGCCTTTCTCGCTAAAGCGTCCTGGCAGCATTAACATCTCCATGTTGGAGCGATTAGTCCGCACACCAAAGCCTAATAAAGCAACTAATTCTTCTACCGTTAAGTTAGTGTCAATGTGTTCTTTGACTACATTCAGAACTTTGGGTAATTGCGCTAAGGTTGCAGGGTTGAGGCTTTGATCAGTTAAAGCTCGGATGACCATTTGCTGGCGTTGAATCCGACCAATATCACCTAATTCATCATGACGAAAACGCAGCAATTGTAGTGCTTGGTCGCCGTTGAGATGTTGCTTACCCGCTTTTAAATTAATATATAGATGTTGAGATTCATCTTTGTATTTCATGTCTTTGGGAACATAGACTGTAACGCCACCCAAAGCATCAATGAGTTTAGCAACTCCCAAAACATTAATCCGAATGTAGCGGTCAATACCAACACCACCCAAGAGATTGCTGACGGTTTTGGCTGTTAAAGCCGGGCCGCCTTCCACATTGGCGGCGTTAATTTTTCTTGTGCCATAGCCTTCGATTTCTGTGCGAGTATCTCTGGGAATCGAAAGCATGACTATTTTTTTGGTCTGTGGGTCAAATTTGACCAATAGCATGACATCCGAAAGACCATCAAAAGAGTTGACTTGGGGCAAGTAGCGGAGGTTTTTAGCTTCTTCGGGAGGATTTTGAACATCGGGGGGTAGTACGCTCATCCCCATGACTAAAAGATTCACCGGACGAGTTAATTCAGAAAAGCGCAACCCACCACCGGCGATCGCATCGCTGTCAAAGACGGCTTCTTCTTGGGGACTGAGATCGGCTTGCTGCAATGGCGTTCTAGTCAAAGAAACCGCCAATAAAGCACCAGCCATTGCTGATACCATTGCAATGCCGCTCATCCCCACCCAGAACCACAACCAACGTCCCGATTTAGGGTTTATCGACTTTCTACCCTTCATATTGGGGGTTTTTGAGTGGTTTTCTTCCGCCGAAGTTCTTTGAATGGTCACAGACTTCCTCACACTTGCTGATTAAATTCGGTAAATTTGCAGATTATCAGTATGCAAATAATCAACTCATAGTAGTTAACTCTTAATTAACCATGTTGACTTTTCGCTATTATGTCAACCACAACACTTATAGCAGGATTTTTATTTTTTGGGGCAAATCCTGATATGTTTTATTGAAGTATGACAACAATAAGTCACTTTGACTAGATCCGCTAGAAGATAATTTGTAATTAGATAAAAATTCAGTAAAAATACCGTCTAGAGATTGACAAAACAGCATCACGATAAATACTTGCCCAAGACTCGCTCGGCTAGGTAGCTCAACCCTGGTAAACGACTAGATTGACCGCGAATAATCCGAAAAATTAGCCAAATACTCACTAAAAAATAACCAGATGTCAGAAAGCTATTGAGTATTAATAAACGCAAGGCAAAAAATTCCGAAGATGCTGATCCAGTTGCTAATAAGAGATAAGCTAAAAGCCAAGCAAATGTCATAGTAACAGACTGGCGGCTAACTATTAGTTGTTCCCGACTTCCTTGACGACGGTAGAGAGTCCACAGAGATGGCAGCACCCCAATCACGGGAATAACATAAATCACTAAATTTATTTTATTGGGGCGGGAGTTTTGACTAAAAATCTCAGGTGAGGTAGGGTGATCCCTGTCCTCTCTCCCGAAAGAATCATGAATTGGGTCAAAATTTTCCATTTGGCTGAGTCTAATCCTAAACTAGAGGGATGAAAGACTGTAATGTAGTTAGAGATAATAGGCTTTAGAGAAAGATTTTATTTAGTTTTATCTCGCAAGCGGCTAAAGATGCAGACACGCAAGCTAATCGACTGGTGGCAGACCCTAACACCAATAGCGCGAATCGGAGCGATCGCTCTATTCGCACCAGTGCTAGTCCTCAATGGGTGGGCAATTTCCGCAATTTTTGATTATTTCCATTCTCTAATAGTTATTTTAGTCGGAGCCTCAGTACTGGCATTTCTCCTCAACTACCCTGTTAGCTGGATGGAACGCCACGGGGCAAAGCGAGAGCAAGTTGCTGTGCTGGTGTTTTTACTAGCATTATCAATTTTGTTAGCATTGGGCGTGACTCTGTTTCCCCTGGCCCTCACCCAAGCGCAACAACTGGTGGCGCGTATACCAGAGTTAATTGACTCTGGGCGATCGCAGTTGATGATGTTAAACGAAAAAGCAGAACTCCTCGGCTTACCAATTAACCTTGATGCACTTGTAGTCCAAATCAACGATCGCGTCAAGGGACAATTACAAGCGATCGCGGGACAAGTCCTCAACTTGGCTGTTGTCACCTTCACCAGCTTGCTCGATTTTCTGCTGACGATGGTTTTGACTTTTTATCTTTTGCAGCACGGTGATGAACTCTGGCAAAGTTTAGTAGAGTGGCTACCCAGCCGATTTCGGGAACCTTTCTCCCAAACAGTCCGCCTCAGTTTCCAAAACTTTTTTATCACCCAGCTAATTTTATCTACCTGTATGGCATCCGCCTTAATTCCTGCCTTTTTATGGCTCAAGGTGCCATTTGGGTTGTTATTTGGCTTGACAATCGGGATTATGGCGCTTGTCCCCTTTGGCGGTTCTGTGGGGATTATTCTCACGACTTCATTGGTGGCGTTGCAAGACTTTTGGATGGGAACCAGAGTTTTACTTGCAGCTGTAATTGTGCAGCAAATTTTAGAAAATTTAATTGCGCCCCGCATCTTGGGCAGTTTTACTGGCTTAAATCCAGTGTGGATACTAATTTCTGTCTTGACTGGTGCCAGAGTTGGCGGATTGTTGGGTGTAATTGTCGCTGTACCTACGGCTGTGATTGTCAAAACTGCATTAGTCGCCCTCCGTCCTGGGAAGTTTAGTGAAACCGATGACAGCACGGCAAAATGCGATAAACAAACCACCAGCGTAGTTGATGAATCACCCAAAGCTGAAGTCAACAACCCCCTCAGCTTTTCGGAACCGACTTTACCTTAATAATTCAGTTGGTTTTTAAAGGGTAAATAAAATTTATGTATTTTTGTGATGGCGATCGCATAAGTTGGGTGCGATCGCCATATTTTTATTTTACTGGCGTATTTTAGAGATAATTTCAGTTTATAAATGTCACCACGCACCTATATTGATCCAGAAGATAATGACTGGGTAACTGAGGAAGACTCAGGAGAAATAAGAGAAGCAACCCCAGAGGAAATTGACGAAACAATCCAGCAGTGGGAACAGTACGAACAAGATGGTAATGAAGCAAGCAAGCAAGGATGATTTGATTAGCGGTAAGCAAATCTACTTCCGTGGTTATATTTACAATGTGCTGTGGGTATCAGAGAGTAAAGTCAAAATTGTCTTACCCGGACATCACCCTAATTCCTGGGTTTCACCTTATCCGGCTGGGACATACACGATTCCTGCGTCTTGGGAATTACCAATAACACATCCTGAACTCTATGTGATGAACTAATACATTACAGTGGTAATTAACCGCAGATAAACGCAGACGGACGCAGATGATTATGGAACAACAACCGATACAAGTAATTGGAGGTGGACTAGCTGGAACAGAAGCAGCATGGCAAATTGCTCAAGCTGGAGTACCTGTCATTTTCCATGAAATGCGCCCTCAACGCTTCAGTCCTGCCCATCACACAGAACATTTGGCAGAGTTAGTTTGTAGTAATTCTTTTGGGGCGATGGCCAGCGATCGCGCGGCGGGATTACTGCACGAAGAACTGCGACAATTAAATTCTATTGTCATATCTAAAGCTGATGAACATGCAGTGCCGGCGGGTGGGGCGTTGGCTGTAGACAGAGGCCAATTTAGTCAAGATTTAACCGCAACTTTATCGAACCATCCTTTAGTAGAATTTCGGCGCGGTGAAGTCAAGGCTATTCCCGAAGGTATTGTGGTGTTAGCAACCGGGCCGTTAACTAGTCCTGAATTGGCAGAAGACTTGCACCGCTTCACGGGAATGGAGTACATGAGCTTTTTTGATGCGGCTAGTCCTATTATTGTTGGTGAGTCGATTAACCGTGATGTTGCTTTTATGGCATCGCGCTATGACAAGGGTGAAGCCGCCTATCTCAACTGCCCGATGAATAAAGAACAGTATTTGCAGTTTTGGCAAGCTTTGTGTCAAGCAGAACAAACAGAATTGAAAGATTTTGAACGGGAAACAGCCAAGTTTTTTGAAGCTTGTTTACCAATTGAAGAGTTAGCACAACGGGGCGAAGATACAATGCGTTACGGCCCCTTAAAACCAGTCGGTTTATCAGATAGCCGGACTGGGGAACGTCCCTATGCTGTGGTGCAGTTGCGTCAAGAAGATAAAGCTGGGCAACTGTGGAATATGGTAGGTTTCCAAACGAATCTGCGTTGGGGTGAACAAAAGCGAGTTTTTCAATTGATTCCAGGTTTGGAAAAAGCAGAATTTGTGCGGTTGGGAGTAATGCACCGCAACACTTTTATTAATGCACCCCAACTGATGCAGCCTACTTTGCAATTTAAGCAGCGTCCTACATTACTAGCGGCTGGACAGTTAATTGGTACGGAAGGTTACACGGCGGCGGCGGCTGGTGGTTGGTTGGCGGGAACTAATGCCGCCCGGTTGGCTTTGGGCAAAGAACCGTTGATTTTACCTCCTACGACAATGCTAGGGGCGTTATTAGAGTTTATTAGTTCAGCTTCACCGAAACATTTTCAACCAATGCCGCCTAATTTTGGAATTTTGCCAGATTTAGGTGTGAAAATTAAAAGTAAGCCAGAGCGTTATGGACGTTACCGCGATCGCTCTTTGGCAGACTTAGCTAACTGGAAAACTCAATTAGAGTGCTGAGTGCTGAGTAAAAATTCCCCTGCCCTCTTCAAGCACTCACTAACGACACCAGCACACCATTCAAATCGCGCACACGCGCAACTGTCTGTCCTCCTGGTATGGCTTTAGGTGCATCTAAGGGTTTTGCCCCTGCACCTATCGCTTTCATATAAGCTGTGCCAACATCCGATGTGACAAATGAAAGTTGCATTAGTGCTGGTGGTTGTGCAGGATCATGACTGCGAAAACCACTCGGAAATAATGTTTCCGCTTCACTGGTTGAGGAGAATGCTAAGATGGTTTCGCCAGTTTCCATTTCAGCCCAAATTGATTTATCTGTTTCTTTGAGAGTACGACGCACTAGCCCGAATGCTTTTTCGTAAAATTCCACGGTCTTAATGACATCGTTGACCCAAATAATTGTATAACCCAGTTTCATTGTTGATTCTCCTATCAGCACAGTAAGTAGTTGCCCAAAATTAAATTCATTAATTTAACTTCCTAAAATATTTCCGTCGGTGGCGAGGGTTTTCGCTGCTGTTTGCACTAAATTGATATCTGCTTGCGACCAAATGCGGGGTGCTTGACATTGATGCGCGACTAGCAGCCCCCATAAACCTTTGGGAACTAAAATCGGCACTACTAAATTGGCACGTACCTGGATGCTGTGGAGAAACTGACGGTGACAAGCTGGTAAAGGTTCAAGGTTAGTATCTGCGATCGCTCTCACTCTACCAGCTAAATATAAAGCTGCATATTCATTGGTAAAACAATTATCTGCCCCTGTGGAACCCAAAATCGAATATTTATCAGAACTTAAGGATTCAAATGTAACTTGGCCATGCCATTGCCAATAAAAGTAATATAAGACTACGCGATCAGCCTGGAGTGATTCTCTCAATTCATGAGTTGTTTGCCGAATCAAAGCATCGCGCTGCATTGTTCTGACAAGGCGCTCTAAAACTCTTCGTAACCCCTGCTCAACAGGCTGGTTTGATCTAGGATCAAATTCTGAGTGAGAATGAATTTGCACAGTTCTACTAATGACGAGTTAGGTCAAGTCTGTAGAAATTTTATAGTAATTTATCCAACATCTGAGAGTCGATTTCTAAAGTAAATATTAAGTATGTTATTTTACAGCTAAATCAGGATTAGCAGTCGAGTAACAGAGTTTTGGGTGCGTTAGATTAATGATAATTTAAGCTTTGCTAGATAAAGTATCTCTGAAATAAACAACCTTAAAACATACATCTTACTAATTTGATGTTAATCGAATTACCTATGGGAATAATATTTTATTCTGAAAAAATGTCAGTAGGGTATGTTAGGTGTAAGCCGTAACGCACCGAAAACTTTGCGTAGATGCCGTACTCTCGCCAATAAAACATCCTAAGTACATTTCAGAAATAAAATCATAGTTCTATATTACTTACCCAGCAGCATATTCAAGGAGAAGTCAGACCACATTATATGTGCATAATAAACAAAAATAAAGCTAAATTTCAATTATAAATTACAGATAAAATCTAGCATATCTAAAGGTTGATTCGGATTTTACGCAGTTTCATTTTTGCAAACATTGATAATTATTATCTTCTAGCAAATACCAACTTATACTAGTTAGCTATAAATTTAACAATCTCTGATTTTGAATATCATAAAAATTGCTCGGCTAGTTTTTATGATATTTTTCCTAGTACTCAAAATAACTGTTTTTTATTGATTTAAATGATATTTCTAGAAGAACCGCTTCACCTCTAGTGAAGTTGACAAATAACTGTTAACTCGCAGAATCACATTTCGATGCGTAAACCTAAAATTTTTAATAATCCAGAGCGTTTTATTGAGGGCTGGTATTGGGTAATGCCATCTCAAAATCTGCGAATAGGAGAGGTAAAGCCTGTTACTATTTTAGGAAGAAATTTAGTTGTTTATCGTGGTCAAGACAAAAGAGTAGTTATTTGTGATGCTTACTGCCCTCACATGGGCGCTCATCTTGCAGAAGGTAGAGTAGAAGGTAGCGAATTACGCTGTTTTTTCCATCATTGGAAATTTAATGAACAGGGGATTTGCGTAGAAATTCCTTGTTTAGATGAGCCATTACCGATTAAGTTAAAAACTTGGCCGACAGATGAAGAATATGGAATGATTTGGATTTGGACTGGAGAAACACCACAACACCGATTGCCATATATTCCAGATTTAGCAGCTTATGAATTTGATGTGGCTTTTGGGTTTCATTTTGTGAAAAACTGTCATCCGAATGTGGTGATGTTGAATGCTATTGATGCTCAACACTTTAATACAGTTCATCAACTAGGATTAGACATTGTTTTTGACAAACATGAATATCATCACAATGCCATCATTTTCACAAAAATTACAGACCCAAGGAGAGATTTTAACTTCACTAAACTGATTCGTGTTTTTTCTAAACACCCCATTACCTATAGTATTTGTTATTGGTATGGCAGTACTAACATAGTCACTCTTGGCCCTGATTTTTTAGGGTTTCATATTATGTTTGCTCTACGTCTGTTAGCAGAGGGCAAAACAGAAGGGCGAACTATTTTTATGATGAAAAAACGTCGGGGAATTTTGGGCAGGTTGTTTAATAAATTTGCGTTGTGGTTAGCCAAGCTTGTGGGTACACATTTTGTTAAAGGTGATAGTAAGATTTTCCAAACTATTCGCTTTGACTTAAAAACACCCATCAAAGCAGATCACTCTATTGTGCAGTTTATTAACCATGTTGAAAAACAAAAGCCATTGATGTGGGGAACTTGGCAATTAGCAAGAGTACGTGAGGCTGAACCTCCAGAAAATCTCAATAAATGGCGTGATGATTTGACTAATGATTAGGTAATGCGAAAAAGTGAAAAGTTAAATCAGACTTTTGACTTTTATATGGGATATGGCTCAAATAAAAAGAAGTGGCAGAGCCACTTCATCATTCCCAGGTAGAACCTAAAAATAAGTATAGCGATTTCCAAAATCAAAAATGGTATAAATAGACACTAATTAACTTGAGCTTCCGTTTTTTCTGTCGGTAAGCAATAAAATTTTCATTCCTACTAACGTGCCAGCGAAACTCCAAAAAATAAACATTCAATGTTCTGACTCAACAAGACTTATATCTCCCTTGTCTTCTTTGTCTCCCTTGTCCCCCTTGTCCACCTTGTCTTCTTTGTCTCCCTTGTCCCCCTTGTCCACCTTGTCTCCCTTATCTCCCTTATCCACCTTGTCCGTAAATGATGAAGTCCCTTAATACTGACTGGGGTTAAGTATGACAATCATCTCAGAAACTCTCATATCTAAAGGTTTCCAGTGAGAATTGCTAGAGGAAAAAGTGCTGTCACCGAGGACGGCTTGATAGTCTTGGGGGTATTTTTGGTCAGCATTAGGCGCAGAGTCTACGCGGAGGATGAGTTTACCTTGATAGCGGGATAGTTTACTGCTGTCTAGCAAAATCGTACCGCTATAGTCCCAACCCAATCCATAAAGCTTAAAGTTACCTAATTTTTGGCGTAACTCGCGCCACGGCGTACCCATACCAATACCTTCGCGGGTTTTCCACGCTGTACCTAAGTTACGCACATCTAGGGGTTTAGTGCGCGTGTTATCACTCCAGACTACCAAAAGCGATCGCTCTCGGCCTAAGTTTACCTGAGTAGCGGCAAAACGACCGATTCCTTCTGGGCCATAAATGGTTTTATCAGTTAAGCGCGATGTACCAAATAGCTTGACTAAATCTTTTTTGGTGGTTTTGCGGGTAATTAGCCCGACTCTTTCACCAGGCACAATTAAAGTATCGTTTAAAGGTTTTGATTGAGCAATGGTGAAATTATGAGTGTTACTTTGTGGTAATGCAATTGCAGGGTTGGCTGAGTAGCTAATTAATAAAGCTAACATAGCAGTTGTGATGTTTTTGATTGGTAGATTCACTTGATTTCTCTATTAAGTAGTAGGAGTTAAACTGACGACTTTTATAGCAGACAGTTCCCTGACTACTTCATAATTCTGGTGGCGTTAAAAATTGCCAGCAAGGCTACACCAACATCAGCAAATACAGCTTCCCACATGGTTGCGACACCTAAAATTCCTAAGCCAATAAATGCAATTTTAATTGCTAAGGCAAAACTAATATTTTGCCAAACTATTTGGCGAGTTTTTCTGGCAATTTGAATTGCTGTGGCTACCTTAGAAGGTGCATCTGTCATGATGACGATATCGGCAGTTTCAATTGCTGCATCTGAGCCTAACCCACCCATAGCCATACCAACATCGGCTCTAGCAATCACAGGTGCATCGTTAATACCATCACCAATAAAAGCGACTTTATTATGTTTAGGATTAGTGCTAATTAACTTTTCAATTGCCGAAACTTTTTCTTCTGGTAATAACTCGGCAATATAAGCATCTATACCAATTTGTTGAGCAATTCGAGCCGCGATCGCCTGATTATCTCCTGTTAACATAACTGTTCTTTCTACGCCGATTTTTTTGAGTGCTTGTATCGCTGCTTTCGCATCGGCTTTTAACTCATCTGCAATAATAATATATCCAGCGTAAATATTATCTACCGCTAGATGTACAACTGTACCTTCTACGTCGCAGGTATGATGGGTAATCTGCTCTTGATGGAGTAGGTGATCGCTTCCTGCTAATACTAGTTTATTGCCTACAGTTGCCTTAATTCCCTGTCCTGCTATTTCTTCATAATTTGACACTTCGGAAATATCAAAACTCTCAGTATATGCGGCTCGAATTGATTGGGCAATGGGGTGATTAGAATGAGCTTCTACTTTGGCTGCTAATTCTAGTATTTCTTGTTCGCTATAGCCATTATATGGTACAATTTCTACTACTTTAAATACCCCTTTTGTTAAAGTGCCTGTTTTGTCAAAAACTACTGTTTTAACTGTAGTTAAGGTATCCAAAAACATCGAGCCTTTAATCAAAATACCGCGTTTGGCTGCACCACCAATCCCCCCAAAATAACCCAGAGGTATACTGATTACCAATCCACAGGGGCAAGAGATTACTAATAATATCAAAGCCCGATAAACCCATTCAGAAGATGTCGCCCCAGGAATTAGTAAAGGTGGTAATATGGCGACTGCTAGAGAGATAAAAACAACTATGGGCGTGTAATAACGAGCAAATTTTGTAATGAATTTTTCGGTTTCTGCTTTTTTACTTCTGGCATTTTGTACCAAGTCTAAAATCTTGGCAATGGAAGATTCATTAAATAGTTTTGTGACTTGAATTTTGAGCAATCCAACTTGATTGATGGAACCAGCTAATACTGTATCGCCAACCCTAACGGTTTGTGGTACTGATTCTCCTGTTAAAGCTGATGTATCAATTTGGGAATTTCCTGTAATAATTTCCCCATCTAAAGGGATTTTTTCTCCTGGTTTAATAACTACGATGTCGCCAATTTTTACGGCTTCTGGAGATACTTTATTGATAGTACCTTCTGTTTCCAGATTAGCATAATCTGGGCGTACTTCTAATAAAGCTTTGATGGAGTTACGCGAACGGCTTACAGCTATATCTTGAAATAATTCGCCTATTTTGTAAAATAACATCACACCTACAGCTTCAGGTAATTTATGAATTGCTAAAGCTCCTAGTGTAGCGATTGTCATTAAAAATGTTTCATCAAAAATTCTGCCTTTGAGGATATTGCGTCCGGCTGTTTTTAACACAGTCCAACCACTCAAAAGGTAAGCAGGAATAAAAACTAAATATTCACCAATTGCATAAGGTGTGTTATGTAATTGTTGTTCAAAAATTAGCCCAGATATATACAAAACACCAATCACAATTAGAGAATATATCTCATTTTTTAAAATAAATTCTCCGTCGTGGTCATGGTTATGATTATCATCGTGATGATGCTCATGGTTATGGTTATGATTATCATGATGATCGTGACCGCAACAATCGGAATGGTCTGAATGTATTTTATGTTGCATTTTGGCGAAATCCCGGTTTATTTAATATATGAGCGTATATTCAAATTTATGAGAAATTGCTATTTTATGCAAGTTGAATTTTTTAAGAAAGAGAATCTTTATCAAATTCGGATGATTTGAATGTTATTAGTTAAAATATGGAAAATTACTGCAAATATGAAGGGGTGAAGTTGATGAAGTATATCCAGCAAAAAATTGCAGTTTTGGGAATTACAATTTTGTTTGGTGCAACACCTACACTTGTCTATGCAAATACACCAAATGATCAAACAAGTTTTCAAGTATCTTATCAACAAGGGGTACAGAAGTTAGAACAAGGCGATTTTCGTGCAGCGATCGCAGATTTTGATAAAGTAGTACAGCAGAATCCCAAATTTTACGAAGGTTTTTGTCTGCGGGGTTTAGCCAAATCACAAATTGGAGACTTAAGCGCCGCAATTACCGACTTTAACCAAGCACTCAAACTCAATCCCCAGCACATAGACGCTTATAATAGTCGTGGAACAGTTTATGCCCAAATGGGAAATTTACCAAAAGCAATTGCCGACTTTAACAGCACAATCAAAATTGATCCGCAGTCTGTAGATGCTTACTATAATCGGGGACTGGCTTACTTTAAACAACAAAATCCCCAAGCCGCAATTGCTGACTTTAATCAAGCAATTAGCTTGAATCCAAATTTAGCAGATGCTTACGGTAATCGCGGACTGGCTAAATATGCTTTAGGAGATCAGCGTAACGCGATCGCGGATTTACAGCAAGCCGCAACACTTTTCCGTCAGCAAGGCGACACCGTAAACTATCAACAAACACAAAACTTAATTCAACAGGTACAACCTTAGACTTGCCGTGTCAGCTTGACTGGTAATTGCGGTTTACTAGCTTCAGCCTCAAAAGGTATAATTTGACTAATTGGCGGTTCCGTAGTTAATTGCACCCTTGGTTGGGGTGACTGAGACAAACCCGCAGAGTGATGAAAGCCAACACTCATCAACCCAACCGCTCTACTAACGAGTAGATAAACCTTAAACTTTTTGATTTTCAGCATATATCCAGAAGCGGCTAGACTAGCTTTTTTAGCCCTAGGGATCGCCATCATTTTGATAGATTTTGTCATTAGTAGTCATAGTAGTAACCAAGGCTTACCCCATAATTTAGTCAACTTGACCCTAGAGTTACCACTTGTTATTGTCCGAAGCATGAAATACCATTAGGACAGTTAGGACAGCCTTAGTAATCTTAGAAGGTGAAGCCTTAATGGAGAATAGGAGACTCGAACCCCTGACCTCTGCGGTGCGATCGCAGCACTCTACCAACTGAGCTAATTCCCCTTAAAATAGTGCTGAGTGCTGAGTTGTGAGTGCTGAGTTAAGAAGAATATCAGCAATTTAATCAACGCTCTGCCACCAAATAACATTTTAACACTCACTTACCCTTGGCTGCGGTTCTTTGCCAGAAAACACGTTCTGGACTCGTTCGAGTTCTAAATCAGTCAAATAATCTACAGTCCAGTTACAGCAACGCTGAAGTATATGGAAAGGATAGGTATTGGCTACACCCACAACTTTCATGTTGGCTAGTTTTGCTGCTTGGATACCTGCGGGGGTGTCTTCAATGGCGATACATTCTTGGGGTTGCAAATTTAATTCGGGAGATTGTTGGTTGAAGCGTTCCACTGCTAACAGATAACCATCTGGTTGGGGTTTACTGGTGGTGATGTCGTCTCCTGCAACAATAACTGTAAAGTATTCTGCGAGTTTGGCGCGGTTGAGGACTAATTCTATTTCTTTACGGAGTGCGCCACTAACTAAACCTAAATAGAGATTTTGGGAACGTACTTGATAAATTAAATCTTCTACACCTGAATATATGGGCAGTTTTTCTAATTTTTCCAGTTCCAGCACATAAGCTTCAGCTTTGCGGTGAAGTAGCTGGTTGAGATACTCTTCCGTGACTACTCTACCGCGATTTGCCAGCAGTTCTTGAAAACAAGCGCGATCGCTCCTGCCCAAACAAGTCTGACGCTCTTGGGGTTTTTGGGGTTGGAGATTCTCATTCACGAGAATCTCATCGATTAATTGTAGGTGAATACGTTCATCGTTAATGATGACACCATTAAAATCAAACAGAACTGCCTTTAAACTCATGCCGTTATGCCAAATACTGGAGATTCTAAACCCTCCAAATCATTATTATCTATTGTGCTGTCTGTTGATCCCTGACTATGCTGGCGGACTGTGGCTTGCATAGCTGAACCTGTGATTAGAGTTGGTTTTATCCCGCTACTTATTTGATGTATCCACCAAACATCTTCGGTGCGTACTCCTTGAAACCCCGCCGCACCCAGCCGCGCATCTACACTGTCAGCAGCATACTCATGAATATAAGGTTCCTCAAAGATATTATTCAGCCAATCTAACTGACGCAGGGTTTTTTGATTGCCATCTAAAATTAAAACCTGTCCACCAGCTACTAATAACCGAAAGCTTTCTTGCAAAATTGCTTGGGTAACTGCACTTGGTGTTTCGTGAAATAGTAAAGACGCGGTAACTAAATCAAACGAAGCATCGGGGAAATCAGTTTGCGCGGCGTTGCCATGTCGCCAGATAATATTTAAATTGGTAGTTCTGGCTTTATCTTCTGCCCTCACCAGCATATATGGAGACAAGTCCAAACCAATCACTTCCGCTTGGGGGAAAGCTTGTTTTAACATCAAAGTTGTGGAACCCGTACCACAACCTAAATCAAGTATGCGCCTTGGTTGAACTTTCACCGCATCAATCAATGCTTGACGCACCCAAGTTTCATTCGGAGGTAAGACGTATTCCGTAATTGGGTCGTAACTTACCGCCGCACTAGAATTGAGATATCCGCCTTTGATACCGTGAAAATTTTGCTTGTAGTACGCAGGAATTGTAACATCGGCAGAACGAATTACATCGCCCTCTTTTTCCCAATCAATACTCAGTGCGTATCTTTGTAACTTCTCCTCATCAATCAAAAAACGCACTACCGGAGATAAAAAACGTTCCCAGATGGTATCTTGAGCCGTTGCCATAATATTTATTTAGTCATTTTCTTGACAAATTTTAATGTATCTTGCCAAATCCTGCTTTGCTCACCAAGCACCAGGATTGACATCCATCTATTTTTTGTACTACAAATATATTACAAGTGATATTATGCAGGTAATTTATCGAAACTCAATGCAAAACTTGATTTACAGCAGAATTATCACCATCCAATATATCTAAAACAACAAAATGCCTTACGAAAACTTAGAAATTAACACACA
This sequence comes from Anabaena sp. FACHB-83, assembly GCF_014697485.1. NCBI lineage: Bacteria > Bacillati > Cyanobacteriota > Cyanophyceae > Nostocales > Nostocaceae > Anabaena > Anabaena sp. FACHB-83. Next base: position 87,221 of record NZ_JACJRY010000002.1, on the reverse strand, counting down.
AACACCCGTTTTGTCTTGGGCAAATCATCCTTTAGCAAGTGATGAAACCAAGATGGCGCAGAATGTGGCATCACTACCATTTGTATTTAAACACGTCGCCTTAATGCCAGATGTACATTTAGGTAAAGGTGCTTTAGTTGGTTCTGTAATTGCTACTAAAGATGCCATCATTCCTGCTGCTGTGGGCGTGGATCTTGGTTGTGGTATGTGTGCTATCAAAATGCCATTTAATGGCGATAAATTAGAAGGCAAACTTAAAAAAATTCGCCTTGATATTGAAGCAGCAATTCCCACAGGTTTCAACGAAAATAAAGAGATTGAAAAATCAGTTACTAACTGGCAACGTTGGCATGATTTCCAAGATTTGCACCCTGGTGTGCAGGACTTAGAAAATAAATCTATGAAACAAATGGGTTCTCTTGGTGGGGGTGAAAGATTGCCCCTTACTGTAGTAATACAGTAATCAAAACTCGTCCAAATCGGTGAAGGCTGAGATTGCTAATACCGAGGGAAGCGGTAAAACGCCCCGTAGAGAGCAGAGGGACTTGGGCATCCTAAAGAGCTAATAATTTAGGATGAAGGTGTGCTCCGAACTATACCGAATAAGAAGGTATAGAATCAAGCAGAAATGACTTGATCGATTGCTACTTTTATTTATGATATTGTGGTTTTATGGAAACCACTAATATTACTCTTGAAAACCCCTATTATGCCTATTTATTTGGATTCATTCAAACTGATGGTCATCTATACAAAAATACTCGCGATCGCGGTCGTTTAAGTATAGAAATCAATAAACAGGATGAACATATACTTTGGGCATTCAAAAATCTCATACCATTTAACTCATCAATCACTGAACGTTTACGGACAACTAATTTCAGTAGCGATACAAAAACAGTGATTTGGAGAGTTTATGATAAGCGTTTTCGAGATTATCTTGAATTGTGGGGTTTACCGAATGGGAGTAAATCACAGTTAATCAAACTGCCTAGTTGTCAGTTCTCTAAAGTTGATTACTTTCGAGGGCTGATAGATGGAGACGGTTCTTTAGGGCTTACTTCAAAAGGATTTCCTTTTTTATCTCTGGTAACATCTAGCTCAAATATTGCTTTTGGGTATTTAGACTTGATTAACCAGATTACAGGTAAGGTCAAGACATCCACTAGAAACACTAGAGACAGCGTTTATAACATAGTGGTTTACAAAGAAGATGCTCAGGTATTAGTTAGACACTTGTACTATGATAATTGCCTAGCTTTATCTAGGAAACTCATCAAGGCTAGTGAAGTACTAAATTGGAGCCGTCCAACTGATATGAGAATGGTGAAAAATAGAAAACTATGGACACCCGAAGAAGATCAGTTCATTACTACCCATTCAATTGAGTGTTCAATGAAAGTGCTTAATAGAAGTCAAAATAGTGTAGAAATGAGGCTATGGAGACTTAATAAATTAAGCCAGCAATCAGTAACAAATTGAATCATTTTATTGAAGTGTGCCTCGATACAGAGAACCAAGTTTGGCTAATGTTACATTCTGGTTCACGTAACATTGGGAATAAATTAGCTCAATGTCACATTAATACAGCTAAAGAATTAGCCAAGATGGCAGGGAATAATTTACCTGACCCAGACTTAGCTTATTTTGTGGCAAATACACCAGAATTTCAAGCTTACTGGAATGATTTGCAATGGGCGCAAGACTATGCACGTTTCAACCGCGATGTCATGATGATGCGTTTTAAGCACATTATTGAAAAACATTTGGCGGGTGGAAAAGTGACTAAACCTTTATTGCAGGTAAATTGTCATCACAATTACGCCGAAAAAGAAGTACATTTTGGCGAGGATGTGTATGTCACTCGTAAAGGAGCAGTCCGCGCCCAGACAGAAGATTATGGGATTATTCCTGGTTCAATGGGAGCGAAATCTTTCATTGTCAAAGGTAAAGGTAATGCTCATAGTTTCTGTTCTTGTAGTCATGGTGCTGGCAGATTATTATCCAGAAATAAAGCCAAAAATGTCTACACTCTTGATGACTTAATTGAACAGACTAAAGGTGTAGAATGCCGCAAAGATAATGATGTTTTGGATGAAATTCCAGGCGCTTATAAACCAATTGAGCAAGTAATGGAAAATCAATCTGATTTAGTGGAAGTTGTGGCGACACTCAAGCAAGTTGTGTGTGTCAAGGGTTAAAGCAACCATAACAAGAAAGTGGTGGGTATGAATCCTCCACTTTTTTGACAAGTTTGGTGAGCAGAATTAATTTTTACCGATATCGTCGCACAGATGGCGATCGCAGCATATCTTACACATAGCCCCGACGGATGGAATTTGCGGCTATAAAACGTGGCGCACAAGCAGTGTTATCGCCGTGGGTAGGCTTCCTGACTCCCTCTCTGGTGTGCAACTTCAGTTGCTAGGTGCAAGATAAGCGTAAATAAACTTAATATATATGTGATTAAAAAGCTTCACAATGCTGAAGAAAAATTCCTGTAATATTACGACACATTAACGCTATTCAAATTTAGTAAACAGGTATACCACGGAAAATTGCAGCGTGCTAGATTAAGGTCAAGGTACAGAAAGGTTAAGTCTAAGTGAAGTTAGCAACTTGAGATTAGAGCTTGTACCTCCCGCTCTAAAATCTAAATGAGCGATCGCAAATCAAACATGGCATCCTATGGAAGTGTTTTCGCCTTAAGTCTATTGATTGATTTTGTTGGAGGTTTTTAAACATACAGCCAGAAATGCCTGCCTATTAGAATCAAGGATGCTGAAAGAAGTTTGAGAGTAACGATTGCGTTTGTCCACCTTATTTGAGTTAGTTCTTCTGTTTTTTCAATTTTTTCAGTCTTTTCGGACGACCCTTATATTTAATCAACCGCCTCAAGTTACAGACATTCATCGGTCTTAACTAAGGCGGTTAATATTTTTCAGCACAAATATTCCCAGGCTAAAATTTTATACTTCAGACTTCATTAAAGTAATCACCGTAACTTCAGGTGGACAAAACAAGCGTCCTGGTCTGTAAGTTCCTAAGCCACGATTAACGTATAACTGATTATTAGCTACTTTGTGAAATCCTTGCGCCCATTCCCAATATCTCACGACCTTTGAGCAATCGCCAAACCAAAATGGAACCCAACGCCGGAGTTTTTTTGGTAATTGTTTGAGTAACTTTTTATAATAAAACACCGCAGGGCCAAAACCAGGAATAACAATGTGACCACCATGCGTATGACCAGATAATTGTAAATCAACTCGCCACTGTTCTAAAATTTTGGCAGTATCGGGATTATGAGATAAAACAATGCGCGGTGTGAATGGGTCGAGTTGCTGCATAACTGGTATAGGATTAAACTCCCGCGACCAATAATCAGCTAAACCAACCACTGGTAATTCATCGCCAAAGGGATAGGCGATTTCATTCCACAGAACATGGACACCAATACTAGTAAAAGCCTTCGTCACTTCAGCTTGAGAATGATTGTAGTGTATGTCATGGTTGCCAAGTACAGCATAAACACCACAGCGACTTTGTAGATGTTTGAGTCGCATCACAAGTTGATGAATTGGGGAAGGATCATCAGTGACATAATCACCAGTTAACACTATTAAATCAGGTTCTACTTCATTAGTCACTGCGATCGCTTCTTGCAACATTTCCTCAGAAAGTCGCATACCATCATAGTGAAAATCTGATAACTGGACTAACTTTATCCCTTCTAAAGATTGTGGTAATTCGGCAATCTTAACCGTGATTTTATCTACACTTAAACGTCCCGTAAACAACCAGTGCATAGCGCCAAAAACACTCCTCATATTAGCGTTTACAGCTTACCAAATATCAAAATCCATCTTAAGAAATTGTAAAAAATATAGAAGAATGCAGAATACAGAAGCCAGAATCCAGAATCAATTAATCAAAGATTCTGTTTTGTTACTCACAACTAATTTATACTGCATTCTGACTCCTGGCTCCTGAATTCTTGACATCACAACTTATTCTCTTTCTAAGGTAATAACTGTTACTTCTGGCGGACAAAATAGCCTTCCGGGAGAATAAGTTCCTAAACCACGGTTGACATATAGCAGATTCCTTCCTACACGATGTAAACCCTGCGCCCATTCCCAATGACGGAGGACAAAGTTATCTCGGCGTAAATAGGGAAAACAACGCCGGATTCTGTGGGGTATTAGTTGCAGTATGCTTTGACGATAAGCAACCACCGCCCCCAGTCCGGGAATGACTATTTGACCACCATGAGTATGACCAGATAACTGCAAATCAACCCGCCAAGCTTGCAATATTTCCGCCGTGTCCGGGTTATGAGATAGCACAATGCGGGGTATATTTGGGTTTAACTGCTCCATAACAGGTGCAGGGTTAAATTCTGGTGAATACCTATCTGCGAGTCCGACTAATGCTAATTCATTCCCAAACGGATAAACGACTTCATTCCATAAAACACGCACGCCAATTTTAGTTAAAGCCTTGGTAATGTCCCTTTTTGAGTAGCGGTAATAAATATCATGATTACCCAGGACAGCATAAATACCTGCTTGAGTTTGCAATTGTTTGAGTTTTAAAACTAAGTCATTAATTGGTTGGGGACTTGTGGTAACATAATCGCCTGTTAATATGACTAAATCTGGTTTGACTTGGTTGCTCAGTGCGATCGCTTGTTCCAACATCTCATCAGATAAACCCGCACCATCATAATGAAAATCTGACATCTGCACCAACTTCTTACCTTGTAACGATGCAGGTAAACCCGCAATCTTCACCGTTAATTTTTCGACACTCAACGGCCCAGATAATAACCAGTGCATAATAGATTTATAAATTTCAATAATAGCGTTTAAAGTTTAACTAACAATCTGCCATTTGAAAGTTGCAAGTCAAACACTTTTGAGAAACTTGATAAATGTTAATTAAAATCTGAATTTTCTCTGCTGTAGTTAGTCTATAAATAAAATTGCAATAAACCCCATAAGACTGGAAGTTTGAGGGGTTTATATGCAGTATCTTATACCATTTCACTTTAAAAATAATACAGATATGAAAGCATCGCCTCGACTTCGCTCGGCAACCGGAAGCCGAGTTGCCGAGGAAGTGATTTGTATCAGTAATTTCGTGAATTGGTATTAGATGTTGTTTTAAAAGTGGTCGGTTGTGATTATTAGCACTTCTTGATCCCCCCTAACCCCCCTTAAAAAGGGGGGAAATACTTCAAAGTCCCCCTTTTTAAGGGGGATTTAGGGGGATCTAAAATGTTTTGCTACCAACAAGAAGACTTTTAAAACATCCTCTTACACCCATTTTCAACAGACAACCTTTGTAGGTAACTACTGGAATTATTCACAAGTTGGTGGAAGCATACTTACTTCCCTCCTCCGTTTGAAGTTTGTCCGTTTGGAGTTGGCTATGGCGGAGTTTGCCCTACCCCCCCATCTCCATTTTTATCTCCTTTATCTGCGTTCCAAGCACTTGCGCCTGCGCCGAAATTGCCATTTGCTAACCATTCTGCTTTGAGGAGTGACCACCAATCAGCTGTGAGTCCTTTAATAATGTAATCATAAGGCATCCAGCCGTAGCCACCTTGACCCCAAAGATTTCCCCAAGAGTTGCGAATTAGCAAAGCTCCTTCAAATCGCTCACCATCTTCATTTTCGATAATCTTGCGGTCATGATAGCCAACTGCAACGACAGTATGACCACCAATGACTTTATCTCGTTGGCTGGGCAAAGGGATATGTCCTCTACTGAAATTCACTTCATCGTAGACGGAATTATAAAGGGTGAATCCAAATATACAAGGAATTTCAGCAACTAGCAGCAATTTGACTTGCGAAAGGAGTGCATATTTAGAGATTTGACCATAGTCTAGGCGGAAATATTTGATTGTTTTGTAGTTCTCAGCAAAGGAATAACAAAAAGATGTTGGTTCTTCATTAAACTTATCTTCATTGTAAGGCCAATACTCTTCTGGGCAAACTCCAAATGCAACCATCGCCTTCATTGTGTCTCTTACAGAAGCGCCTGAATCGCCTTCTCGTTGCATCAAATTACGGGTAACTTGGTAGAGAAACAAAGGAGAAGCATCTGTGTAGCTACCGCTACTCTTTTTTTGTGCATACTCTATTAAGGCAATTCCGGCATAGGCTGTACAAGAATTTAAGGCACCTTGATCCTCTATAGGAGAACACCAATAGCTTAAATCTACAAATTCTGGTAAGCGTAAAAATACGCCTTGCTCATTAATTAGTTTCTTTATTGTCTTATCTATTTTTGCTTTTTCTATCTCTGTTTTAATCTGCTGACGGAGATTGCTACTAATCGGAAACAACAAACTATTGTTTAGTTTCTCTAAAGACTTTTTGCTGGTTTTATCAGCTTTTTTTTCTTGAAATCCCCCCCCTTCAAGTAACAATGATAGTTGAGAAGCACTAATTTGAAACAAAGGCTTTTTCAGGGGCTTATTGTTTAGGGAATTATTAGGAGTTGTAGGATTATACGCCTGTAATTTTTTGATTTCTGGAGAGAGATGCTCCTTACTACTTTCCAAGATAGATTCGATTTCTTTAGAGATAGAGTCAATTTTCTCTTGAAATTTTTTAGAATCCCATCCTTGCCAATCTATTTCACCATCACTCACGCTATAATCTTGGACTACTGTGACATTATATTCCCGCATCGTTTCTTGAATTATTTTTTTGATATTTTCATTATTGTCTGTTTCTTCACTCAAGAAAGACCAAATTTTCACTATTCCTGCTTCCACAGCTTTGCTTAAGTTATTATATTGACCTAATGGCATCAATATCTGTATTAAAATTTCATTTAATGATTGTAAATTTGGATGGCTGTTATTTTCTTTTAAAGATTTTACAAGTTGTTTTATATCCTTGCTTTCTTTTTCTATTTTTAGTCTCCCGTATAATTTATTTATAAATAATTTAACCTCTATTTCGGGAATTGGGGTCGATATAGGTATTTCTGTTTTTTGGAATAGAGATTCTGGGATTATTGGTGGACAAACTGTATAAAGCAATCCCATTAAATAATTAAGCTTCCTAATACTTGGTTCTATTATATTGGTAATATTGGTAATTATTGTATCTGGTTTGATATCACATTTCTTAATGGATTTTATTCCTAGATAGTCTATTATACCTTTATAATCTTTAATCTTAATATTTTTAAATTCTCTTAACTCATAATCACTAAACCCGATGCTTTTTAAGCCTTCTTCAAAATTGTCCATCAGAGATTGGAAACCTTTATTATCTTTAATAGCTAAGATAATGATTAAAATTTCTGCTATCCATTCGATTATTTTTCTGATAGAGGGCATTACTTCTTTATTTTTTATTTGTTGTGGTATAAAAGAATTCAGTTTTTCTTCTAATTGTTGTCTTATTAAATCTAAATTTTCAATTAATTCGAGTTTTTCTGCCATTCGTTCTAGGATAGAATTTAATTCTTCTGCTTCTGCAATTTGTTCTAGGATACAACCTAATTTTTCATTTTTAATTTTTTCTATTTCCGATTTTATGGACTTAAAGTTCTTTAAAATTATATGTAAGTATAATGCTAGTACACCTTGATAATGTTGGACTATTTTTATATTTTCTTCATTTGAATTATTTTTTTCGGTTTTTTGTAAAAAATCATTCTTATCAGGATTTTTTAAAAATGGCAGTAAATATTTATTGAAAATATATTTTTCACAGGATTTAGGTGGACATTTTTTTTGGCATCCAATAATTATTTTTTTGTATTCTTCAGCATTCGCGGCAATTAATTTCATAAATTCATTTTCTATATCACGAGTAATATCTGCACCTGATGCCAATATCTTTAAAGCGTCCATATCATATTTACCTATAGAACCATCATGTTCTTGAGAACAATACTGTTTTAATAAATATGGTTGAGGTTTTAAGACTTGTCTAACGGCTTCACAAGTCTGTGGATCAAGTGTGGTGTCGCTGATTACTGGTTCATAGGTAAAATTCTCATCTGCACGAAATACTTTCCATGTGGAAATAATGCGTTGTAAATAATTTTTTACCAATAAAACTTCCGAGTCAGACATTTTTTGTTTTAGAACATTATTCATTTCTACATTTACAAAACTAATTTCGCTTGAAAGCTGTTCTATTAGTGTATTTATATTTTTAGTATCATCTTCATTCTTATTTTGTTGCTGTGCAGTAATATTTTCTTGTTGCTGTGCAGTAATCTTTTCTTGATGCTGTGCAATAAATTTTAAAGCTTGACGCAGAGTATCAGCTAGGCTCTCAACATCAGCATTAGAGCCTTGAGTTTGAACTTTGTTCGATAAATTTTGAATTTCACTATTATCTAATGTGAAGTCTCTAACATCGGGATAATCGGGAATCCAGCCTGTTCCTTTCTTTATCATTTTCTTACTCCTTATAAAAACAAAATTGAGTTTAATTACAGAATTTTTGTGAAACTTCTGGGTGAGTTTTGAGGTAATCATGTATCTGTTGACATCCTTGTTTCAACAACCTCTGCAAACTTAAATCAGATACATTCCAAAGCAATACCAATTTGTCTTTTCCAGCAGAGGCTAAAAATTGTCCATCGGGACTGAAATTCACAGCGTTGACTTCCGACTGATGTCCCCTCAAAGTTGTGATTAAAGTTCCATCTAGTTGCCAAAGTTTGATAGTTTTGTCACTACTAGCAGAAGCTATCGCTTTTCCATCGGGACTGAAGCTAATATAAAGAACCGCCGCCGTATGTCCCTTTAGGGTTTTGATCAGTTCTCCCTCTAAACTCCACATTTTGATTGTCCCGTCCGCACTAGCAGAGGCGATGGTTTTTCCATCGGGGCTAAATTTGACATTCCAAACGCGGTCTGTGTGTCCCTTTAAAGTTCTCAGTTCTTTACCATCAACTCCCCACAGTTTCACTGTCTGATCATCACTGCTAGTAGCGATGATTGTGCCATTAGGGCTAAAGCTGACACCTAAAACTCTACCCTTGTGGCCTTTAAGAGTTGTCAGTTCTTGACCTTCTATTCTCCAAAGTTTAGCTGTTTGATCATCACTAGCAGAGGCGATTTTCTCACCATCTCGGCTGAAACTGACATTATTAACGCTATCCTTATGACCTCGTAATATTCTTAATGCTTTCCCGTTGGCATCCCAGAGTCGGATAGTATTGTCATCACCAGCAGAGGCGATTTTCTCACCATCTCGGCTGAAACTAATACCATACACACTGCGTTGGTTTGTGTTGGCGGTAGAGAGTAAATTACCCTTTAGACTCCAGAAGTATAGAAAATTGCCAATACCAGCACTGACTACTTGCTTCCCATTAGGGTGAAAATTGACAGTAATCGCCGCATCTTGATGTCCATTCAGAACAGTCAGCCACCGGCGATGGACTTGCCAGAGCTTGGTAATGTTATCGTTACCAGTTGTGGCGAGAGTTTGTCCATCAGGGCTAAAGGTCAAGCTAGGAATTGCGCCATCATGAGCTGCCCATGTATCTAATAGTTTGCCATCTTGCGTCCACAGCCTGACATTTCCGTCAACACTACCAGAGGCAATCTGTCCATCTTTACTGAAACTAACACTATATAGTTGTTCTGGATGGGAAAGGCTTTTGATTAGTTTCCCATCGGAACTCCAAAGTTTAACTGTTTTATCTAGGCTGGCAGTTGCTAACATTTTTTCATCTGGGCTGAAAGCTGCACTCATCACAGTGTCAGTATGTCCAGTCAGGGTTTGCAGTAGTTTGCCATTTTGTGTCCAAAGTTTGATAGTGTTGTCACCACTAGTAGTAACAATCTGATTGGTTTTGGGATGAAAAAGCACCTGCATCACCCATGAGCTATGTCCATTGAGGGGATTAATGGGATTAATTTTTGTACCGTCAATACGCCATAGTTTGGCTGTATAATCATTGCTCCCAGCAGCAATAGTCTTACCATCCGGGCTGAATTTTACACTTAACAACCAGCTTTTATGAGCATTAATCGTCCTGAGTAGATTACCATTGCGATCCCACAGTTTGACTGTGCCATCGTGGCTGGCTGAAGCCAGCATATCCCCCTTGGGGCTAAAACTCACACTCCTGACTGGTTGGGTATGCCCCTCTAGAGTTTTGATCAGTTTACCGTCTGCTTGCCATAGCTTGATTGTGTTATCGTAGCTGGCGGTGGCAATCATTTGGCCATCGGGGCTAAAACTCACACTTTGAACAATACTTTGATGTCCTTGCAGACGGTTGCGTTCTCTTGACCAGTAGACTGCTTCACTTAAATTGTCTTTTATTTCTGTTTGCAATTGTGGATTAGTGTTGCTTAAAATCAGCGACAGCGATTGATAGCGTTTGGCAGCATCTAAACCACTTAATAGAGCATCAAACTCAGCTTTATCAGGAGCTGAAAGCCCTTTGGAAGCTAGAGCCAAGGCATTAATTTGTCCGATTTCGGCTCTAAAATACTGAATCCCGGCAAAAATTGCGAATAATGACACCACAGTAGAAAAAGACAAGAGTCCGATCATGTTGCGGCGGCGTTGACGATCGCGTCTTTTGACACTAGCATCAATAAACTCGGCAGTTTTTTCACTAAATTTACCCAATGCTGGGTTCAAAGCTGGGTTTTGTCGCAGTTCTACAACTTTTGCTAACTTTGATCCACTCCACAGTTCATCGTCATTCTTCAAAGTCTGCCAATGTGCAACATCATCATTAAGTCGGTTAAAAAGTGCGATCGCCTGACGATTTTCCTCAATCCAGGTGTTGAGTGTTGTCCAAGATGTTAACAAGATTTCATGGGCAATTTCTACTGTAGATACTGGCGCTGTTGTCAGGCGATCGTGTAGGGTTTCTTGAGGCGCATTGCTTACCAATAGATTTTCATCGATCAACTTCCTCAATACACTTTGCTCTAGTTCCTCGCTAAACTCAAAACGATTAGCCCGTCTGCGAACTGGCTTCCAATCGCTACTTGATTCTGAATCTCCACCAATATCTACCAATTTGAGGAAAATTTTCTGAGTTGCTAATTGTTCTGGTTGAGAAAACGCACCATAGATTTTATCTATATGTTCTTGCAGCGCACCTCTCACCCCACCTAACATCCGGTAAGTATTCAAATTTAAAGTCCGGTCATTAATACTACCAGTTTTAACTTCCGTCTCCCACAAGAGATTGAGAGTGTACTGCAATAAAGGTAGATATCCAGCTTGTCCTTGAACATCTTTAATGATTTCCTCTACCAAGCCCGTTTCAAACACTACCCCATGATGAGCCGCAGGTTGTTCAATTGCCAAACGCAACTCATCTTGTTGCATCTCTGCAATTATAGGACGATGGTTATCTGTAGCTTTTACTAAGGCGGGATAAGGGCTGAATCTGTCAAGAAAATCAGCCCGCATAGTTGCTACAATTTTGACATTAGAAACGTTAATTTTACTTAACTGCACTAAGCTAGAGATAAACTTATTCCGCTTTTCTGGCTGAGTTGTAGTAAATAATTCTTCAAACTGGTCAATTAAAATAAACCAGTAATCATCAGGCTGCTTGAGCCTATTGACTACTTCTGTTAAGGTGTCAGTTTCAGCCTCTCGCGCCATCTGGACTGCTGATTGCTTATATTTACTCAGCAAACTTGCATAGAAAGATTCAAAGGGATCAATATCTGGCGTAAAAGTCAGTTTGACCAATTTTGTTCCCCATTTTTGTGATAACCAGGGAATTAAACCAGCACGCACTACTGATGATTTACCACTCCCAGATGCGCCTAAAAGCAAAATTAAATTGGTTTGTTGTAATTGATTGACTATACCTGTGAGAAACTGGTCACGACCAAAAAAAATGTCTTTATCTTCTGGCTCAAATTTCTTTAAGCCTTTATAGGGTGAAGTCGCTCTAAATTCACGGGTTTTAATCTCAGCCACAGAAACTTGCAAAATCTGAGTTTGATTAAAGGTGACAACATTGCTGTCACCGATTGAAACATTACTAATATTTTGCTTCGTTTCATACTGATTATTAGTCGATTGGTTGCTCATATACCAACCCACACTCTAGCAACTAAAGGAGCTAGTTTCATCACAGGATCAGCTAGTTCCGCAACTCCTACTAAACCTTTTTTCAAGGCTTCTATACCTTGTTCTACTAAATTTTTATCTGGCTTTGGTTTCTTCAATTCTCCTTCAATTGTTTGTAGTGGCACTTCTAAAGTTTTCTTTTCAATCGAATTCAAAGTATTATTTGTATTAATATCCTGTTTTAATTTCTCTAGTAATTTCAGTGCTTCTTGTATCTCAGCATTCTGAATTTTTACCTCAGTCTGACTTTGACTGATATTACTTCCCCGGTCTGCTTGCAGTTGATTAAAGGCAATACCAGAGTTACCATTCCCAATATTAATCCCCTCAATATTCTGAGAATGAGACTCCACTGGTTTAGCCGCAGTCAGCATATTTCCTAACACGCTAGGTAGAGACTGTTGTAATTCTAATTTTTCTTCAACTGTCAGATTTTTGATAATTTCTAAAACTTCATTAACGCTATATTTTGGCATAAGGCGTGCATCCCATTTCTGTTGCAATGTCACTAAATTCACATACAAATTGTAGAATTTCGGATTATTTTCACCACAATTTTTTTGTACAGTGAAAAATTAAATTTAGTGGAGACATATTGCTGCCATCCACATTCGCCTTACCCACTTCAAGTTTGCAACAATTTGTGTTATTTGAGCCTAGAATTTCCTTGTGCTGCTTCTCGACTGAAGGCTAGAGAGTTCAGGCTTTACACCTATTGATGAACGTAATTTGGTATGGCGACACATAACAAGTCACCGCACATCAGATCAGGCATGAAGTTAAATCGCTAATTCATACCTCTTCAGTTATTTAGTTATCTGCAAAAATAGTACTTAAATACTGTTTTTGTCGTTTCTATATATACAAGAACGTCTATAGTTCATCGAACAGCACTGAAAGATATAGTATCAGACTCTACAAATAAAAACTATAGGACTTTGATTTTATTTATAAATAAAACTGCAAGATAATACAGGAAAATCACAATACCATTGGCAAAATCAGAGGGTGAAGCCGTAGGTACTTTCATAGTAGACAGGACTTATTTAGAGACAAAGTAAAATATTATACGCGCTTTTTTGCCATAAAACTTACGCAATTGGCATATTTTTTCTGTAGGGTGTGTGACGCAACTAGAAGATGTGAACGTAGTTATCAGATTGATAGTGTCACGCACCAACCACCAATTGTGATACTTACGTAAGTAAGTCCTGGACAATATTCTGGCTCCTAGATATTATACAAGATCAAGTATTAAGACCTCAGTTGACAATAGTTAAAATTAGCAAAATTAAATTATAAAATACAACAAAGAATGAATTTTTGTTTAGAGAAAATAGTGCATACACAAATCATTCTAGACTTTGAAAGTAATGAAATAATCAAAACTATACTTTGAGATTGAGCTTATAGTCAGATAACAGTATAACTTTGCTGTTATCAGTTTGATGGTGTGATTTTGGGCTGAAATTAACCAAATTCATAGCATTTAATCAGATTTTTCAAGTGTTAGCTAACTCTGGTAGTGAGTGAAATTATTTCACGTTTGCAGTGTTCAAAAATATGGGTAAAAGTAAGCGTATAGGCATTCTAACTAGTGGCGGAGATTGCTCTGGTTTGAATGCAGTCATCCGAGCAGTTGTTCATTGTGCTAATGGTAAAGGTTGGGAAGTCTTAGGTATTCGACAAGCAACTCTAGGATTAATGGCAAGACCACCACAAGTTACTAAATTAGAAATCGAGCAAGTTGATCCGTTATTAACTTCTGGTGGCACAATGTTAGGCACTACTAATAAAGGTGATCCTTTTGCTTTTCCGATGGCTGATGGTAGTTTTTGCGATCGCTCATCAGAAATTATTGCAGGCTATCATCAATTAGATTTAGATGCGTTGATTGGCATTGGCGGGGATGGTAGTTTAGCAATTCTGCGTCGTTTAGCACAACAAGGCGGAATTAACTTAGTCGGTATCCCGAAAACCATTGATAATGATATCGGTATTACTGAACACGCCATTGGCTTTGATACAGCCGTTAATATTGCAACCGAAGCACTGGATAAATTACATTTCACCGCCGCTTCCCATAGTCGAGTCATGATCTTAGAAGTCATGGGTCGTGATGCGGGACACATCGCTTTAGCTGCGGGAATTGCTGGGGGTGCAGATGTGATTTTAATTCCCGAAATCCTCTACAGTATGGATGATATTTGTTATCACATTAAAAACCGTCAAGAAGACGGCAAAAACTATTGTTTAGTGATTGTCTCCGAAGCTGTGCGGACTCAAGAAGGGGAAACTCGCACCTTAACTAATCGCCTGGGTCAATCACGATATGGGGGAATTGGGGAATATCTAGCCGACCAAATTAGCGATCGCATCGGTGCAGAAACAAGAGTCACTGTCTTAGGACACATCCAACGCGGTGGTACAGCCTCACCCCTAGACCGATTAGTCGCCTCGGCTTTTGGTGTAGCCGCAGTTAATCTAATTGAGGAAGGTAAATATGATTACATGGTTGCTTGGCAAAATCGCCAAGTGATCACCGTACCAATCGAAGAAGCGATCGCACAGTACAAAGCCGTCAACCCAGAAGATACTTTGGTTCAAACTGCTCGCGGTTTAGGCATTTATTTAGGAGAATAGGCAAATTATCGTCGGGTGTGTTAGGCGCAGATTGTGATGAATTACTCACAATCTGCGCCTAACACACCAATACTAAAGCGATCGCTATTGTACCTCAATAGAATGAGAATCATTATAATAATTCGTTATTTATTATTATTAATATGTATACCAAACATTTCCCCTAATCTTATTTATCATATCAAGTTGTAATGCCAAACTATGCAACAAAATAAAAACAATAGTCGAGAACTATATGATGCTGTTGTTAAAGGTGATATTGATACAATTAATAGTTTAACCGCCAAGACTTTTCATTTAAATCATTGGGCTTTTCAAGAGTGGGATGAATCTTTATGTAAATTTCTGTGTCCTCTTGAAAAGGCTATTGAAATCGGGAACCAAGAACTTATAGAAATACTGCTCCAGTCTCCAAACGATGATCGGAACTCAAAAAAAGAATTTATTTTACGTGCGATCATTTTTACAACATTTTTGAATCAACCTAAAATGCTCCAACTTTTGATTCATCATTTGGGAGGCAAAGTAGACGATGAATATATTCTATTAAGTGGATTACATCACGCCTGTGAAGAAGGTGAAGCTGAGATTGTCAGGATGTTTCTAGAACTAGGAGCAAATGTTGATGGATTATGGGAAAGGGGTACACCTCTGATGATTGCAGCGCAAGTTGGCAATCTTGACGTTATTAAAGTATTAATTGAGTTTGGAGCTAATATTGATAAAATTGCTACTCATTATGACCTTGATGATAGTGCAATAAGAATTGCTGTTATGAATGAACACTGGGAAATTGTGGAATATATGATTCCATTTGTTCAAAATTTAACTGATAAAAGATTTGCCAAACGACAATTAGCTAAAATTAAAGGTAAGGCAAAAGGGTAAGAATTCAGGGTAAAAATAATTCACTCAACATAAAAAGAGTGTAAAAAGTAAATAAGAGACAATCTTGCGAATAGGCTATCATTTAAAATGATGGATAAAAGATGTTGTCAGGTAGATATTTGATTATTTATATCAAATATTGAATCAGAATATTATATATGTTTTATTAAGTTTCGCTAGTTTTTATCTAAATGCTCTTTTATGGGGAAAGTATATAAATAATAGACATCTTGTATAAATCAGAGTATGCCTAATAACCAAGTGAATTTTCCGTAAATCTTTGCGTCTTTGCGCCTTTGCGTGAGGCTTAAAATTTGTGTTTTATAACATTCGTGCAGTCTATTGATGAAAAAAATGTGAAGCATAGAGCATGGCGAAGACGCTCTCATGGTAAATTACTAAGACTTGGAGTTGGGAAACTCCGGTGAAATTCCGGGACTGTGCCGCAGCTGTGAAGGGAAATCCCAAGTCAGAATGCCAACTCCGGGTGTGTCTATAAGACATGATGATCTACTCTCTGCGTTGCACAGAGAAGGAGTTGAGACGTTGGTTTCGGGATTTACAGCCTGTCCGGGGTTATTCTACGCTACATCTGCTCAAGATGGAATTTTATCTCGCCTGAGAATACCAGGAGGGATACTTAATAGTAAACAATGTCAGGCGATCGCACAGATCGCAGATATGCAAGGTGGTGGTTATGTGGATGTCACAAATCGCGCCAACCTGCAAATCAGAGAAATTAGCCAGGGTATCAGCAGCGAAGTTTTACAACACCTGCAAAATTTGGGTATAGGGTCTCACAATTCGGCTATAGACCACATCCGTAATATTATGACTAGCCCAACAGCAGGTATCGACCCAGAAGAATTAATCGATACTCGCCCTTTAATTCAAAGCTGGGATGCTTATTTAGCAGCACATTCGGAACTATCAGCACTCTCAGCTAAGTTTAGCGTTTGCTTTGATGGCGGTGGGAAAGTTTCGGTAAGCGATCGCCTCAATGATATCCTGTTGAGGGCTGAGTTAATCGACACTCAAGTTTACTTCCGCTTATATCTAAGTTTCATCAAAAGCCAACCACCCATCAATACAGGAATTATATTGTTACCTGAACAATGTTTGTCTGTTTTGGCAGCTTTAGCAGATGTTTATTTAAAGCATACTGATATTCAACTTAGGCGCAAGCCACGGTTACAAGCAGTTATCAACAGTTTGGGATGGGAAAATTATCTTCAGCAAGTTGAACAGCGTTTAAGTTTTACTTTGCAGCGTTCTCAACCTTCCCCAACAATAAAGGAAGCAGGTTTCTGGCATATTGGGATTCATCCCCAACGCCAAGAAAATTTGTTTTATATTGGTGTCGTCTTACCCCTTGGTCGGTTAACAAGTCAGCAGTTGCGGCGTTTGGGCAATTTAGCAGCAAAATATGGTAGTGGAACCCTCAGACTCACACCTTGGCAAAATTTACTCATCACTGATATTCCCCAGGAGTGTGTGATTGATGTTCAAAATCACCTAACTGACTTAGGCTTAGATTTCACCGTCACTAATATTCAAAGTACATTAGTTGCTTGTTCTGGTAAACGCGGTTGTGCGGCTTCGGCTACCGATACTAAAAGTCATGCTTTAGCATTAGCCGATTATCTCAAAAATCGTGTTCAGCTAAATCGCCCGATTAACATTCACTTTAGCGGCTGTGCAAAATCTTGCGCCCAACCTCACACAGGTGACATCACTTTACTGGGTGTGAGCGATCGCAACATAGAAAGTTATCACATTTATGTCGGCGATCGTGATAGTCTCGAACAATTCGGTCAGAAAATCTATCAAGATGTGAGTTTTATAGAATTACCTGCACGGATAGAACAAATGCTCACAGTGTATAAAAATCACCGCCTGCACCATGACGAATCTTTTACAGAATTTGTCAATCGATACGAGACTACCCAACTAAAACAGTTATTTAAGATTTCCAACATCTGTGTTCATCTGCGCTCATCTGTGGTTGTTAATTGAAAATGTCCGACTATATCCGCAACGCTAACGAAATTTACCGTAATTCTTTTTCGATCATTCGGTCAGAAGCTAACTTAGATGCCCTGCCACCAGATGTAGCAAAAGTAGCTGTACGTCTAATTCATGCCTGTGGAATGACGGATATTGTAACTGACTTGGGATATTCACCCACAGCAGTACAATCAGCACGCGCCGCCCTCAAAGCTGGCGCACCAATTTTATGCGATTGTCGGATGGTGGCGGAAGGAGTTACGCGGCGGCGACTACCAGCCAATAACGAAGTTATCTGCACCCTGAATTATCCCGAAGTCCCAGAACTCGCCCAAAAACTTGGTAATACAAGGTCAGCCGCCGCTTTAGAATTATGGCGATCGCATCTAGAAAATTCAGTTATAGCCATTGGTAATGCACCCACCGCATTATTTAGGTTACTCGAAATGCTGGATGAAGGAGCGCCGAAACCTGCCGTGATTTTGGGTTTCCCTGTGGGATTTGTTGGTGCAGCCGAATCAAAAGCCGCCTTAGCAGCAGATAGCCGGAATGTACCATTTATGACATTATATGGTCGGAGAGGTGGCAGTGCGATCGCCGCCGCCGCAGTTAACGCCTTGGCAACGGAGGAAGAATAATCATGACAACCAAAGGCCGTTTGTATGGAGTTGGTGTCGGCCCTGGCGACCCCGAACTGTTGACGATTAAAGCACTGCGGTTATTGCAGACTGCACCTGTAATTGCCTATCAATCAGCCACCGATAAAGAAAGTATAGCGCGGGCGATCGTTTCCCAATATTTAACAGGCAACCAAATCGAAGTCCCCTTCCACCTCCCCCGCGCCCTAGAACCAGAAAAAGCCAAAGCCATTTACGACCAAGAAGTTGAACCAATAGCCCAACACCTCGCGGCTGGACGTGATGTTGTCGTGCTGTGTGAAGGCGATCCGTTTTTCTACGGTTCATTTATGTATGTATACACACGCTTATCTGAGCATTACCATACAGAAGTTGTTCCTGGCGTTTCCTCTCTTATGGCTTGTCCCGTGGCTTTAGGCGTACCCTTCACCTACTACAACGATATTCTGACAGTTTTACCAGCCCCACTCCCAGCCGAAGAACTCATCACCCAACTACTAGCCACCGATGCCGCCGCAATTATGAAACTAGGCCGCCACTTTACCAAAGTACGCAATATCTTACATCAATTAGGACTGGCATCACGCGCACTATATATTGAACGGGCAACCATGACACAGCAAAGAATCGTCCCCCTAGATGAAGTTAATCCGGCGGAAGTACCTTATTTTGCTATGATTGTTATCCCCAGTAAAAATCGCCTATAGAACTGGCATTAATTATCACAGTTTTTTTACGGAAATTAACGCAACACTTCCCACAATTGAGGAAATTATTAGTTACGATTGTCTGGATTTTACAGCTGGTGGGGTATGAATCTCTGTGTGGCGTAAGTATAGTTTTATTACTAGTGTGAGTCTTAGTCTCGCTTTATTAGTTACTGGTTGTGAAAATAAAACCTCCCAATGTCAGCGACTAATTCAAGTCGTGAACGAAGGAAATGCTCTTATTGATCAAAATAAAGGTAAGCAAGCAGTTACTAGCTTACAACTATCTAAAGATTTAGAAGCGATTAATACATCTTTAGAAGAATTAAAATTGGCAGATCCCAAACTCAAAGAATATCAAAGTCGTTTTCAAAAGGTATTTGATAACCTTAGTAATGGTATTGCTAAGGCTGCTAAAGCTTTGGCTGCTGCGAAAACAGCCGAAGCTTCACCAACTGGTAGAGAAAAAATCAAAAAAGCCAGAACTGACATTGATACCGCTTTAAGCGCAGTTGCTAAAACTGCTGGTAAAGAATCAGATACTTTAATGAATGATCTGAATAAATACTGTAGCCAGTCGGAATAAGAGGGAACAGAGAGAAGAGGACAAGGAGCAGGGAGCGGGGAGCAAGGGGGAAAATATTTCCTCAATTCCCCCTCCCTCTTTTGATATTTCAGACTTTTTATAACTTTTTATACAGAAATATCCTGAAGAACACCAAAAAACTTTGTCAAAAGAAATATTGGTGTTAGTCAACAGATATACCATGAGCGACCTAAGTCTACTGATGCTAGGCGTATTGACAGCCGGGCAAACATCTCCACCCAACAATTTACCAGAACCGCCTGTAGTTCAGTCAGACACAGAAATACAGCAGCTAAAAACCGAGAATTTATCAGAAATTTCTCCACCTGCGGAAATTACTCCACCGGAATTTATGCCGCCGGATAGTACTTCCGAGGCTATGACTGCGCCTGTAAATCAGCAGTATCAAAATCTACTGAATAAAATCCCTCAAAATACTAGTTCCCAAGATTCGCAAATTCCAGTAGAAACTCCACCAGAAATTTCACCAGCAGTTCAACTCCCAATTTCTCCAGAATCTCCCGCAGCACCAGAGTTTTCTGACACTGCTGAATCAGATGATCAGATGTCTCAAGTAACATCGGTATCGCAATTAGATGATGTCCAACCAAATGACTGGGCTTTTAGTGCTTTACAGTCTTTAGTTGAGCGTTATGGCTGTATTGCAGGAAATAGCAACAGCAAGTATTTGGGTAATAGTGCTGTCAATCGTTATGAATTTGCTCATAGTTTAAATATTTGTCTGAATCAAATTCAAGAATTAATTGCTAAAACTCAAAGTAATACTATTAGTCAAGCAGACTTAGACCAAATCCAAAGATTACAAAGTGAATTTCAAAAAGAGTTACAGGAAATAGCGCAACGTGTTGATGTTTTAGAAAATAAAAATATTGAATTAAAAGCTCATCAGTTTTCTACTACAACTCGATTATTTGGTCAAGCTATTTTTAGTATTCAAGGCACAAATACAACTAATGTGGATTTGTTTCCTAGAGATGGTGTGCCAGAACGGCAAGGTAAAACTAATCTAACTTTTACAAATAGTGTCCAGTTAACTTTAGCAACATCATTCACCGGAAAAGATTTATTAATTACAGGGCTATCGGCAGGAAATTTAGGTTCTAATGCCTCGTTAATTTCTCATAATATGGGGCGCTTGAGTTTTGAGTCGAATACTGAAAATAGAGTAGTTATTAATGATTTATCTTATCGATTTTTACTGGCAGATAATTTAGGAGTTGTGGTGGGTTCGACTGGGGTGAATGCTGCTACAACTTTTCGTGGAATTAACCCGTTAGAAGGTTCTGGAGATGGGGCAATTTCACAATTTGGTCAGCGAAATCCGATTTTAAATATTGGGAATGGGACTGGTGGTATAGGTTTTGACTGGGAAATTAGCGATCGCATCAGTCTTCAAGGCGTGTACAGTTCCGAAATCCCCAGTTTTCCCGGAAATGCCAATTTAGCTGGCTTATTTGGTGGTAGATATAGCGCAGGCGCACAACTCACTCTCGCACCCACCGACAATCTAGATGTCGGCGTACATTACATATATTCCCACTCCCCCAATGATTTACTCGGTACTGGCATTGGTGACGCGCAATTAATTTCGCCATTTGCACCCACTACAGCTTTTAATACCCATGCGGTTGGTGCAACTGTGGCATGGCGTTTAAATGATAATTTACAGTTGGGCGGTTGGGGTGGTTTTTCTACTTCAAAACCAGCTAACCTCTCTGGTAGTGTAGAAACTACTAATTGGATGGTATTTGCAGCCTTACCAAATTTAGGTAAAGCGGGAAATCTCGGTGGTATTTTAGTGGGACAACCACCCAAAATTACTGCTAGTAACTTACCCGATGGCTACAATTTTCCCAACTTTTCAAATGGGGGAACGCCAGGGGGACGTAGCGATACATCACTGCATGTAGAACTTTTTTATCGCGCCCAACTCAATGACCGTCTTTCCCTCACACCGGGCTTATTAGTTGTTTTTAATCCTGATCATAATGCTGCTAACGACACTTTGATAGTGGGCGCATTAAGAGCAGCTTTCCGGTTTTAATTCCGTAACCATGTAAATGTAATCACAAGGGGCGAAACCCCCTGCTGTGTTGTCTTACTACCTTTGACTGTCAGCAATCTTCCCACATATCCAAATTTATATTTCGACTTTTTGATCACGCAGTAGAAGCCTAATGCGTGTTGTTTTTGATCAGGAAATAAGGAGCAAATTTTTCATGCAATTCAATTCATCAGCAAAAAAGATTAGCTGTGCAGTTGTAGGTAGTGGTAGTTTAGCCGCAGTTTTGCTTGGGTTGACTGGTGGCGGTGCTTCTGCTCAAATTACCATTCAAAGCACTGGTAGAATTTCAGGAACCTTGGAACTACCGAGTTTCAACCCTAACTTTAATAGTAGGGTGACTCGCATTGATACGGACTCTCAAGGTGTGTATCAACGTAATATCGGTTCTCAAAGCAATCCTAATTACGTGCCAGTTTATAAGTCAGATTATGTCAAAGTTGAAACTCGCACAGATGGCAGTTTACATTACTTTGTGGATTTTAAAGGCATTCCGGTGATTTCTTTTAATGGGGTTTTGACTTCGCCGGCGCTGTCTGGTGGTCAATTGACACCCTTTACTTATCAAGGCAAAATCCCCAATGTTTCCTTTCAAGGTGTCATACAAGATGAATTTGGGTTTGCCAAAGCTTTCTATACGGGGATTGTCACCGACCCCCAAACAGGTAAACAATATCAAGGTACTTTTCAGTTAAACGGCCAAGGGCCAAGATATAGCGATCGCAATGGTGGCGAAAGTCCCACAGTCTTTGATTATAAGTCTGATATTCCCGGTACTAAGCCAGATCCAACACCTTACGAAATGAAAAATACTCCTTTGGTGAGGTTGACAATTACCGTACCGGCTGACGCTACCCTGATTAATTCTGGTGGTGGGACGACTCCCACAACTCCCACTCCACCCAGCGTCAATAACCCTTCAATGTCTACACCCAGTACACCAATTTCTGTATCAGTAGATAGTGGTGCGATCGCCACGACTCCCATAACATCTAATCTTGGTGGGACATCTGGTCAATCTAGTCCATCGCCTTCCACTGACTCCAATATGGAATTCAGCAGTGGTTCTTCTCCCACAGCTAATCCTGTCAGTTTAGAAGTTTCTCCTGTCGCCCCTAAGATTTGTCACGATGATTCTACGAATTGTCGCCCCCAAGTAACTGCAACTAAACAAGCAATTGGCCCCCGCAGTCGCGTTTTAGTGCGTTAGTTGCTGGTATGGTAGGGGAGCAGAAGGCAGAAGGCACACTTCGACTGCGCTCAGTGACCAGGAGGCAGGAGGTAAAAGCAAAATGTCCTAACCTCTGCGACTACCGCTCTAAATTAGGACTTGAGAAATCAAGGGTTTGAGGTAGGGGTGTTCAAAACCCGTATACCCCTATACCCTCAGACCCTTACACCCATTCTGAACAGATAATTTTTTGCGTAAGTTCTGTAAATATTAAGTTTTCCATTTTTCGGGAATTGGCTCAGGGGAGATTGTATCTAAACCACGACTACAAAAATACGACCTCCTAGAGCAAAAACTATACTGGGAGTTTGAGCGGCAGTTTTGCGGCTCATACTTCCAGATTTCTGCTAAATATGCCCTTAATAATTTTCTGGTTATACTGGTACAAAAAGTGTGAACTCTGATATGGGTCAACCTGGATAAACAGCACCCAAGCCATTAATCAGGGATGGTAAGTTTATCTATCCACTGTCAGATTTTCACAACCTGACAAAGAACATACAAAAAATTACCCCGCTTATTTCTACCCAACTGATCAGTCAACCACAGTAGTTAATGCTATACAACAAAACTACATCAATCACACATCTGGCAAGCGAGCATTTATGAAACAGGAATTGATTGAATTGATAGTCAGGGTTTTACAGGTCTTGCGAATCAACATGAATTGGATGACGTGGAACCTGTTTCTGGCTTTCATACCTTTGGCTTTAAGTGTTTGGTTGTTCCGTACTCACAAGGGACGTTCTTGGGTTTGGTGGTTGGGATTTATCGTATTTTATGCTTTCTTGCCAAATGCGCCTTATTTATTAACCGATATTATTCACCTGATCGACGATATTCGGACAATTCAATCAGTGTGGATGATTACTTTAGTACTAATTCCCGTTTATTTTTTGGTAATTTTTGCCGGGTTTGAAGCTTACGTCATCTCTTTAATTAATTTGGGATACTATTTACACCGCATTGGCAAAAGTCACTGGATTTTTAGAGTTGAGTTAATTACTCATGCTCTTTGTGCTATCGGGATTTATTGGGGAAGATTTCTGCGTTTCAACAGTTGGGATTTTATTACCCAACCGGATGCTTTATTAACTAAAGGTGTAGAAGAACTTGTGGGTAAACAGCCTTTAGTGATTATCACTATTACATTTGTGATTCTGCTGGGGTTGCACTGGCTGATGAAACGAGTGAGTTTGGGTTTTGTGAATCAAACACCACAAAGAATGGTAGTTAACTCAAATTCAGCTAATACTGATACACCGAATGTTGGATAAGCAGAAACTTTAGTTCAAATATTTACATAACAATTTTAATTAATACGTCAGAAAATGGCGTATTTTTTTTAGATCCCCGACTTCTCAAAGAAGTCGGGGATCTTTTTGTTCACGAACGATTTAGGACTGCTATATCTCTCTCAAGAATGGTGGGTTTGGAGGTATTTTTTATCAAAAGAAAGATGAAATTTTTAGTGTCTAGTTCTGAAATAAATCTAGATGATGCAATTTAGATTTCTGTGGATAGGAGTTTTATAATATGGCACTATTATCTATTGATGAGCTAAAAATTTTAACTGAACATACTCATAAGCCCTGTATTTCTCTATATATGCCGATGCAAAAAGCCGGGCCAGAGATTCGACAAAATCCAATTCGCTTTAAAAATCTCATCCGGGAAGCACAAAGCCGTTTAGAAGCAATGGAAATGAACGAAGGCGAGGCTAATGAGTTGCTTCAGCCAGCAATGGAACTGGATACAGGGGAATTTTGGGAAAATCAAGACCAAGGTTTAGCGATTTTGATTGCACCAGGAGTATTTCGTTATTATCAGTTACCAACGGAGTTTCCAGAATTGGTAGTTGTGAGCGATCGCTTCCATATCAAGCCATTACTACCTTTAATTAATCATGATGGTAAATTCTATGTTCTGGCTTTAAGCCAACAAGATTTGAAATTTTTTGCAGGTACGCGCTCTGGCTTGCAGGAGGTAGAAATCGAAAATCTGCCCAAAAGTCTTGATGAAGCTCTGTTATACGACGAAACCTCTAAAGAAGGTCAGTTTCGCATCGCTACAAAAAAAGGTAGCAGCTCAAATCCTTTCTCCCGTTCCCAACCAGGTGCATTCCACGGCCAAGGAAGCCCAGACCGAGATCAACACCAAGAAGGTATCCTGCAATACTTTCATCTAGTCGATGCAGAACTGCACGAAAAACTCCGAGAAGAAACAGCACCACTAATTTTGGCGGGAGTAGATTATCTGCATCCCATTTATCGCCAAGCTAACAGTTATCACAATTTACTAGAACAAGGTATCACCCGCAGACCAGAGCTTTTCCAAGTTGAGGAATTACACGCGGATGCGTGGGAAATTGTCGAGCCGCTATTTTATGAGTCGGAACAGCAAGCAATGGAGCTTTTTCAACAACTGTTGGGGGAAGGAACGGGTACAGCTTCTAGTGATCTCAAGGAAATTTTGGCTGCGGCTTATTACCAAAGAGTTGATTCTTTGTTTGTTCCTGTAGGACAACAAATTTGGGGTAAGTTTGACCCAGAAACGATGAATTTAGATATCCACCCAGAACCAGACGCAGATGATCAAGATTTGTTAGATTTTGCTGCGATTCATACGATTATTAACGGTGGTAGGGTTTATGCGATGGAACCAGAAAAAATGCCAAGTCAGTTACAAGTAGCGGCAATTTTCCGATATTGATGATTTTTGTAGTGTTGTATAAAGTTGAACAAGCTATATACAACACTTATGCTGAAGAATTTTCGCGCTGTGCTGAGTCCATCTTTGATCGGTTTAGCTGTTTTAAGTCAAATTGCTGTAGTCACCCAGCCTAGTAGTGCTGCAACTATTGTTGGGGAATCAGGTAATGTGCGTGCAGAAATCTCTTATGAGAAACCAGAGGAATATCAATATAAAAATGTGCGTTTGCAAATTAGCCGCGCAGGTAAAGTGGTTTTAGATCAAAAACTGCCCCAAGAAAGTGAATATGATCGTCCTGTTGGCGGGATATATGAGAAAGAAGAGAAGTTACCCATACTAGATTTAGACGGTGACAAAGAACCAGAGGTAATTGCCGATTTCTTTACAGGTGGCGCACATTGTTGTACTTATTCGTTGATTTACCGCTACGACAAAAAATCTCAAAAGTATACTCAAATTCGCCAAGACTGGGGTAATGGGGCGTATCGGTTTCAGGATTTTGATAAAGATGGCATTATCGAACTTGAGAGTCGAGACGATCGCTTTGCATACTCTTTTACAGCTTATGCTGCTTCTGCTTATCCGTTGCAAATTTGGCAATATCGCCAAGGCAAAATGGTTGATGTGACTCGTCGCTATCCCAAGTTAATTTACAGTCACGCTTCTGAGTTATGGAAAACTTACACCGAGATTCGCCAGCAAGGTGATGACGGTAGAGGATTTTTAGCTGCGTATTTGGCTGATAAATATTTGCTGGGTCAAGGAGAAGATGGTTGGAAACGAGTCCGACAAGCTTATACAAAAAGCGATCGCACTCAATATTTTGCCGATTTACGCAAGTTTCTGCGCGAAACCGGATATGTGAAGTAATTTTACAGCGTTTCTTGGTTGAGTGCAGTACAAGTTGATAGAGGCTAGAGGCTAGGGTTCATAGCTTTCAATGAATTGTTCGCCGTGCTGCTCCTAAAATTAACCGATGTTCAGCACGGGCGATCGCATAATGTGTTCGTTCCACTGCTTCTGGTTCGACGGAAATTGAGGTAATGCCCCATTCTACTAGTTTGTCGATGATTTCAGGATACAATGCTGGTGCTTGACCGCAGATTGCACAGGGGATGTCGGCATTTTTCGCCATTTGGATTAATTGAGCGATCGCACCCATCACGGCTGGGTGGCGTTCATCAAAGATTTTTGTGAGTTGTCCTTGTTCTCGATCTACGCCTAACAACAGTTGTGTTAAGTCATTTGTCCCAATGGAAATTCCGGCTACTCCAGCTTTGACATATTCTGGCAGTAAAAATAATACACTAGGCACTTCTGCCATAATCCACAATTGAAACTGCGACATTTGGGTTAAGCCGATTTGCTCAACTTTCTGGCGACAAAAGCTAAACTCAGCCACACTCCGCACAAAGGGTAACAATAACCGCAGATTGCTATAACCTGCTTTTTGGACATTCAGTAACGCTGTGAGTTCCAAATCAAAAACGGCAGGGTTGTTAATATAACTCAATGTGCCGCGATCGCCCAAAATCGAATGGGTTGCAGATGCTGGATTATATGTTGATGAAAACTCCGAAAATCGCCAATCAAGGGAGCGATAAAATACCGGACGGGGCGTAAAAGCACGTACAAAATTAATAACCTGCTGTGTCCACAACTCCAACAATTCTGAGCGACGACCACTCATAATCCAATTATGGGGGTCTTGTCCTTCCAAAATATTCAACAGCATTAATTCCGAGCGTAACAATCCTACACCATCGACAGGTAAGGTCTGCGATCGCTCGATTAAATTAGGCTGACTCAGATTCACCATTAGTTGAGTAGCAATCATGGGCGGCTGCGAACTAAGATGTGAATGATTGGGTGAAACAGAAGGAACAGGAAAACTAATTTCTGGATTTTCTTGATTTTTGGCTTTGCTGTCTCTGAGGCGATAAATTTCTCCCCTATCGCCATCTACTAGCAATTTTTCTCCGGTTTGAATTAAGACTGTAGCATCTTTTGCACTCACAACTGCGGGAATGCCTAATTCTCTGGATAATATTGCGGCATGACTAGTCAAACCACCTTGCACTGTCACAATCGCCACAACTTTTTGCATTAACGCTAACCAATCAGGTGCGATCGTCGGGACGACAAGCACGACTCCTTCGGGTATTTGTTCAGGTTTTTGGAGAGAATTAATCACATAAGCACTAGCCGTGACTTTACCTGTGGCTGCACCCAAACCTTTGATTAACTTTAAGTGAGGAACTGGTGCTAAGGGAGTATTAACTTCGGTGATTTGGAGATGGGAAACTGTATCGATTTCCGTAATACTCCACTGGACAGTAAAAGTTTTTCCCAGTTCACTGACCAACTGATTTCCCAAAGCGATGATCTGTGGCACACTCGCCTCTGGCAAAGCATATTGTTTTTGTGATTCTTCAGAAAGTAAATAAGCAACTAAACTGTTGTTTTCATCAGTGAGTATTGATTGGAGTTGTGGTTGCGTAGTTGCACTTATCTCATCATCTAGACGATAAGCCAGCAGTTTATTTCCTAAATGTCGTTCTAGAACAATACCTGTTTCTGGCTGAACGTAGTAAACATCCGGCAAAACTTCTCCTCTGGTGAGGGCTACTCCTAATCCCCAAGTAGCTTCAATTGTCCATCCAGAGGCGTTAGCATGAAGTGAACCACTGGCGATCGCATTTTGCATTGGTTGTACTAACACCGCCAAATTCACATTTTGCAGATCAATTCCCTGGCGTTGCCAATACAATAAGCTTCTAGCGCGAAATAACTGATTCCAAACTCGCTTCAATCCTAAAGCGATCGCATCTTCATCACAACCACAAAAGATTGGCTCTAGTAACCCAGATATATTTCCGATATCTTGGCTAACATTGAAAACTGATAATGTGGGTTGCAAAATCAAATATTTAGTTTGCCATTCTTTTGTCGCAGCAAAAATTGTACTTACCCACTGTGATGGTACATTTGCCGCAATGATTTCTTGACGCAAACGACTAGCCACCTGCTGAAGTTGTCGCCAATTAGCTACATCAAGGTGCAATGAAGAATCAGGTAAGTCTGCAACTAAAGATTCTGAACTGTTGATAGTTTCTAAAAATTGCCGCAAAACTTCTGCTGAAATCACAAAACCAGGCACCACAGGGTAGCCACGCTGCATCATTTTGCTTAAATAAAATGCTTTGTCGCCTACTTTGGCGCGGTCTTGTAGTTTAATTTGGTCAAGCCAGTAGACTTTTTCCACTCACTTCATTTTTAATGATTTGTCAATTTGCCACTACAGGCTTTGCTCTCGGTAAATACTTCCAGGCTATTGCATAAATTATCTGCCGAGAGAGATTCTTTCCATTTGATTATTGAAAATTAGTTTGACTTAGTTATGAGTTTAAGTTCTCATTCAATGCTGTTTGGCAATCATCTCACCCCTTGGTTAGTTAATATTTCTTGTTTTACATCTTGCACACCAAACCCTTGATTTTAAGTTAGTCCGCGTAGGTGGTCACTGAGCTTGTCGAAGTGCGGACTTCGTTTTTATAGCCGCGAATTCCATTCGTCGGGTCTAGGTGCTTATTCGTCTGTTTTAACACTCAAATAGCTAGTCCATCACTTGGAACACTACACTGTTAGTCTAGTTTATTAATATTGCCATAAATTTTCCTCACAATTCCATATTATCTGCCTCAAACTACACTAAGCTAAATGCAGTTTATCATCGATAATTACCATGATTAGCGGATCAATTTACTATTATCTGGTTTGATTTCTGAAATTACCTGTACAGGCTGGGAGTAGGTAATAGGGAGAGAGGAAAGAGTATTTTTGGTGTGTACTGTTTTTTCCGAAATTAAATATTAGTTCTATCTTTGCATAAAATAATTTATCCTCAGCACCTTTCCCTGATATAAATACCTATTAAGTTATGACAAAAAAATCTCATTAAAATATATTTAACTTAGTTATCTTGAGTAAACTCAATGGATATATTTTTAAGTTAAAGTAGCATATATTACTTTTTATATATTTTAAAACAAAATTGTTAAATACTTACTACTTGTTACCCAATGATTGGTTGAATATTCTGTTTAGACTGTGCCTAGCTTTGTTATTTGGTGCAATTATTGGCATTGAACGTCAAATTAGACGTAAACCAGCAGGCTTAAGAACTCATATACTTGTAAGTTTGGGTTCTGCCTTGTTTACTCTTATTCCTTTGCAAACAGGGATATCAGAACCTAGCGCCGATGCTTTAAGTCGTGTCATTCAAGGTATTGCCGCAGGTGTTGGATTTTTGGGTGCGGGAGAAATTATCCGCGAATCTTCGCAACAATCGCAGCATCTGGAAGTTCACGGACTGACATCAGCCGCAGCGATTTGGGTTTCGGCTGCGCTAGGAATTGCGGCTGGTTGTGGCTTATGGCAATTAGGATTAATAGCAGCTACATTGACAATTTTAGTACTGAATCTATTTAAGAAAATAGAAAAGAATTAATACAGATTATAGCAGGGGACAGATAACAGGATTAAAAGCTTTGTACTGTCTAAATTTTATTATTTATGAAATAATGCCAAGGCTTGAGCAAAAATCTCTTCTTCGGCTCTAGTTTCTAAAATTAATTTAGCTAAATATATAAATTCCCAATCTGTGTGATTGTCATTTTCAATAGTTTTACTAGCGGCGTAAAAACTCACATCATCAGCACATAATTCATTGGTATTACCCGTTTGCAGTTCTGGTTTGCGGATATCCCAAGAAACTGTTTTACCCCGCAAGGTAAATTGGAACCAGATGATTTTGTCATACTCTAATTCAAAAAAAACATCAAAATAAGGTTCTTCACCTTGAAACCAAATTTTTTTATAACCCTCTTGCCGTCTTTGTTTGATGAATTTTTGCTCAATTGCTCTTAATGATGCACCTAAATAGGCAATTTCTTGAGGGTCTAATTTATAATTAGTTTGCTGCATAATTGAAATGTCATGGTTCATTGGTCATTGGTCATTTGTCATGTTGAGCATTGACTATTGACTAATTAATTGATATTTCTCCAGCCTTGACAAACAGAATTTGAGAAGAGTTTAGCCACTGAGCATCAAAAGAACTTAAGTGAGTTGTTGTGATTAAAGTTTGAAAACGGTCTTGAATCGCATCAAGCAATTGATTTTGACGGTATGGATCTAATTCCGCTAAAACATCATCAAGCAACAACAATGGTGGCTCTTTTACGACTTCTTCAATTAACTCTAATTCTGCTAGTTTTAAGGCTAAGACTAAGGTGCGTTGCTGACCCTGAGAACCATATTGCCGAGCAGGCGTTTGATTAATAGTCAATTCTACTTCGTCACGATGAGGGCCGACAAGGGTAGTACCTCGGTAGAGTTCGGCGACAGCGCGTTGTTGAATTTTGTTCAGGAAAGCTTGCTGGACTTGTTCTGGTTGGTGCTGCACCAAAGGAATGTTAGGTGAATATTTAATTTCTAAGATTTCGGTACTACCGCTAATACTAGCGTGCCAAGCCGCAGCAATGGGAGCTAATCTTTGAATCGCCCGATCGCGTCTTCTAATAACTCTTGTACCTGTGGTTGCTAATTGTGCATCCCAGAGGGCAAGTTGTGAGTTGGGGAGTGGGGAGTCTTGGTGTTTTTTTAGAAAGGCATTGCGTTGGCGTAATACTTGGTTATATTGTTGCAAAATATGAGCATAAACTGGTTCAAGTTGAATTAATAAAGTATCCAACCAGTTGCGGCGGACTTCCGGACTACCTCGGACTAATTCTAAATCTAAACTGGAAAACTGTACGGCGTTGAGGACACCTAAAAAATCCATTTGTCGCCGCACAATCTCACCATTAATTGCCACACTGCGGCGACCGTTACGGCGGAGAGTTAAAGTTAAATCACTAATCCCTGTGTCTCGTTCTAAGCTGGCATTGATTTGGGCAAATTCTGTGCCATCTTGAATTAAATCCCGATCGCGTGCCATTCGGTGCGATCGCAATGTGGCTAATAACTCTACCGCCTCTAACAAATTCGACTTACCCTGAGCATTGTTACCCACTAAAATTGTTTTAGCAGCATTAAACTCAACTTTTTGGTCTTGGTAATTGCGAAATTGTCTGAGGTGTAAAGTTTTCAGATACATAATTTAAGTAAAAGGGCAAAAAGTAAAAGGCAAAAGTAAATATAGCAGGAGGCAGAAGGCAGAAGGCAGGAGGTAGCAGTTTTATTATTCCTGACATTCAAACTTTCAAAATGTCCTAACCTATATGACTACCGCTATAGTTTTTCCTTTTTACTTTTACCTTTTACCTTTTACCTTGTTAAACAGTTTTCTTGCCCATAAAACGGAAGAAGATTTTTTCGCCTTCAATCCAGACAAACATTAAGGCACTAAAACCAATACAAATTGCTAACTCAGCCGGAGGTAGCCAATGAGTACCGAAGAAAGCCCGCAGGGGTGGTACGTAAATTAGCATCAGTTGTAATATCGTTGTCACCACAACCGCACCCAGCACATAGGGATTAGACCAAGGATTCACCTCAATAGTTAGCTGGTTGTTGGAACGAATAGCGATCGCATGACCCATCTGGGCAATACACAATGAAGTAAATACCATTGTCTTCCAACGTTCTGGGTCGAGTCCCTCGCCAGTGGCGGTTTGCACATGGAAGTATGACCATTCCATGAGGATGATTGTAATAATCGCAAACACAATCCCAATACGAATCATGTAAGAACCCAATCCTCTAGCAAAAATGCTTTCGCGGGGGCTGAAGGGCGGACGCTGCATCACATCCGGTTCTGGTGGTTCAACTGCCAAGGCTAAGGCTGGTAAACCATCTGTGACCAAGTTCATCCAGAGAATCTGCAAGGGTGTGAGAGGAACACCACCTAAACCTAAAATTGGTGCAGCCGCAATTGTCAGAACTTCACCGATGTTACTGCCCAAAATATATTTAATAAAGCGGCGAATGTTGGTGTAAACTACTCGACCTTCTTTAGTAGCCGCCACAATGGTGGCAAAGTTGTCATCCAGCAGTACCATATCGCTGGCTTCTTTACTCACATCAGTACCAGTGATGCCCATTGCGATGCCGATGTCTGCTTGTTTGAGGGCTGGGGCATCATTGACACCATCGCCAGTCATCGCCACAAATCGACCACGGCGTTGTAATGCTTGGACAATCCGTAGTTTGTGTTCTGGGGCAACTCTGGCATAGATGCTGACTAAATCAACTTGTTGTTCTAGTTCTTGGTCAGTCATCCGTTGCAATTCTTGACCAGTCAGCACACGGTCGTCTTCTTGGGCAATGCCTAAATCAATAGCGATCGCACGGGCTGTTAATTGATGGTCGCCTGTAATCATGACTGGGCGAATACCAGCTTGACGACATTCCGCCACAGCTGCCCTAACTTCCGGTCTGGGTGCATCCAGCATTCCGACTAATCCCAACCACACCAAGCTTGTCTCAGATTCCTCATCTGTGCCTTCTGGGGGAACTTCGGTGAGGGGTTTATAGGAAAAGCCTAATACCCGCAAACCTTTACTGGCCATTTGGTCATTAGCTGCCAAAATTTTGCTGCGTTGTTCTTCTGTTAGTGGTGCGGTACTTGTACCCAAACGAATTTCTGTACAACGTGCCAAAATTAACTCTGGTGAACCTTTGGTAAACATTAGGTATGGTTCAGAGTTGACCAAACCTGCGATCGCTGGGTCTACACTGGTAAAGGATGTTTCCCCAGTTGCAACTTCCTCCACCTGGGTAATCACACTCATCCGTTTGCGTTCGGAAGAGAAGGGAAATTCACTGACACGGGGTAACTTACTATTCCATTGGTCTTTTTCAATCCCAGCTTTACCTGCTAATGTCACCAATGCGCCTTCGGTGGGGTCGCCTAAAATTGCCCATTCACCTTTTTCTTTTTGTAATACTGAGTCATTACAAACGGCGCAGGCGACGGATAAAGCCGGAATTTCCCGAAAATCGCCTACGGAAATTTTTTGACCATCTAATTGAAAGTCGCCTACAGGTGCGTAACCTTCCCCTGTGACCCTAAAAGTATTGTTGTTGGTGAATACTGATTGCACCACCATTTTGTTTTGGGTGAGTGTACCGGTTTTATCCGAACAAATGGTAGTCACAGAACCCAAGGTTTCCACGGCTGGCAGTTTGCGAATCAAGGCATTGCGGCGTACCATGCGCTGGGTTCCTAATGCCAAGGTCACGGTAATTACGGCGGGTAAACCTTCGGGGACTACCGCCACCGCCATACTCAAGGAAACTTCTAGTAGGTCTTGTAAATTGCTAAAACCTCTGGCCTGAATGACACCACCAATGACAACGATCGCTACTAAAATCAAGGAACCAGAAACTAAGACGTTGCCCAGTTGCGTCATACGCTGTTGCAAAGGTGTGGGTTCACTTTCCACCGACTGCAACATGGTGGCAATTTTACCGAGTTCGGTTTTCATCCCGGTGTTTGTTACCAGAACTTTCGCGCGTCCTTGAACAACTTCCGTACCTTGAAAAACTAAGTTGATGCGATCGCCTAAAGATGTATCTTCAGGTAGTTGAAGAGTGGCCTGTTTGTTGACAGCTTCTGCTTCACCTGTGAGTGCAGATTCTCGCACTTGTAAATTAGACTGTTCAACTAAGCGTCCATCTGCGGCTATCTGCACTCCCGCTTCCAGCAGCATGATATCTCCTGGGACGATTTCTTTAGCTGCCACATCTAATAGTTTTTTGTTACGAAGGACGCGCACTAAAGGCGAAGACATCTTTTTAAGTGCAGCTAAAGCTTGTTCGGCGCGACTTTCTTGGACATAACCCAAAATACCATTCAAAATCACAATGGCCATAATTGCCACGGTATCTTTAAACGGTACTTCTCCTGGCTTGAGTTGACCAGCTTGCCAAGCCGTAAAATCCAAAAACCCAGAGATCAAAGCCACAGCAATCAGCATCAACAACATAATGTTCTTGAACTGATCTAGCAGTATGTCCCAAGCACTACGACCACCATGTTCTTCTAACTCGTTGGTGCCGTATTTTTGCAACCGTTGTTCAACTTCTTGGGGTGTTAAGCCACTGTCTGCCTTGCTATCCAGCAGGTCTAGAGCTTTATCAACTTCTAAAGTATGCCAAATCGGGGTACTTTCAGGCAGAGAATTAGCAGACATTGTTTAGGTTACAGAAAAGGTTACAAAATTCGATCATAATTTAGTGATGGCGATAAAACCATCCACCAAAGTCATATTCAAGTTCTTGTTCACACCAATTGGAAAAATGATCACCATAGATGGACTAACCTCAAGGCAGGCTGAGACAGTAATTTCCATCCAAAATCTCAAATTCCTCATGGTATGACTTGTACAAGTTTAAATGTGTTTCTCGACATTTGCTAACTTGGTTTAAGTGATAATTCTATGTATTTTTATGTAGTTTATAGTATTTTAAAAAACATTTTATAAAAACTATTACCCTAAAAAATTTGTTGTTATGTCTGGAGGTTATGGCAAAATTAATGCTCGGCGTGCTAAACCGTGGAATATATATGCTTAATATAAATTTTGCACTCCCTAATTAGACTGCTAGCCAGATGTTTGGGCAAAGGACAATTCGACCGCTTACGGCTGCCTCCCTATGTGGCATTGCTTTCATCAAAGATACACTCATTGCGATTGACAGTACAAAAGGGCATCTACTGGAGATTGATCCTGAGTCTGACAACAGCAAAATCATCAATCCGCACCAGGTTAAGGAATTTAATGATGTCACTGGTTTAGCAGTTTGGGAAGATACCCTCTGGGTAACTCGTGGTAACAGTATTTATTTATCAAAGCTGGGTTCTTGGGGGTTAGAACATTTTGCCACATTGCCATATACGGCTAATGGTGTGGCTGTGTGGGAATCAACGGTGTATGTTAGCTGTCAAAAGCTGGGTTACATTGTGATTTTTGACCGCAGTACACGCAAAGAAATTACGAAATTTTATGCGCCTGGGGTGGGCGTGGAAAATTTGGCAGTCACCCAAGAAACGCTGTGGATTTGCGATCGCACTGAACAAACAGTTTACTCGATGGATCGAGCCACAGGGGAAGTTAATTTTAGTGTACTAACACCTTTTGATTCACCCACAGGCATAGCAGTACACCGAGATGATGAAGGTAAGGAAACTCTGTATGTCGCCTATGCTTCTGAGGAACCTTATATTCGGGATAATCCCAATGCTGACCCGAATCATGAATTAACTTACCGCGATCGGACTTTCATTCACCCACTTTATTACCACTACAACCCAGATAAGCGTTACGCCCTATCAAATGGCTATCTGATTGAAATGTCCTACGCTGAGGAAATTGCACCTTTAGAAGAAGTGTATCTCCCGGATGTAGAATGGCGCATCGCCTTACCCTCCGAAACCGAACGCCAAACAGTTAAACAGGTTGAACCAATTGGTATCCCTTTTACCGAAGAAGTCATTGATGGGCAACGGGTAGCAGTATTTAAATTTGATGCCCTCGCCCCCGGCGAACGCCATGTATTTGGCTGGAAGGCTTTGTTAGAAGTACGAGGAATCAAGTATCGCATTACCCCTAAAGATACCGAAGACTTACCAGAACTCTCCCCAGAGTTTCAAAATCGCTACTTGGTGGATGACGATGATTTGGCAATGGATACTTCCATAGTCCGCAATGCTGCCCGTGATGCCGTTGGTTCCGAAACCAACTTGCTACGGAAAATGTATAGTATCCGTAACTACGTATACGATGAGTTGTCTTACGGCATTAAACCCTACATTGATACCCCAGATATAGTTTTAGAACGGGGCGTTGGTTCTTGCGGTGAGTACGTCGGTGTTTTACTGGCTTTGTGCCGTTTAAATGGTATCCCTTGCCGCACAGTTGGCAGATATAAATGCCCTCCCTATGGCGAACATCAAAAAGTACCATTACAACCCGATTTTAATCACGTCTGGTTAGAATTTTATATCCCCAACTTTGGCTGGTTGCCAATGGAATCTAACCCCGATGATGTCGGATATGGAGGCCCTTACCCCACCCGCTTTTTTATGGGCTTGTGCTGGTATCACATTGAAATTGGCAAAGGTATCTCTTTTGAAACCTTAAGCAGTCAAGGTACTAGATTGACAAAAGAAGATATTCCCATCGGTGATTTAGCCATTAATCATATTCGCTTTACAATTCTTCAAGAATTACCACCTTTTTGATCTGGAAGTACATGCAAAGGGTGAAGGGGTTTAAGGGTGCAGGGTGTAGGGGAGAAATGACAATAATTTCCCCTTGTCTCCCTTGTCCCCCTTCCCTCCCTTGTCCCCCACACCCTCATACCCCCACACCCATTCCTAACAGCCCAATTCATCAATTCTTAAATAAACCAATATTTCCCAGTAACAGTAAGGATATGGTTCTGTAGTCAAACCACATAGCAGAAACCGTATACACCCTCAAGACAGCTATTAATAATTAGGATAGTCTTCCTGTATATATGTAGTTCAGCCGCCAGTTGTCGGAAGGCGGAAGTCGTAAAGCAATCATAAGATTGAGATTTACTTTCCTGAAGTTCCCTAAAGATATTGGTAAATATAAAAACTAGTACAGGTCGGCTTAAATAAACAGACCATAAGGAATTGCTAAAAGGCTTGTGTTATCACTATTATTTCTTTTTCCTTTTGACTTTTTCCTTTAGCCTTTTTACTTTTACCTTGTCGTACTAGCCTTATTGAGTTTTTTCAAATAAAATCTTTATTCCATAGCATTTATCAACCCAATTTAAAATGGTAATAATCCAGTGAATGATTGGATAAATCGCAAGTCTCAAAAAATTCCCAAACAGCAGGGTGCTGGTAGTAATCTTGTCGCCACCAGTCAACAATCTTATGTACCTTCATATTTGACACATAATTCGCAGTCCAATGCTGAAGAAAAACAAATATACCAACATTTATTGCATTTGGTACAAGTTAAATCGCCAAATGAAATGCTAGAACGTTGTCGTGCCTTATTTGTTGAAGGTGCAGATTATCCTGAACCAGAAATATTATTAATCTTAGATAAAATTACAGCATCTAAAACTGCTGTACATGAGTTTAAATTTTTTATTAATCGTTGCTGCCATATTTTAATTAATCGCTGGCACATGCAGCCGCAACTACACTATGCAATTCCTGAATTAATCAAATTATTAGCTACTGAACCTACGAGGTCAAGAACCACAAGTTTTCGTTATCGCAACATTAGGAAGTTGCGGGAATTAATTCAAATGTTTATCGTCAGCGAACAGTATTTAACTTTGCGGCGATTTGTGGAAGTGATGACGAGAACAATTGAGGAAAATACGCCTCCTGAACCTCAAGCTTTAATCTCTTTAATTGGGCGCTACTCATATTTATATGAACATTGTTTGATTAGTGATGATTCTACCTTTGAACATCAGTGGCGCGTTAAGCAAATCCAAGCGCAGGCACAAAAGCAATTTGAAGTTGATTTATCGAAATATGTCACTTATCAAGTGCGACGCAATCAGATACTCAAAAAAGCTTCGGTAGAGGAAGCAGAGAGAAGTTTACGGACTGTGAATAATCCTACATTATTGAGCGATCGCGATCTGCATACAGCACTGCAACATTGGATTGGTAAGGTCGAAGGTAACTATACATACCAAGAGTTAGCCCAAAAATTTTTACAGTCTAATCAAAAGGTAAATTCTATAAGTGACTTTAAAGATAATTTGTATGAATATCTCATATCTTCCATTACTGGCGGTTCGGGAAAACGCCAATGGCAGCAAAAGTTACATACACAATTAAAAAATACATTGCCACAAGCTAATGCTCAAAAACCTGATGAGTTCTTAATTATGAGAATTTGTAGTCAGCTATTGAATTTTTTAATTGTAGACAGTCATTTATCAATTCAACATTTTAATTTTATTGACTTGATTACTAATCAAGGTACGTTAATTACCACGGAATTACTATTGAAAATAGTCTTGATTTGTCCTAAAGTCAAACCTTATTTAGAAAAGCGATTAACAATTTTATTTCAACACTATGAGTCTGCAAATACTACTGATATTAAGTGGCTTGTCAAGATTTTAGAACAAGTTAATATTGCTATGGTTATTTATTTTGGCAATATTGATATATCTTATTTTAAAGAGATTGGTTGATCTCGACAAGGGAGACAAGGTAGACAAGGTAGACAAGGTAGACAAGGTAGGCAAGGTAGAGATATGTTTGTTAACTATTTAATTCTCTAGCCCCTAGCCCCTAGCCCCTAGCCTCAAATCGGCACTACTACATCAGAATAAGCACTGACGGCGGCAAATTCACAAATTGAATTAAAGGGACAAAATCGGCAGTGTTGTCCAGGATTTGGAGGGAATATTTTACTGAAGTTACTGTTTTTTTCGTGATATTTATGTAAATCAGCTTGATGTTGATGAGCAATTATCGCTAACTCAGATTTTAAATTTTCAAACTCATGGTTTGTGATTTTAATTAAATCAGATTTTTTACCGAGTTCTAAATTATAAAATGATGCCACTGCTTGTCTACCAGGATAAAGATAACGCACCGCTAATAAATAAACTAATGCTTGTCGTTGGTCAAAAGCGGATTTACCTGTTTTGAAATCTAAAATATGTAAAGTGCGATCGCCATCAATAAAAATGCAGTCCATAGCTGCATATAAGCGAAAACAATAGTCGCCTTGTTCAATCAAAATCGGCTTGGGAAAACCTTCATCACCTGAAGTTAATTGCAGAATATTTTTGCCTCTCAATAGAGGCGCATTTTGATACTTTTTCAAAATTTGTAGAACGCGCTGCTGCACTTGCGAGCTAGTATTGTTGAGTTTTAACAACTGTGCAACTTTTTCTACACCGTCTGCTTTATTTAACAAATGTCGATTATGATGAAACTCATAAACGCCTTTTTGGGCGAGTATACCAATCCGCTGCGGTGCCGTAGCCTTTGTTAACAGTGCTTTAACTTGGGGTTCATGTTGACGTGCTTTAATAAACCCACGTCGCATCTGACAATGCCAGCGTTCTTGTCCTATTGCTGGGGCAATTAAAGACCAAAGGTGATAACTGACAAAAGGTCGGTCGGGGGTTGACATCGCTAACAAGCAGTGAGAAAAAATACAATGGGCAGAAATTTGAGCATAATTGGCTGCTCATAACTTCTTTTGATACTTGCGGCTAGGCACGCTTTGCGGGAAGCTTCGTAATAGACTACTGAAGATGGACGGGAGAAATTGGCAACAATGAGCGTTACTAGCAATTCCAGCAAAATCAAGTTTGGTACTGATGGTTGGCGAGGGATTATTGCTGATGATTTTACTTTCCCCAATGTGCGGAAAGTCACTAGAGCGATCGCAAGTTACCTCGAAACAGCCTACACAAAAGATAGACCAGTTCTCATTGCTTACGATACGCGGTTTTTAGCTGATCAGTTTGCCCGCACAGCCGCCCAAGTCCTAGCAGATTTGGGTTGGACTGTGAAAATTACTGATCGAGATTGCCCCACACCAGTAATTGCTTATAACGCCCGTCACTTAAATTCGGCGGGGGCGTTAATGTTTACAGCAAGCCATAACCCTGCACCATATTGTGGAATTAAATATATCCCCGATTATGCCGGGCCTGCCACTCCAGAAATCACTGATACTATTGTGGCAAATATTGAAAGTGCTGCGGATGATCTGCCTAGTAACAACCCTAGCGGGTCAATTTCTATTTTTGACCCCAAACCCGATTATTTGCAATTTATCTACACATTGTTGGATGTAGAACGCATCAAAAGCGCCCATTTAAAAGTTAAATATGATGCGCTTTATTCGACATCTCGCGGTTATTTAGATGAAGTTTTGCAACAAAGTGGCGTGGAATTAGAAAGTTTCCACACTTGGCGAGATGTATTATTTGGCGGTGGAATGCCAGAACCCAAAGGCGAACAACTAGAAGAGTTAGTAGAAGCTGTACGCCGCGACCACGCTGATTTAGGTTTGGCAACAGATGGCGATAGCGATCGCTTTGGTATCGTTGATGAACAAGGTAATGTTCTCACCCCTAACACTGTGTTGTTGGTGTTAGCAAGGCATTTAATTAAAAATAAAGGCAAAAGCGGCGCAATTGTTCGCACCGTCGCCACAACTCACCTATTAGATAATTTGGCGGCTAAATATGGTTTGCCAATTTATGAGACAGCCGTAGGCTTTAAATACATCGGTGAAAAAATGCGGGAAACCACCGTTTTGATTGGCGGTGAAGAATCAGGTGGTTTAAGCGTAATTGGTCATATTCCCGAAAAAGATGGTGTTTTGGCAGATATGCTAGTTGCCGAAGCGATCGCCTACGAAGGTAAACCCCTGAGTCAACTTGTCAAAGAAGCGATCGCGGAAGCTGACGGCCCCTTGTATAACAATCGTTTGGACTTACACCTCACCGAAGCCCACAAAACCGCCGTTATCGACTCCTACACCCACAATCCCCCTTCAGACGTGGCGGGAATTAAAGTCAAAGAAGTCGGGCGGAAAGATGGCATTAAACTTTACCTAGAAGAAGGTAGCTGGGTGTTACTGCGTCCTTCGGGAACAGAACCACTGGTGCGCGTTTATATGGAAACCAACAGCCCCGAAAAACTCTCTCACATCGCCCAAGAAATGGAGAGTGCGATTGCTAAATTAGGATAAGAGTTTCCACCGCAGATGAACACAGATAAAGATTTATCAATGTCTGTGTTCATTTGTTTTGATTTGTAATTTTTTATGAAGACAATTTCTAATTTGTTAATATCTGTTGTTGTAGCTGTTTGGATAGTGGCGATCGCAATTCTTTCAGTTCAAAATGCCACACCAGTATCGTTAAAGTTTTTAAGTTTTCAATCAATTCAAATACCAGTCGGTTTAGTTCTGGCTTTTAGTGCTGCGATCGGCGTAATTGGGGTAGCAGTGCTGCAACCTCTGTGGGGGTTGGCTGGTTCCGGCGAAAATCGCTTGGAAGAGGATGCAGAGTTTTTTGTTGATGATGAGGATTTTTGAGGGATAAATTAACCGCCGATGCACGCGGATGCACGCAGATGAATTAGTTTATAGAAATACAAAATTTTCAGCCTCCTGTTAGTATGTACAAATGTGCATACGGAGGAAGGTTAAAAGATGGAATCAGAATATGATTTTAGCCAAGGTAAACGGGGAGCAATTGAGCCGACACCAGCAGGCAAAACTCGAATTACAATTCGTTTAGATGATGAAACATTGGCTTGGTTTCGTGAACAAGTTCACCTAGCAGGTGGTGGAAATTATCAAAGTTTAATCAACGATGCTTTGCGTGAATATATTCAGCAGCGCCGTGAACCTTTAGAAGAAACATTACGGCGAGTTTTGCGCGAAGAACTTGAGCGAATCAAAAAATAAGCATAAAAATATAGAGATACGATGAGTCGCATCTCTACAAAAGCTATGGTATGTAAGCTCTAACTACTTTAGCTGCAAAATTAAAATGTCCATTCGTGGTTAGGGTCATTAAGTGCAGCACGGACGGAAGCTAAATTTGCTAAGTCTTTAAATGGACTAGATTTAGCTATCTCTGTGATTGAATTTAAAGCAAGGGCTAACTGTTCATTGTTACCTGATGCGATCGCGCCATCAACGACAGCAAATAATGAAGTAAATTTTTATTTACTGTAATTTGAGGCTTGGATAAATCTAAATTACACGCTTCTCGTTCTAACTTAATGTTAGTAATTTCTTCTATCCCTATCAGGAAGAAACGCTCACATTCCTCTTGATTTAATGAACTAATACCATTAATACTTAAGTCTGTATTTTTCTTGAAAATCCCCAATGCTCCCCTTTTTAATAAGGGAATTACGCTGTTAATATTACCGGACAATCCTGTTCTATCAATCAATTGTACGCCCGTAACGACCAATGTAGCTAAGTTAGCTATATTTTCGATTGTCTCTTGGATATTATAGTTAGTAATTTGCTGATTGTACTTTTCATTTTCTGCTTGCAAATTTCTCATCGAATCATCAATTTTTTGTTGTACTTCTCTTATTTGCTGCTTTAGAGTATTAATTTGAGTAATCGCAGTATTGACTTCAGTTTCATATTCACTAACCTTTACAAAAGATTTACCTAGCTCACGACTAAGTAATATTCCGCCAATTAATACTGCTGGGCTTACAGTGATATTACCCAACGCAAGAAGAGACCCAATAATTATGCCTCCAGCACGAATGCCTAATGAACGCTGACTTAACCAATTCATTGTGGTTATGGTAGCTTTTTGGATAAATAGGTCTTGACTTATAAGATTTTTTACTGGTGATTTTAGAGGATTGACTAATTGATTTACAGCATAACAAACATCAGAAATATTATTCTTATTTAAGTAAGAACTTATTTCAATTAATATATTTTTT
This sequence comes from Anabaena sp. FACHB-83, assembly GCF_014697485.1. Lineage (NCBI taxonomy): Bacteria > Bacillati > Cyanobacteriota > Cyanophyceae > Nostocales > Nostocaceae > Anabaena > Anabaena sp. FACHB-83. The sequence goes on along the minus strand of NZ_JACJRY010000002.1, from coordinate 44,140 downwards.
GTTTCTTCAACTTGCAGAATTGGTATATCAATATCCTGCTGATATTTTGTGCTTATTTCCTCAAAAACATGAATGAGTTGATCTATTTTAGCTTTAGTTTCAGTACGCATATCAGCATATATGTTAGCCAGTTTAGATACATAAGCTAAATCATTCTGACATTCGTTAAAAGCATCTTCATAGCTACTTCTAATATTTTTAAGTTTTGCTTCTGGATTCTCTGTATTACCAATTGCCCAAGCAGAGATAAAAGCTCCTGTAGATGCACCACCTAAAGCAATAATACTCAAGATAAGTGAAAGCATGAAATACTCCTAAATACTGATCAGTGGTAGAGGCCTATTCGTATAAACTCCAAGCTTAAAAGAAGACATGGATTTATTTATATATATGCTTCCCTGATTCACAAACTAATCAACATTCAAAGCGTCAAAATCTGAAATTGTTATAAAAATCTATAAAATGTGATGTAACTACTCATTTTTATATTTTAGTAGTAGATGCGTGATGCGGTCGTTAACACATCCTAAATGTCAATATGAGTTCTATTGTTTTTTGTCAGTATTTAGCAGATGCTAAACAGCGAATTTACTGAGGAGTGTAAACTGAAAATAGTTAGCGCGATCGCATCTATAATAAAATGCAGAAAATGAGCGATCGCACTCTGCTAGGCTGATGAATGCGATCGCCTAGCATAAAACTCAGTTTAAATGATTTTGAAACAGTTCTAAAACACGTTGCCAAGCATGAGGAGCCGCTTCGGGATTGTAACTGGGGTGCTGTTCGATTAATGGGTACTTATCTTTAAAGAATCCGTGGAAAAATCCATGTCCTGCATCGTATCGAAATACACGATGATTTATTTGATGTTTCTTTAATTCTGCCTCAATTTGCTCGTTTTCTGTTTGGGAAATGAGGGTATCTCTGTTACCAAAAAATGTATAAATAGTACCTTTAATTGAGGAAGTGCGATTAATAGTGGGAGTTTCTTCACCATAACTAGAAGTGGTAATCCCGCCACCATAAAATGAAGCCGTAGCTTTGATATCAGGTAAAGTTGCAGCCATATAAGCAACATGGCCGCCAAAGCAAAAACCAATAGCGCCAATTTTGCTCCCGCTAACATTGGGTAAAGTTTTAAGATAGGCGATCGTGGCTTGAATATCGCTGAAAATTTCTTGATACTTTACTTGTTGATAGTATTGTAAACCAAGCTGATAAGCTTCTGGGCTATATCCAATATCATTAGGGCTATAGTCAACCTCAAAACCCGGAGCAATTCTTTGATACATTGCAGGTGCTACTGCTACATATCCTTGCGTTGCTATGAGTTCGGTAATATCCCGAATATTACCATTAACTCCAAAAATTTCGGGAAAAACTATAACAGCACCAAAGACTCCTGCTTGTGCTGGTTCAGCTAAATAAGCATCAATTTTTAACTCACCATTAGATATTTTGATTTTTGAAGTTTTAATTTCGATGTTTGTTATTTTTACCATGTTTGTTTCGGCTAAATTTATATTAATTTGTGTATTATGGTTGTTTTTTAACACAGATAGAAGACTGACGCAAAAACCTCTAAAACTCTCATTTCTCTGTGTCTCTGTGGTAGCCTGCGGCAAGCCGCTATCGCGTCTACGTATTTTCGTGGACTGTGCGTAAGTCCTGAGATAATAAAGAGGATTTTCACTCAAAACATCACAATACTCGTTATTCTAATAACCAGTCAAACAAAGTTCCTAGATGCAGGTTTAGCTCATTAGCAAAAGACGGAACTGGAAGTTTTTGTTCTGCTAGGTCAAAAACCTCTGGTTGTTGCTTGGGTAGATAAACAAAGACAGTTTGCTCACCGGGGTCAATTAACCAACCCATTTGAGTGCCAAAGTTGAGGCAATGTAAAATATTTTTGGTGACTTTTGTTTGGTTTTGATCAGGTGACAAAATCTCAATTGTCCAGTCAGGAACTATTAAAAAGGTATTTGCAATTTCGCCTTTTTCGTCGCGGGGAATTCTCTCCCAAGTAAACACAGAAACATCTGGTACTATTGAGCGCCCACCAAATGTACAACGCAATTCTGAAAAGGCTCGTGCAATCTTTCGAGGTTTAAGAACTACGTTGACATTAGTAGAGAACTCGGTTTGAATTGTACTGTGCTTACCTTGTGGCATTGGTTTTTGAATAATTTGCCCATCAATATATTCACTAGCAGGTTCAGTTTCTGGTAGCTTGAGAAACTCCGCCAAAGTCATGGGTTTAGATGGGGTCTGTACCATTGAGACTTTTTGGTAAAAGAAAGTTTGATTGGCTTGATGTCAATTTTAAAATATGGGTGGGCAAGTTTGCCCACCCTAAAGTTAATATTGCTCTGGTGGTAAATCTACACTGTAAACAACTTCGCCAGCCAAATTCCGCAAAGATACTGTCATCACTTTGGTAGAGGCATTAATTTTGACTGCGCCGAAGAATTGCAACCCTTCGCTTGGGGGTCGATTTGCTCTTGTACCCGCAGGTAAGCTTTGAAATACTAACTGTGGGCCGAAGGTATTTTCTAATTGATTAGGCCCAAATGTACCTGCATTCAGTGGCCCGGCGACAAACTCCCAGAAAGGTTTAAAGTCTTGAAACTGGGCTTTATTGGGGTCGTAGTAGTGGGCGGCGGCGTAATGAACATCCGCCGTAAACCACACCACATTCTGAATATTTCTGTTTTTGATAAACCGCAGTAAATCTGCTAGTTCTAATTCTCTGCCTAAAGCGGGGCCGTCGCCATTCGCCCAAGCTTCAAAATCAGTCGCACCATCTCTCACTATCAGCCCTAAAGGCATATCACTGGCAATAACTTTCCAAGTGGCTTTGGATGAAAGTAATTGTCGTTTTAGCCACTGCACTTGTCTTCTGCTTAAAAAATCTGTTGCTGGACTTTGTTCTGGCTGATTATTAGGAGAATTTGGCCCTCGATAGGTGCGTTCATCCAGCATAAAAATATCGAGCAATGACCCATACTCAAAGGAACGGTAAATCCTGGTTCTTTCTGGATTATCGTAATACTCAATCGGCATATATTCCAAAAATGCTTGTCTTGCCCGTTGAGCCAACAAGTTAACATCTTTGACTGTGTAGCGAGCATCACTGCCTACATTACTGAGGATTTCGCCAGGATACCAGTTATTCGTTACTTCGTGGTCGTCCCACTGTGCTAAAAGTGGCACTTCGGCATTGAATCGCTTGATATTTTCATCCATCAAGTTGTATTGATAGTTACCACGAAACTCTGTTAAAGTTTCAGCAACTTTCGATTTTTCTGGTGTGGTGATGTTGCGCCAAATTGTGCCATCATCCAGGGTTACTTGAGATTGAATTGGGCCATCAGCATAGATGTTATCGCCAGAATGAATGAAAAAGTCTGGCTGGAGTTGGCGCATGGTTTCATAAATTCTCATCCCACCAAAGTCAGGATTTATCCCCCATCCTTGACCTGCGGTGTCGCCTCCCCAAACAAAGCAGATATCTCGCCCAGATTTAGGAGGTGTGCGGAAAGAACCGCTAACTGGGGCGCTGAAAACATTGCGATAGTTTAAATCTTGAAAAATTACCCGATAAAATATCTGTTGATTTTGGGGTAAGTTTCTTAAGTTAAGTCGGGCGGTAAAGTCGCTAGTTTCTAAAGCCACAGGCCCAGGGATGCGCCGGACATTGCGAAATGATTCGCTAGTGGAATATTCTACTATCATTCTGGCGGGGCGATCGCTCCGACTCCAAATCACCACATTATTTTCGCTAATATCGCCACTCGCTACACCAAAAGGTATGCCAGGACGCATTTTTTCCGCAGTAATAATAGCAGGTGCTTGACCAAAAACAGGTGATTTAGCAACAATATTCGTCCCAATAATTCCGCCTGCTGTTACTGCTGAACGGACTAAAAATTGGCGACGATTTATCTTTAATGGTTGATTAGATTCCATAAAATTCAGTTTTTTTGCCGAGGTTTGTAGAAAAATCAATTAAACTAGTACATATCGGCAGAAATTTAGCATATTCCCTCTAGCCTATAAGTAAATATTGAGTTATCTAAAAGTTAAGAAACTATTATGGTATAAATTCAAAAATACCCGACTTTTTGAATAAATCGGGTATCTGAACTATCAAGGTAAGTTTTAATTAAATCTTGCTGATGTAATTTTCTTGATTTACTTCCATTGCTGAAGTTTTTACACCATCTTCATTAGTAACAATTTGTTGACTCAATTCTCCGGCTCGCCAACTATCGGCAATATCTTTAATAAAACTAGCAAGCGGAATCGCAATTAACAAACCTAAAACGCCGCCTAATTTTGCACCTATAAGTAAGGAAATCACTACCCACACAGGATTTAAACCAGTTAAATTACCTAAAATTCTGGGTGCGACAATATTAGAATTAATTTGGTCAAGGGCGACGGCGACACCTAACACTTCCACACCTAACCAAAAGTTTTCTAAAGCTACTAATAAGCTAACTAATCCAATTCCTATCCCTGTACCAAAGGGAAATAGTGAGAAAAAGCCGATAGCAATCCCAAACAACAAAGCCAGGGGAATGCGGAGGAGGACAAATGCTAATGTCACCAATACAGCCAACACTGCCCCTAATGTTGCCTGACCGATAAAATAATTTTGAAAATCTTCTCGCAGCAATTGTCTAACTTTAGTGCCGATATGTTCAGGAAACCATTGATAAATTCCATCCCAGAGTTTTTGACCATTTAAGATTAAATAAATAGTCAAAACTGCGGCAATTAAGATATTAAGTACAACTCCGATAGTATCAAAGGCAAAACCCAGGATTTTCCCGGTGAATGATTGAAATTGATTGGATAATCTTTCTAACAGTTGTAAGGCTAAACCCCGCAAATTAATGGGAATTTGTTGGGTAGCTGCCCAACTTTGAAAAGCGTCTAATTGTTCTAAACTAGAATCTATCCATGAGGGCAGAATATTCGCTAGTTCGTTAAGCTGTTGCAGAATTACTGGTACTAAGGTGATACCAACACCTCCCAGAATCACTACGGCTGACAGCAAAACTCCGACAATTGCCAAGTAACGGGGTACACCGCGTTTTTGAAAGAACTGGATGGGGTAGTTTAAGACAAATGCTAACAAGATAGCGATCGCAACTACACTCACCAAGGGTTGAAAATACTTGACAACCTGGATTAATAACCAACCGTTGAGAATGACTAGCGGAAACGCCAAGCCATAACTTAACCATCGTGGTAGTTTGTTTGCTGATTGCATGAGAGTGACTTCACCACAATTCTTTAGTTTATTCTGGCATCAGATGGCTGTTTGTGAAGGGGATAGGGTGCAAGGGTGCAGAGTGAAGAGGAGAAATTACAATCATTTCCTCCTTGTTCCCTTCCCCACTTCCTACTCCTGACAGATGTAGCTCACAGTAATCAAAGATTCCCATTCCTCTAGCCCCTATCAACTTGCGACTAACTTATACAAATTTAAGAAAAGAATGCGACAGATAGAAATCAGGAAAGTCTGACTGGAGCTAGATTTCTTAATTGCGAATTGCGAATTACGAATTGGTATTAGCAGCCACAATTTATCGTCGTACCAAGCTGGGCTTTCTTACCTTCAGTAGCGTAGCCATCACGTTTCCACCAATCAAGGCCACCAATCAGTTCCCGGACTTCAAAACCCAAAGTCAATAATTTAAGTGCTGTTTTAGTCGAGGCGTTACAGCCAATACCGTCGCAATAGCAAACATAAAGTCTTGACTTATCCAGCATCTCAGTTGAATTGAAACAGATTTCTTTGTGTGGTAGGTTCAACGCGCCTGGAATATGTTCTTCAGCAAAAGCATCTGCTGAACGGCCATCAACAACGGTTATCGTCTGTCCTTTGTTGAGGGCAACGTATAGATCCCATGAATCCATCTCATACGCAAGTTTACGCTGATAGTGCGCCATTTGATCTATGCTCATTGTTATTTCCTTGCTAACGCTGATTTTTTCTAATTAGTTCTAATACTTGCTGATAAGCGGCTGTGTTTCCTTGCATTTTATACAAATTCGCTGCCGTTTCCAAATCAGTGATACTTGCTGGTATTTCGCCTAAATCATACCGAGCCAAACCCCGGTTATGGTAAGCTTGGGCATAGTTAGCATCAATATTAATCGCTCTACTATAATCAGCGATCGCACCTTCTAAGTCTCCCAAGTTTCTGTAAACGTTGCCGCGATTGTAGTAAGCAAAGGTATAATTCGGGATAATTTTCAAGGCTTGATTGTAATCGGTCAAAGCTCCCTGCAAATCATTAATATCATACTTAGCATTACCACGATTATTGTAGGCGTAAGCATAATTGGGATTAATTTTAATCGCTTGGGTATAGTCTGCGATCGCGCCTTGCTTATTGCCTAAATCAAAATAAACATTGCCGCGATTATAATAAGCTTCGGAATTATTGGTATCGATTTTGATGGCTTGGCTATAATCTGCAAGTGCCTTTTGCTTTTCACCTAAATAATAAAAGGCGTTACCTCTGCCGTTGTAAGCAGACGAATAATTAGCATTGAGTTTAATTGCTTGGTTATAATCTGCGATCGCTGCTGGTAAATCTTTCAAATCAGAGCGAGCATTTCCCCGATTATAATAAGCTTCAGCATTATTCGGACTAGCTTTTAAAGCTAAAGTGTAATCAGTAATTGCCCCTTGCTTATCACCTAAATAATAACGAGAATTGCCCCTACCGTTGTAAGCTGAGGAATGATTTGGGTTGATTTTCACAGCTTGGGAATAATCTGCGATCGCGCCTTGATAATCACCTAAATCATAGCGAGTATTACCACGGTTATTATAGGCAAAAACATAGTTAGGGTTAATTTTAATCGCTTGATTGTAATCAGTTATTGCCCCTTGCTTATCACCTAAACTCGCGCGAGTATTCCCACGATTGTAATAAGCTTCCGCATTCCCTGGGTCAACTTTAATGGCTTGATTATAATCAGCCAAAGCCTTTTGCTTATCTCCCAAAGCATAGTGGGCATTACCACGATTATTATAAGCAGAAGAATAATTAGGGTTCAGTTTCAACGCTTGGTTATAATCAGCCAGCGCCCCCGGCTTATCATCAAAATCATACAGAATATTGCCACGATTGTAATAAGCAAAAGCATATTCAGGATTAATTTTTAAAGCTTGGTTGTAATCTTTCAGAGCGCCTTGTTTATCACCCAAATAATAACGCGCATTTCCCCGATCATTGTAAGCATAAGAATACTGAGGATTCAGGCGAATAGCTTGATTGTAAGCTTCTATCGCTCCTGGATAATCACCTTTTTTATACTTATCTCCGCCCTGAATATAAAAATCATCTGCCTTTGGTGCGGTGGGCGTAGGCTGACTGACAGCACCCACCTCAGCTTTTGGTAAAGTTCGCAAAAAAGTATTAATTGGAATCCCCAAATTAAACCCAGTTTTGATAATTACATCGGGATTTTTATCAGAAATTTGATAATTTTCGGCGGTGTCACCTCTACCGTGAATCCCCACTAATTCACCTTTGTCATTCAGCACCGGGCCGCCACTCATTCCCGGTAGCGTGTCGTTATTGTAAACTAAAGCATAACCATCCCGCAGGGCTTTGGAAGCATTAGCCGTGATCCGCCCTTCCACAAAATTGTAAATTGAGACAGAAATTGCCGCGCTGGGCTGAGGAAACCCCGCCACATAAGATGTTGCACCTTCACTAATGTCATCAGAGTTGCCTAACTTTGCCACAGGATAAGTTTTACTACTGGTAAACTGCCCAATAGCTAAATCTATTCCTGGTAACTTTTTCACCGTGTCGTACTTTAACTCATAACGGCTATCATCAGGCGTGATAACTGCATATTTATCTGGATTTTCGACGACGTGTTTAGCAGTTAATACCGTGTAAGTATCACCCTCACGGCGAACAATTACCCCAGAACCAGAACCATTTTGATTTTCAATCAGCACCGTCATTGCTTTCGCAATTTTGCTAACTTCCGTTGAAGAAAGGGCTACAGCCTGCGGTTGCACAATAGCAACTGAAACGCCAATCAGTGCGGGTGTTAATAGATAATTAAATTTCATAACGATTTTGCTATGGTTGCGATTAGTAATTGCTTAAAAGTATATTGATAATTTTTTTATACCACCTGGATGATATGGAAATGAGTGATTGTTGATTTCTTCTAATAGAGTTTAATGTTTTTTAATTAGTCATTGCTTTTGAGTCGTATGTGTAGGGTGTGTTAGGCGTAAGCCGTAACGCATCCAAAACTTGGTGCTAGATGCCGTACTCTCGCCGATAACACATCCTATGTACATTTCAAAAATCAAATATTAGTCCTAATATCTATGACTAGCTGCATTTACGCATCACCATTGAGAGTATATTGACAATCATGATGCTCAAATACTCCTGAGACTTTTGAGTTAAGGCTTGATGCTGCAAGTTATTGTAAGAATGATGTTTCTTGGATAGAAAAATCTCGTTGGGATGCACTGACTCAAGAACAAAAAGAAAGATTCATTCCTTTATATCCTGATTTTGTGATTGAGATATTATCCCCCAATGACAGTTTAAAGAAAAGTCAAAATAAAATGCAAGAATATATAGATAATGGCTGTCGTTTAGGTTAGTTAATTAATCGTAAACAACAAGATAGCGGTTCTCGAATCAGTGAAGTACAAGAAAAATAATTAACCGCAGATAGACGCAGATAAACGCGGATGAATTTGTATTCTGCTCAAGTGAAAGTCGCTATATTGAGAATGGAGATTAAATACCCAAAAAATAATCCCACGCCCAAACACCAAAACACAAAGAAATACTTTGCGCCTTTGCATTTTGGCGTGAGATTTCTACATAACTCAGAAAAGACACTTACCGCAACCATCTAGCTGCATCTTTGGCATGGTAAGTTAAAATCAAGTCTGCACCAGCACGCTTAAAGCCAGTTAAAGTTTCCATAACTACACGCTCTTCATCTATCCAGCCATTCAAAGCGGCAGCTTTAATCATGGAATATTCACCGGAAACGTTGTAAGCTGCAACAGGTAAGTTACTTGCTTCCTTCACCCGCCAGATAATATCCATGTAAGCCAATGCAGGCTTAACCATGAGCATATCCGCACCTTCAGCAATATCTAATTCAATTTCTTTAATGGCTTCCCGACTATTTCCAGGGTCCATTTGATAAGTTCTTCTGTCGCCAAATTGGGGTGTGGACTCAGCCGCATCGCGGAAAGGCCCATAATAAGCCGAAGCATACTTAGCAGCATAAGACAAAATGGGTGTATCTTGGAAACCAGCTTCGTCTAATGCAGTCCGAATTGCGTGGACAAAACCATCCATCATCCCTGAAGGCGCGATGATATCTGCACCAGCTTTGGCTTGAGAAACGGCGGTTTTCTTGAGCAATTCCAAGGTGGGGTCGTTGAGGACTCGTCCGGTTAAATCACCCACTTGTAAGTAACCGCAATGACCATGACTGGTGTATTCACACAAGCAGGTATCAACAATGACAATCAGGTCGGGAACTGCCGTTTTTACCGCAGTGGCAGCTTTTTGGACAATTCCGCAATCATGCCAAGCACCAGTAGCATCAACGTCTTTATCTTCGGGAATGCCAAATAAAATAATGGCGGGAATGCCTAAGTCGTAAACTTCTTTGGCTTCTTCCACAATTTTGTCTACCGATAATTGGTAGACTCCCGGCATAGATTTAACTTCCTTGGCAATTCCTTCACCTGGTACAGCAAAGAGGGGGTAAATTAAATCGTTGGTTGTCAGGATGGTTTCACGTACCATCCGACGCAGTTGGGGGTGGCTACGCAAACGACGGGGACGTTGTATGGGAAACATAGTTTTTGTCAAGGAAACGATGTAATGGACACAAGTCAAAGCGGCACAAAAGTAGAGAAAAACTCTACTACTGTCAGACAGACTACAAACAGTGCTTAACTGTCCTTTGCCCTACTCTTGATGAAGCTGTAGGGCAATTTTGTATTCTACAACTTGGTTGCTACTTCATCTAGCTAACAGTTTGGGCAGAAAGATTATTAATTTTTAATTCTGATCTAAAAACATTAAACCGCAGAAAGTTTTGCGAATTTCTTTGTTAACAATGTTCAAGTTTTTATTAGCAATTACCCTGACTGTGTTATAGAACACGGAAAATGAAGGGATAGCGGAAGGGTTTATCTGGCTTGGTAAGCACACTGGCGATCGCCCAAATTGTTAATCCCCAATGCAGCGCATATCCGAGGAATACTAGAGGGAATAACAAACCAAAAGTTAACCAGAGCAATGCTGTAATAATAATTCCATAAATCCAAACATTCAGGTGAAAATTAATAGATTCTTTGGCATTTTCTAGGACTACCGGATCATTAGCAATGAATAGCATAGCGATCGGTATCCCCACAGACATAAAAAGCGTACTGAAGAAAATCGCTGCGTGACACAAGGCAGAAAAAATCTTGCGTTTATCTGGGTCGTACATACTTGTTTCCTTTGAGGGGTTAGAGGTTAGGGGGGCGGGGAGACAAGGGAGACAAGGGGGACAAGGGACGGGAGCAATCTTTCTACCTTGTCTACTCTCACTCAGCACTCAGCACTCAGCACTCAGCACTTTTTGACCCTATCACGAGCCTCGTTGTTTTAAGATTAAAAGACTTACTAAAGTAGAGAAAAATTAAGTTAAGTAAAGTAACAAGGGTAAGTAATACATTTAGGTCAATTATGTCAACTGAAATTCAGTCAGAACTTCATCAAGCCGTAGAACAGCGACGCAATTTTGCGATTATTTCGCACCCTGACGCGGGGAAAACGACGCTGACAGAAAAGCTACTGTTGTACGGAGGTGCAATTCACGAAGCTGGTGCGGTGAAAGCACGACGGGCGCAGCGCAAGGCTACTTCCGACTGGATGGCGATGGAACAGCAACGGGGTATTTCGATTACTTCGACGGTTTTACAGTTTGAGTACCAAAACTGTCAGATTAATTTATTAGATACCCCTGGACACCAAGATTTTAGCGAAGATACTTACCGGACTCTGGCTGCTGCTGATAATGCGGTGATGTTAATTGATGCGGCGAAAGGTTTGGAACCGCAAACCCGTAAATTATTTGAAGTGTGTAAATTGCGGGGTTTGCCGATTTTCACCTTTGTAAATAAACTCGACCGTCCGGGTAGAGAACCTTTAGAACTGTTAGATGAAATTGAACAGGAACTAGGGTTGCAGACTTATGCTGTGAATTGGCCGATTGGAATGGGCGATCGCTTTAAGGGTGTTTTTGATCGTCAGCAACAACAAATTCACTTGTTTGAACGCAGCGCCCACGGTAGCAAAGAAGCCCGTGATACTGTTGTTGATTTGGGTGATGCCAAAATTGAACAGCTGCTAGAAGAAGACTTGTACCACCAACTGAAAAATGATTTGGAACTGTTAGAGGGAGTCGGCCCGGAATTAGATTTGGAATTAGTGCATCAAGGCCAAATGACCCCAGTGTTCTTTGGTAGCGCCATGACCAACTTTGGCGTAGAGTTATTCCTCAAGTCTTTTCTCGACTATGCCTTAAAACCAGGTGTTCACAATAGCAGCGTCGGGGAAGTTCCGCCCACATATCCTGAGTTTTCGGGTTTTGTGTTCAAATTGCAAGCCAACATGGACCCGAAACACCGCGATCGCATCGCATTTGTCCGGGTCTGCACTGGCAGATTTGAAAAAGATATGACAGTCAATCACGCCCGCACAGGCAAAGCCGTACGTTTATCGCGTCCGCAAAAACTCTTTGCCCAAGAACGGGAATCGATTGATGTCGCATATCCAGGTGATGTCATCGGCTTAAACAATCCCGGCGTGTTTGCGATCGGCGATACCATTTACACAGGGCAGAAATTGGAATACGAGGGAATTCCATATTTTTCACCAGAACTGTTTGCCACCCTCAGAAACCCCAACCCCTCAAAGTTTAAGCAATTTCAAAAAGGGATTTCGGAATTGCGCGAAGAAGGTGCTGTGCAGATTATGTACTCAACTGATGAAGCTAAACGCGAACCAATTTTGGCGGCGGTGGGTCAGTTGCAATTTGAAGTGGTGCAGTTTCGCCTACAGAACGAGTATGGCGTAGAAACAATTCTCGATTTATTACCCTACAGCGTCGCCCGTTGGGTAGAAGGTGGTTGGGAAGCTTTGAACAAGGTGGGACGTTTATTTAACACCACCACAGTCAAAGACAGTATGGATCGGCCAGTGTTACTATTCCGCAATGAATGGAATTGCCATCAGTTACTAGAAGACCATCCAGATTTAAAATTAAGCGCGATCGCCCCGGTATTTTATGGTCAATCATCAGTGGAATCTTGAAACAGAATGCAGAAGTCAGAATCCAGAATTCAGAATAAATTCATTCTGACTCCTGACTTCTGACTCCTGAGTTCTAGATTCTGACTCCTGATTCCTATTTATCGGGTATAGTTGATGTCCACGGCATCGCGGGGTCGCGTTGTCATATCACCGTGGATTCAAAGTCAAAAGTGAAAAGTAAAAAGATAATTCACATATCTCAAGCGCAGCAGTCTAGTGACTAGCGAGCAATTTTGTTCTTCTTTCTTTTGCCTTTTGCCTTTTTCCTTTTACCTTATTCTGTCAGTTAGCAGAGATTGGAGTGCCAGAAATTCTATGCCTTCACGCGCTGAATCATCTTTGGAGGCTGGTTTAACTGCCCTCAAGCAGGGAGATTACCAAACAGCGATCGCTCAACTCGAACCTGTGGCTAGTAGTAAAGGCAATAGCACTACTAGCTTACAAGCTCGTGTGGGGTTAGTTATGGCTTATGCCCGGACTGGTGAAGCCCGCAAGGCGATCGCTTTGTGTCAAACTCTCAGAGATAGCCAAAATCCCCAAGTTCAAGAGTGGGCTGAACGCGCTCTGACACATTTAACAAAACGTAAAAAAACAAAAAAAGTATCTTCACAAACATCAAAACAACCAACAAACTCCGGCAATTCATCGGCGGTGTCATCCAGACGAGTCCAACAGCCTGTGCTGGAAAAAACCGCACAATCAGGGAATTATCAAAATACTTTTATCGAAACACCTGTCGGATCACAAAATCAATTTATAGAATCGGCTGAATATACACCAACTCAGCGATTAAATATTTATTGGCGACAAGCAAAACGCGCCAAAGTCTGGCAACCTCTACGTAAACCGAAATTACTGCCCTTACGCTTAAAAGCCCTGGGAAGTCTTGTGGCTTTGTTTTGGGTGATAGACTTCTTTTTCAAGTCAGCAATGGTCTCGGTAAATTTAATTTTAGACAAGTTGCCGTATTTGGAACCATTGCAGTTTTTCTACCGCGACCCCAAGCTAGTAGTAATTGGCATTTTGATGATCGCCAGTGCGGTTTCCCCTTGGTTACTTGATTGGTTACTAGGGCGATTTTGTAGTCAGCAACCCCTATCCAAAGATATCTTACACAGCCGCAGCCGAGAAACAGCCAGAGTCCTGCAACGTTACTGTCAGCAAAAACGTTGGCAATTACCCCATCTGCGAATTATCCCCATCAATACACCCATTGCTTTCACTTATGGCAATCTGCCCCGTAATGCCCGAATTGTCGTCAGTCAAGGGCTGTTAAATCAACTGGCAGATGATGAAATTGCCGTGATTTATGCTACTCAATTGGGACACATTGCCCACGGTGATTATTTAGTGATGTCATTGGTATTGCTGGTGACTTTGCCGATTTATCGTTTATATCAGCAAATATCTCAGTGGGGAAACAATGTTCCTCCTGGTTTTTGGCAGTGGCCGTTTAATATATTTTCCAGTCTGACTTATGGAATCTGGTGTTTATTGACTGGGACAGCTTTATGGTTGTCGCGCTCACGTCATTATTATAGCGATCGCCTCGCAGCCGAAATCACTGGTAATCCTAATGCCTTAATTCGAGCTTTCTTAAAAATTGCGATCGGTACTGCACATGACATTCAACAAGTACAACACACCAATTGTCAGCTCGAAAGTTTGAATCTGCTCATGCCTGTTAGCTATCAACAAAGTTTAACTTTGGGTAGCATTGCTGGCCATATCCCCTTTGAATCAGCCTTGTTCTGGGATTATCTCAATCCCTATCGTCACTGGTTAGCCATTAATAATAGCCATCCACCCATCGGTCAGCGCATTCAATGGCTGTGTCAAATTGCCCGTCACTGGCACATAGAAACCGAACTACATCTCAGCACCGAACAATTTATTAAAACTACACGCCAATCATTCTTACTGCAAATCTCTCCCTTTTTAGGCATTCCCGTAGGTTTTGGCTTTGCGGGTTTGATTTGGATGAGTTGGCAAACAGCTTTTAGCCTCAAATTTTTAAACTTGAAATGGATTTATGAAGATTGGAACTTTGTCAGTGGTTGCTTACTGATTGGTTTTAGCATTGGCTTGGTTATTCGGATGAATAGTTTTTTCCCGAATCTCAAAACTGCAATAGGGCAAACTGATCAAAGTTTACCGAACTTATTAGCTAATCCATCTGCCATCCCCATTGATAGCACTAGTGTCTGTCTGGCTGGCAAATTACTAGGTCGTCCAGGTACAGCCAACGCTCTTGCCCAAGACTTAATCTTACAATCCAGCACAGGTTTAGTGAAGTTACACCACGTTCCTTGGCTATGCTTGGGGCAGAAAACCCAACTGCAAGATTTGATTGGTAGACAAATTACCGTCACAGGCTGGTTCAGACGCGGCGCAACACCTTGGCTGGATATCCACACCGTCCAAACTCAAACAGGAACCACTATTCATAGCCCTCATCCCATTTGGTCTACCATCTTAGCCGTAGCCGCCCAAGCTTGGGGTGCTTATATTTTTCTCATGGGCTAGTCAAAATTGAGGGAGTTGGGAGTCGGGAAAAATCACAAATGACTAATGACAAAACTTGCAACATTTCTTTACAAGTGTTACATTTATTAACAATATATTTAACAACCAACATAACTTAGCATTCCGCCTAAGTAATTGTTGTTAGATGCTTGCGCCAATGCCTCTTTTATCCTCCCAACACAGCAGCAGCTAGACCAGCCATTGGCTGGTTTTTGTTTCTGATATTCGCCCTTGAGAAAAAAATGTATTTTATGTTACTATCGATTCGCAATATAATCGGAAATGTGTGTTCTGAACTAGCTACGTAGAAGATACCGTGATAATGTAAGGAATGGTGTTGAATTCTGCGGGCAAGGACATCAAAAAAAATGTTTACTGTGGCAGACAGTAAGCTAATAAATTTACAAATTTTAGAATTAAGGTGGTATTAACTGAGCGTTGTATGCGCTTTCGTAATATACAAGCTTTATCCAAACGAAAAACTGTATTGTATAAGTTGACAGTTTGGAGTAAAAAAAATTGGTTGATGGCAAATTTAATCAAAAGCATCTATTTAATTAACAGCCAAAACCAAGTGATTGTTCTCTTGCCTTGCTTCGTTCATTAAACTCTGGAGGTATAGTTCATGTCCGTTCGCCTATACATAGGCAATTTGCCAAAAGAAGAAATAGATCGCCAAGACTTGCAAGCGGTTTTTGCCGCCGAGGGTGATGCTGTCACCACGAAATTAATCAAAGACCGGAAAACTGGTAAATGTCGTGGTTTTGGTTTCTTAACCGTCAACAATGACGAACAAGCTGATCAAATTATTGAAAAATATAATGGTCAGTTGTTCAAAGATACCCCCATTAAGCTAGAAAAAGCATTGCCCCGTACCAAGGGTGATGAAGGCGAAGAACCAGCGCCAAAAGCTGCCAGCAACCCCACTCCTAGCAGCAACAAAGAAAGCAATCGTCGTGACAAAGGTTCTAAGAAGTCTAAACGCGGCGGTGGTGGACGTGAAACTACTAGCACAACAGACTCAGATGCAATTCGTCCAGATCCCCGTTGGGCATCTGAACTAGAAAAGCTGAAGCAGATGTTAGCAGCGCAAACCACAAATTAAGACTAGCAATGGAGAAATTAAAAATTAAAAATCCAATTTGTGGTTTTTAATTTTTAATTGTCCACAAGTCCTGACTTTGTGAATCAAATATTATTGGCAACTGTAAATTACAGAGCGTCAAAGCACAACAGCTTGTCCAGAGACACAGCTAGTGCTGGTTGGTAGTAGAGCGACTAAAAAACAAGCTACACAGAGTTCGGTTTGACTAAAGTTTGTCCAAATCTTCCAGAGTTCCGAACCGCTAGTGTGAGGGACATCAATACTCTGAAACTAGGAGAGGCATAGTATTAATTATGTCTCTCCTAGGTTTGTTTACAAAGCAAATCTTTTGGTAAAAGTGTTGTAATTTAGGTCATCCACAGATCATCCATCACCTGTAACCTGTGATGAAATTTAACTCAGTGTTGCATAAGCATTGCAAATTACATACATACGTGTCAAAATCAGTTTTGGAAATATTACTGAACTGCTTAAAGCAGTCTAACCGGAGGCAAAAGATATATCTGCCTCTTTTACTATATGGACTTACTCACAAAGATTTTCTGTGGTAACTGGGTGTAAGGGTGTAGGCTGGAAAATGACCAATGACTTTATCTTATGAATTATGGGTGGCAAATCAAGATTTAGAGCAAGCTTGTCTAGAGCATCCTTTTGTACAAGGTATCGCTGATGGTACACTTGAAGCGTCTAAATTTGCTTACTATGTGGGACAAGATGCTTTTTTCTTAGAAGCTTTCGCCCGTGCTTACAGCATCGCCGCAGCTAAAGCACCAGACTGGAAAGGTTTTAATATATTTCACAATTTAGTCGGTGGAGTTTTAGCCGAGTTAAAACTACATCAAAACTATGCAGCCAAGTGGGGAGTTAATTTACACTCTGTAGAACCAGGCGCTGCTACCCGCCGTTACACAGATTTTTTGTTGGCTACAGCTTGGAGTAGTGACGTTGGGATAACGGCGGCGGCGATGTCACCTTGTATGCGTTTATATGCTTTTTTGGGGGAACAGTTAGCTTGTCATGGTATTCCCCATCATCAATATGCAGATTGGATTCGGACTTACAGTAGTGCAGATTTTCAACCACTAACTCAGCAATTAGAAAGTTTGGTGGATAACTACGCCACAAATCACGCTTTGGTTCATTCAACTTACCGTTACGCTATGCTGTGCGAACGTGATTTTTTTGCAGCTGCGTGGATAATTTAGCAAGTTTATGATGCCAATTGACGAAATGTAAAATTATTTCAAAGAATCCCTGTATAAATCGTTGCTTTGAGCATATAATCCCTAAATTATAGAGGCGAACATATCATAGCTTGTATACAAAATTTGTATCACATTCAATAGGATACAGGGATGAAAAAATTTTTTGATTTCTGTTTTGAGGTCGAATTCTACCTAAAAATTGCTATTAGCTGCACAATTATTCAGCAAATGTTTTATTGGTTATTACACAATATTGAACTTAACTTTATCACCCAGGTACTGTTATACTGGATGACTGCTTCTGTCTCGTTTTATAGTATTGGTTTTTTTATCGAAAAAGTCATTAAACAGAATGGTAGTTTGAGAGATCATTTGACTGTCAGAGCGAAGAAAGTCAAAAAACAATCATTTCCTGTCTTTACAGCAAAAGGTATAATTATTGGAGAACTTAGGAGTTTTATAGCAGCATTAATTATCCTTTATCTAGCGCCAGAGGTGACTAGAGGGAATAGCTGGCTCTTAAACTTTGGATGGTTTTTGATGAGAATAATTGCAGCTGATTTCTGCTTTTACGTTTCTCATTGGCTACTTCACAGAAAATTTTTCCAGAAAATCCATCTTAAACACCATGAGTTTGCTGATTCCTCAAGTTTTGTAGCTGGGCATAAAAGTTTGACTGAATATATAATTGTTACTATTACAGACCTTTTACCTATCTTTATTTTTGGGTATGATATTACTCAACTACTTGCCTGGACTATTATCGGCAATGCTTATAATTTAGAGGGACATAGTTCTTTATCCATATTTTTCGTACCATCAGATTTTCATGATCTTCACCATACTTGTTTCAAGAGGAACTATGGAATTCAAGGATTTTGGGATAGGGTATTCAAAACGTTGAATCCTCCGACAAAAAAAACCGGATTGATTTTTCCTGTCGCTTCTTTAGAACAGATCACGATGAAATATTATAGTGATTGAGTATTCTTCACCTCCACTAATAAAGTTACTATGAAAGCAGAAGCAGAAAGCGATCGCAGGTTAACTTGTGAGGTGGAAGCTACCCTCAAAGTAATTGGTGGACGCTGGAAGGTTTTAATTATTCGAGAATTAATAACTGGTGTCAAACGGTTTGGTGAATTGCAACGCAGTTTACCGGGAATCACACAAAAAATGTTGACTCAGCAACTCAGAGAAATGGAAGAAGATGGGATAGTACATCGACAAGTTTATGCTGAAATCCCTCCCAAAGTAGAATATTCACTCACAACTTTGGGGGAAAGTCTGAAACCGATCCTTTATGCAATGCACGACTGGGCTGTTGAACATTTACAACAGAATTCAGGAGTTAGAATTCAGAATTTGCAATAACTTTCTTGAATCACTCTCGATAGATAAAAGCTAGATTCCGCAGATATTAAGGCGGATTTATAGCGTTTCTTATTCTAGTGAAGTACAAGCAAAAATAATTAACCGCAGATGGACGCAGATAAATTTGTACCTCAGCAAACTAGGAAAGGCTATAATATCTGCGGAATCTGAGTTTAGAAAAATTCTACCAATTCGCAATTCACAATTCGCAATGACGCGACGCTCGTTCCTCGCTAACGCTTCGCTATCGCAGGCTCGCTAACGCTGCGCTAACGCAATTAAGAAATATAGCTCCAGTAAGACTTTCCTAATTTCTATCTGTCGCATTCTTTTCTGAAATTGGTATTATTTGCTTGATTACAAAAGTGAATATGTCTGACTTTGTACCATTTGACTGGAAAAATGATACAGATATGTAAGTAGCGCCTCGACTTTGATCGGTACAAGTCGTTCAGCGAACAGAAGCAGAGGTGTAGTTATGATCTACAATTCTTCAACGCGGACAAATAATTAGTTAATGTACAACACAACGAGCGCGGAGGGATTTGAACCCCCGACCCACAGAACCGGAATCTGTTGCTCTATCCACTGAGCCACGCGCCCTTAGTCTTCTGGATTATAGCATAGTTGTGATTAAGTTGGCAGACCATTAAAGAAAATCAGCCGGATTGATGGGTGTACCACGGCGACGCACTTCAAAATGCAGGTGTGGCCCGGTAGAAAAGCCTGTGGAACCAACAGCCGCGATCGCTTGTCCGCGCTGTACTCCCTGTCCTTCCGAAACAAACAATTCGCTACTATGTCCGTAGAGTGTAGTCAATCCGTTACCGTGGTCAATAATTACGGCTCTACCATAGCCACCATACCATCCGGCAAAAATGACAGTTCCAGAATCGGCGGCGCGAATTGTACTACCATAACTAGCCGCAAAATCCAAACCTGCATGAAAGCGACGATAGCCGAGAATTGGGTGTATCCGCCAGCCAAAGGGACTGCTAGTAGGTGCATTGCTGGGATAGGCAAACACACCTGTACCGCGAATGATCACACTATTGCGGCTGTTGGTTTTGCTGCGTCCTTCTAAGGCGGCGACTTTTTCTTGAATTAAGTTTTCTAAATTTTGGGAGTCTTTTGCTAATTGATTTTCGGCTGCTTCTAGGGCGAGGCGATCGCTATTTAACCGTTGAAGTAATTCTGCTTGTGACTGCGCTTGAGCTTGATAATCGGCTTTTTGTAAGAGTAATTGCTGACGAATTAAGGCAATTTCATTTTTTTGTTGTTCTACATCAGTTTTTTGCTGATTAATTTGTAGTGCTTGGACATTGAGTTTAGCTAAAATTTTCTGATCTGCTTGATAGACTAACTTTAGTTGGTGACGACGGCTGATAAAGTCACTGATATTTTGGCTTTGCATTAAAACTGCCCAGCCTTGACTAGCGTGCGATCGCTGGAGATAACGCAACCTAGCGACTGTGGCGATTTGTCGTTCTTCGTAGTTACGTTGCGCCACGGCTAAATCAGCTTCTAGCTTTTGCAGGCGTTGAGTTGCTTGGGCTAACCGCGATTCACTATCTTGAATTTGATTATTTGTGGTATTGATATTTTGATTGATACCTGTTAATCGGTTTTTTGCAGCATTATGTAAATTTGTCAAGCGATCGCGTTCCTGAATCACATTCTGGCGTTCTTGATTAATTTGTTCTTGCTGTTGTCGCAAGGTATCCACGGAGTCTGATGTTGCTGCATATCCCGCCGATAGGGAAATTAATACCAACCCAACACATAAAACATAAGCAAATCCCAGAAAAATGATTTTTAATGCTCTCATAGCGTGAGCCTAACCAAGCCAATGCTGCGAAACACTATGAGTATTCCCAAAATTCTGGTGTTTTGCTCAAGATAAGATGACTAATTTTGTCCCACAGTGGCGATCGCACTAAAGTTAAAGGTGGTGATCATAGTTAGTTTTCCGAAAGTTTTATGAAATCACGTATAGCAATTTTGTTAATTACCTTGGTTTTTCCAGGCTTGGCGGTAGTAGGAATATCACTTTATTGGTTTAACTTAGACTATGCTGCACTAGGCAAAGCTGAAAATTATGTGCAGAAACTAGTAGAAGAAAATAAAGTCAATGATAGACAATTAGAATACGCTTACCATCGGGCTTTTATTCATCGCATCAACGTATTCGCCGATGGTACATGGGGACTGTTGGGAGGTGTGATCACAGCACTAGGGATACATGGATTAGTAACAATTAAGGAAAAGCCATAAGGAAAATATCTATTGTAAATAAGAAGATACCAGACTTATTAATGAAGTCGGGGATCTGAAACCCACTGATCTAACTTGTTTATGAATTCTAACCCAGCGTTGTGTGCGGCCATCAGCGATCGCATTGCTAATAATCCGCAAAAGCGAATTACCTTTGCCGAATACATGGATATGGTGTTATATCACCCTGAACATGGCTACTATGCCAGTAAAGCCGTCAACATTGGGTTTAAAGGCGGTGATTTTTTCACATCTGTTAGTCTTGGCGCTGATTTTGGCGAGTTACTAGCAGAACAATTTTTGCAAATGTGGGAAATTTTAGGACAACCTAGACCTTATTCTTTGGTAGAAATGGGAGCAGGTCAAGGACTGTTGGCGTTACATATCCTCAACTATTATCAACGGCATTATCCTGATTTTTTACCAGCATTAGATTATGTGATTGTCGAAAAATCTCCCGAATTGCAGCAGGAACAACAGCAACGTTTACAAAATTATCCTGTGCGGTGGTGTAATTTAGCAGATATACCTAGCAACTCTATAACTGGCTGCTTTTTTTCTAACGAACTCGTCGATGCTTTTTCAGTGCATCAATTCATTTTACAAACTGGGGAATTGCGAGAAATTTATGTCACCTTACCCTCTGATGTAGAGCAAAATGAAAATTATCTGCTGTTAGAAGGGGAGTTTCAAGAAATCATTGGGGAAACTTCTACACCGCAGTTGACAAAATATTTTGAGTTGATAGGTATTGATTTAACTGCAAAAGTCTACCCCGATGGCTACCGCAGTGAAATTAATTTAGCGGCTTTAGACTGGTTGAGTATAGTAGCAGACCGCTTGCAACGCGGTTATGTGGTAACAGTTGATTATGGCTATCCTGCCCATCGCTACTATAACCCCAGGCGATCGCAAGGAACCCTCCAGTGCTACTACCAGCATCGCTACCATAACAACCCCTATATTAATCTTGGGCGACAAGATATCACCGCTCACGTTGACTTTACCGCCTTAGAACTGTGGGGTGAGCAATGTGGTTTAACCAAAATTGGCTTTACCCAACAAGGTTTATTTTTAATGGCGTTGGGTTTGGGAGACTCAATAGCCTCACTTTCCCATCAAGATATAGCGATCGCTCAGTTATTACAACGACGCGAGTCACTCCACAAACTTATTGATCCCACCGGGTTAGGAGGCTTTGGAGTCCTCATCCAAAGTAAAGGACTTCAAAATTTGGAAATTTCTCAACCCCTGAAAGGATTAATTGTGCCAAAGTAAAAGTAAGGGAAAAAATTAAAACTCTCTGTAAGTCGGCAGCATCACTGTTATATGGACTAGCATTACTATTGATTACTGCGAAATCCTGTATTTAAAAAAGCAACAAAAACCTATGAATACTCACGACTTGTTGATGCTAGTAATGCTACTTACACCCGGTATCTTACTATCTGTTGTCATTATGGCGACTTTTGCTGCTGGCGGTTGAATTTAAAGTGCTGAGTGCTGAGTTATCATTTTCTACTCCCCACTCCCTACTCCCTATTGACTCAGCCGCATCGGGTGAATTTGAGATTTAGGATGGCATCTTAAGTCTCAAATTACAAATCGCCAGCCAATTACAATCAAAAGATGAAAACGCGATTTCTGTCATAGACATCGCCTCAGCTTTATCAAAGGAACGTGAACAATGAAGGTGGCATTTCTGGGAACTGGACTGATGGGACAACCAATGGCTCAAAGGTTGTTAGCAGCCAATATACACGTAGTTGCCTACAATCGCACCCCAGAAAAATTAGCACCATTACAAGCAGCCGGCGCAGAAATCGTCACACAACCCCGTCAGGCCATTCGTGCTGCTGATTGCATTATTTTAATGCTGACTAACGCCGCAGCTATTTATCAAGTCTTACTTTCAGATACAGCTTGGCGTACCCTAGAAGGACGCACAATTATTCAAATGGGGACAATTACACCCACCGAAAGCCAAGAAATTCGAGATACCATAATTGGCGGTGGTGGTGAATATATAGAAGCACCCGTATTAGGCAGCATTCCCGAAGCCAAAAGCGGGCAATTAATTGTCATGGTAGGCGCAACTTCCGACCAATACCAAAGGCATTTACAGTTACTGCAAAACTTTGGCCCAGAACCTTTACTAATTGGCCCTGTGGGGACAGCCGCCGCCTTAAAATTATCTCTCAATCAATTAATCGCTTCTTTAACAACCAGCTTTGCTCTCAGTCTGGCTTTTTTACAGCGTCAAGGTGTCAATATTGAATCTTTTATGCAGATTTTACGCCAAAGTTCTTTGTATGCACCGACTTTTGATAAAAAGCTGCAAAGAATGTTAGAGGAAGACTACACAAACCCCAATTTTCCGACCAAACATTTGCTCAAAGATACAGACTTATTTATCTCAGAAGCCAAAGCTTTGGGTTTAGACCTCAGTAGCATTGAGTCTGTGCGCCACATTTTAGCTACAGCCATGAAAATGTCATTTGCTAATGATGATTATTCATCAATCTTTTCCGCTATTAAAGAATGGGGAGATTCTGGGGCGGAGTGAGTGGGAGTGGACTAGGGGCAGGGAGAAGGGAGACAAGGGAGACAAGGGAGACAAGGGAGACAAGGGAGACAAGGGAGACAAGGGAGACAAGGGAGACAAGGGGGACAAGGGAGCAATCTTTCTACCGTGTCTACCCCTTCTCCCGTGTCTACCCCCTCAGCACTCAGCACTCAGCACTTTATCAACCAAGCACTCAAAAAGATAATATGGTATGGTAGCTCGTTTGCTTTTCGAGGGTACTATTGCGTGCTATCTACTCTACGTGCCGATTTCCGCATCATTTTTGAACGTGACCCAGCCGCCCGTAACTGGTTAGAGGTTTTGGTTTGTTACCCTGGCTTGCAAGCCCTAATTTTTCACCGACTGGCTCACTGGCTACATCACTTTGGTCTTCCCTTTATTCCCCGCTTCATTTCTCACCTCTCTCGGTTTTTGACTGGGATCGAAATTCACCCAGGTGCAACTATTGGGCAAGGTGTATTTATTGACCACGGTATGGGTGTGGTGATTGGTGAGACGGCAATTATAGGTGATTATGCTCTGATTTATCAAGGTGTCACTTTGGGCGGAACTGGTAAACAAAGTGGTAAACGCCATCCTACAGTCGGTGAAAACGTTGTAGTTGGTGCTGGCGCAAAGGTATTAGGCAATATTCACATTGGTAATAACGTCCGCATTGGTGCTGGGTCAGTTGTGCTGAGAGATGTGCCTTCTGATTGTACAGTCGTCGGTATTCCTGGACGGATTGTCTATCGTTCTGGAGTCCGCGTTGCACCTTTGGAACACAACAACTTACCAGACTCAGAAGCGGAAGTGATTCGCGCTTTAGTCGATCGCATTGAAACTTTAGAACAACAAATCCAAAATCTCCAGCAACTACAAATTGCTGCTAAAACTCCTGTATTAGTTGGTGCGGTAGCTGTCCAAGAACCTGAACCAAAATCAGAGGCTCCTTTGTGTAGTCTCAGAGACAAAGCAATTCAAGAATTTCTTGATGGTGCGGGGATTTAACTCTGCTGGGGTGAATGTAGACGCTCACACCAATCAGCTGGTAGGAGTAAGTAGTTCATCAAATCAAGATGTCGATAAACTGGATCAATGGGTAGAAAAAGGTACAGTAGTTGAAATTTTACCTTAAGCTCAACATCCAGACTGTCTTGGCAAAGTATACTATCCCTGGTTCAAAATCCAAAATTAGTATCAGAGTGTACTATGTCCATTCCCCCATTAACTCAAAAGCTGCTGGCTGCTAAAAAACTCAAAGGATTAACCTTTACAGATTTAGAACAAGTTTTAGGACGTGATGAAGTCTGGATTGCGGCGTTGTTTTATCGTCAAGCAACAGCTTCTCTAGAAGAAGCACAAAAACTAGCTGATGTGTTAGGGCTTGATTCTGAAGATATTGCGGAACTAATTAGCTATCCCACCAAAGGTTTAGGCCCTGTTGTCCCAACCGATCCCTTAATTTATCGGTTCTATGAAATTATGCAAGTTTATGGTTTCCCAATCAAAGAAGTTATTCAAGAAAAATTCGGTGATGGGATTATGAGTGCAATTGATTTTACCTTAGACATCGAAAAAGTCGAAGACCCCAAAGGCGATCGCGTGAAAGTCACCATGAATGGTAAATTCTTACCTTACAAGAAGTGGTGAAAAAGTGCTGAGTGCTGAGTGCTGAGTAAAGAGTAAGGAGTAAAGAGTAATGAGTGATGAGTGCTAAACTCTTCCTTGTCTCCCTTGTCCCCCATATCTCCATATCTCCCATATCTCCCTCATCCCCCAACCCAGAGAATAGGGAGAAAATCACAAATGACCAATGACAATTGACTAATGACCAAACGCATCATCGCTTTAACTGGAGGAATTGCTACAGGTAAAAGCACTGTTGCTAATTATTTAGCCAGTGCTTACAACTTGCCGATTTTTGATGCTGATATTTATGCTAGGGATGCAGTCTCTATTGGTTCACCTATTTTAAAGGCGATCGCACAACGTTACGGTGAACAAATCTTACTTTCTGATGGTAATCTCAACCGTCAAAAATTAGGCGAAATTATTTTTCAAAATCAACAAGAACGCCAATGGATAGAAGATTTGATTCACCCTTATGTGGCTAACTGTTTTCTGCAAGCAATTGCAACATCTACCGCCGAAACTTTGGTGTTTGTTATTCCACTGCTGTTTGAAGCAAAAATGACATATTTGGTTACAGAAATTTGGGTGGTCAGTTGTTCAGAAACACAACAGTTGCAAAGATTAATTCAGCGCAATCATCTTCATCCAGAACAAGCACAAGCAAGAATTCAAAGCCAACTACCTTTAGCCGAAAAAATATCCCGTGCAGATGTTGTTTTAAATAATTCTTCTACCCCAGAATCATTGCTGAATCAGGTGGATGTGGCTTTCCAAAAAAATACAAATTTATCATAAACCCAAGAGACTTAGGACTTAAGCAAAAACCCTCTCAAATCCTCTTAACTTCGTGTCCTTTGCGCTCTTTGCGGTTCGTTTTTTCATGATTTTGCGTAAGTCCTGAGACTGAAAGTCTGAGGAGATCAGAACAAAGCCTGTTAACTGTCGGGGAAGCCACTACCTCACTTTACAACTCCGATTTCCGCTAAAATCAAGTTCGGAGGACTGTTAATCGGGAGACTAGGGTTGCCTACACTTGGAGTTAACATTGACCATATCGCTACCATCCGACAAGCGCGGCGGACGGTGGAACCAGACCCTGTGGCGGCGGCTGTGCTGGCAGAGTTAGGGGGTGCAGATGGAATTACAGTACATTTGCGGGAAGACAGGCGGCATATTCAAGACCGAGATGTGCGGTTACTGCGGCAAACAGTGAGAACACATCTTAATTTGGAGATGGCTGCTACTGAAGAAATGCTGGCGATCGCGCTTGACATTAAACCAGATTATGTCACTCTAGTTCCAGAAAAGCGCGAAGAAGTCACCACCGAAGGCGGACTCGATATTGTTGGGCAAATTGCTAGAATAGGAGAGATTGTCGATAAATTGCAGAGTGCTGGCATTCCTGTCAGTTTGTTTATCGACGCTGAACCTGCACAAATTGAAGCATCTGTCAAGGTGCAGGCAAAATTTATTGAACTGCACACTGGCCAGTATGCTGAAGCCCATGATGAAACCAGCCGACAAAAGGAACTAGCAATTTTGGCTACAGGGTGTGAACAAGCAATTAAAGCCGGACTGCGGGTCAATGCTGGTCATGGACTCACGTACTGGAACGTTCATCCAGTCGCCGCCCTACCCGGAATGGAAGAACTCAACATCGGTCATACTATCATCAGTCGGGCAGCCCTAGTCGGGATAGAAAGAGCAGTCCGGGAGATGAAACAAGCAATTAGAGTGCTGAGTGCTGAGTGCTGAGTGCTGAGTAAAAATTACGTAGTAATTTTTACTTTACTCGGATTCAGTAAATATCTCACCAAGTTAAGTGCAGTCTTTTAACTCAGCACTTTCAACTCAGCACTCAGCACTATTATCAAGAGGGGTTGTAACTGCGAAATCCAGAAAAAAGTATGAAGTGTGAAGTGTGAAATAAGTATTTTCAGCCTTTATCCTTCAACCTTCAGCTTTGTTGGTTAAATTTTCAATTTAGACTTTTATGACCTCAACACAATCTCAAGACTTACCGCTTTGGGTACAGGATAGGGATAAAGTTATCGCCGCCAGCACTGATGCAGAGTGGCGTTATCAAACACCTCCTGATTATTCTCGTTCAAAAGAAAATCTTGCCAAAGAAAGTGTATGTAATCATGTTGAAGGATCGTTAGAGGCGATCGTGCAGAACTTGGTAAGAACCTTCGAGATGGAGGTATCATTCAAATCTAACCCGCAGCAGTGGTTATCGGTTGTGAGTGACAAGTTTCGCGTTAGTACCAATGGCGGCCCTGAATATACCGCCGCAGAATTAGGCAACCAAGGTACTTACAATTTATTCATGGCTGATTCTGAACATTACAAAGCTTCCGAAGAAAGCTTTGAATCATCAGCTAAAATCTTCCACACAACATTTCCCCAAGGTTTCCCTTGGGAAGTGCTGGAAGTGTACTCAGGGCCACCAAATGTAGCATTCAAGTGGCGACACTGGGGACATTTTAGAGGCGAATACAAAGGTTATGCGCCCACTGGAGAGACAGTTGAAATTGTCGGGACGAGTATAGCTCGTGTCACCGATGATTTAAAAATTATTTCCGTAGAACACTATTTTGACAACACCCTGTTTTTAGAAAAACTGACAGCTGGTGGTAAACAAACAAATAGTGAAACTAAAGGAAGTCGTTGTCCCTTCAGTTCTTGGTTCCAAAGATTTCGGAAGAGTTAGTTAAATAGGGTACAGAGTTAATTCTGTACCCTGTTTAAACCGTTAGTAACCCAAGGATGAAAATGCAAACATATTATTACGTTTTAGCCAGCCAACGCTTTCTAGTCCAAGAAGAACCTTTAGAAGAAGTGCTGAAAGAACGCACCCGCCATTATCACGAAAATGAAAAGCAAATTGATTTTTGGTTAGTACAGCAACCAGCCTTTTTAGAAGCGCCAGAAATGGCAGCAGTTAAAGCACAGTGTCCTAAACCCGCAGCTGCGATTATTTCGACAAATCCCCAGTTTATCACTTGGCTGAAACTGCGCTTGGAGTATGTAATTACTGGTGATTTTAATGCACCATCTGTAACAATTCCCGATCCTTTGGCTTCTCTTGCGAGTGTTTCTTAAGCAAGAGTCAATAGTCATTGGTCATTAGTCATTAGTTTTGATATGGCAGTAGCCAAGTTGCTTAGGAAATCAGTAAATATCAAAGACAGCAAAAGACTTTTAACTCTGTCACCTGTAGCCTGTAACCTGTCTCCTGCTATACAGTATGTTAGATTGTCTGACTGTAAGACAACATTAATTTACAAATGACCAAGGACAAATGACAAATGACCATTGACTATTGACGAACTACTAAAATAGAATTTTTTTAAAAAATCCAGCTTATGCGTCCCAACTTTGTGCAGAGAGTTCAGGTTATATCTGGTGGATTGGTAATTGCGATCGCAGGTTTAATCAATACTACAATTTCTGTTAACGCGCAACAAAAACTGCCTGTCTGCCAACCGCCAAATCCTGGAGAATATTTATTACTAGTAATAACGCCCACACCTGAGTATCAAAAGCAATTGCGGAGTGCTTTACCAAACGAAATTGCCACTACTAACTGTCAATACCTCACCGATACAGTCACGCGAATAGGTGGTTTTAACAAAATTGACGATGCAAATCGTTGGGCTAGGTATATCAATAATATTGTTGGTTTATCTGCCATCATCACAACCAAGCCTGCTGAAGTTGCTCAACAAGCAGCCGCAACAACACCAACCGTTAGCTATAACCCCCAACCATTAGGGCAAGGCTACGCCGTACTGGTAGATTACTACAACCGTCCAGAACTAGCGAATAGCGTCCAGCAAGTTGTCGGTGGTAATGTTGGTTTTGCCTCTTACGGACAACGCCCTTATTTGTTAGCTACTCACACTACCAACCAACAACAAGCATACAACACCCTACAAAAACTCAACGAACGCGGCTTTTTTGCCATCCTCGTTGATAGTCGCAAAGTTGTGTTACTGCGTTCCGCCGTCAAAGTGCAGTAGTGTTAGGAGAGAAGGGGGACAAGCTGAGTATTGACTTTTGATCCTTGACTAATAAGCCGTCCTAGCTAACCAGTAAATTGTGACTCCCAAAGCTGAACCAGCGATGACTTGTACTGGTGTGTGTCCCAGTAACTCTTTGAGTCGGTCTTGGCTAAACTCGTGCTTTTCATCAAATAATTCCGCAATCATTTGATTGAGTATTCGTGCTTGTTTACCCGCAGCTTGGCGGACTCCAGCCGCATCGTACATCACGATGATGGCAAACACGGTAGCTAAGGCAAACTCCGGGGATGACCAACCGACAGTTTGTCCAATACCTGCGGCTAAGGCTGTTACTAAAGCTGAATGGGCGCTAGGCATACCGCCAGTCGTGACTAAAACACGGACATTCAGTTTTTGATTTTTGACGACATCGATAACCAGTTTCAAAGCTTGAGCAATGAAACAGGCTACCAGGGCTACCAGCAGCACCCGGTTGTTTAATATATCGGCTATGTCCTGCATGGTGTTTTAGTTCAGTTAGTTAAAATTAGCGTAATTATTTTGTAAGTAAAAATTTAGACGCAACCCAAAATTCTAAATCTCAAAAGGAACCATAGCAAAGTGCTGAGTGCTGAGTATAAACTCAGTATTCTCAGTATGTTCAGACAGCAACATAGTTTTAATCTATGCTTTGACTGCTCTAATTCCAAATATTGTGTGAGGTTTTTGGAGTAGCCTATTAGTATAAGACTATGAATCCAACTTTTGTAAAATATTTACTAGGAAGTGGTTTAACTTCCAGTAATGCTGATTCACCACAAGGTAGCGGCTCCAAAATTTAAAATCCAATTGGTTTGTCCTAGTTATTGCGATTCACAATAAAGTGGGCTATGGCTTTGAGTGGTTGTGCCAGACTACCATAAGGTTCTAATTCTGCACAAGCTGACTCAATTAGCTGTTGAGCTTTAGCGCGTGATTCCTCAATTCCCCACAGGCTAGGATAGGTAACTTTCTTGGCTACGAGGTCTTTACCCGCCGTTTTGCCCAATTGTTCTTGAGTGGCTGTGACATCCAAAATATCATCAATAATTTGGAATGCTAGACCGATGTTTTGTGAGTAGCGAGTTAATCTTTGTATGTCGTCTGCGGCGGCTCCAGCTAAGATACCACCACAAACAACGCAAGCTTCCAAAAGGGCCGCAGTTTTATGGTTGTGAATAAAGTTGAGGGTTTCGAGGGAAATATCAGATTTACCTTCTGATTCCAAATCTACCACTTGCCCACCCACTAAGCCTGCTGCGCCCAAGGCTCTGCCTAAGCGAGCAATTACCTGCAAAACTTTATCTCTAGGAACATTCTCTGGTGTTTTAGTGGCAACTAGTTCAAAAGCAAAGGCGAGTAAGCCATCGCCTGCCAAAATTGCAATATCTTCGCCATAGACTTTGTGATTGGTCAACATTCCACGACGATAATCATCATTGTCCATTGCTGGCAGGTCATCGTGAATTAATGACATTGTGTGAATCATTTCGACGGCACAAGCTGTAGGCATAGCCATTTCGATAGTACCGCCCATCATTTCACAGGTAGCAAGACAGAGAATGGGACGTACCCGCTTACCTCCAGCTAGGAGAGAGTAGCGCATTGATTCATAAATTGTTTCTGGATATATGACGGGCATTGATTTATCCAGAGCAGTATCACAAAGCTTTTGGCGCTCTTTGAGATAGGCGACAAGGTTAAAGGTTGCTGTTTCTGGCATCTTCTGAAGGTTATCAGCTGCTACCATTCTTATAATTCCTTCAATTTTTGGCTTTTGGCTGTTTGTCTTATACGTCACAATTTTACGGGGCTTTGGTGCTGAAAAGTTATGCAGGATGAATCGGGAGTTAAAAATTCATAACTGATATCTTTTGACTAGCTTGTAGTCCGCAAATAGCTGGTAAATGTATTTTGCAATAATATGGCAACGGTCATAGGGCCGACACCGCCAGGAACTGGGGTGAAATATTCTGCCACACCTGCAATTGATTCCAAATCGACATCGCCGACTAAGCGACTATTGCCATTGGCATCAGTGACGCGGTTCATCCCCACATCTACCACGATCGCACCCTGTTTTACCATGTCGGCGGTAATGAGTCCTGGACGACCAACGGCGGCGATGATAATATCGGCATTCTTGGTGATGCTGGCAAGATTTTGCGATCGCGAGTGGGCAATGGTAACAGTAGCATCCGCTTCTAGTAGCATCAAAGCCATTGGCTTTCCTACTAAAATACTGCGCCCTATCACCACTGCATTTTTTCCCCGCAAAGGAATATTATATTCTGCCAGCAAGTGCATGACTCCCGCAGGAGTGCAACTACGTAAACCACTTTCACCGCGTACTAGTCGCCCTAAATTAACTGGGTGCAGTCCATCCGCATCTTTATCGGGATGTATTTGATGTAACAAAGAGACTGCATCCAAATGGTCAGGTAAGGGGAGTTGCACCAAAATTCCATCAACTCGATTATCTTCATTGAGTTCGGCAATAACCGCCTCTAATTCTTTTTGGCTAGTTTCTTGAGGAAAATGCTTACCAAAAGAAGCAATACCCACCTTAGCGCAGGCTTTTTCTTTATTGCGGACATAAGCTGCTGATGCGGGGTTGTCACCAACCATCAACACGGCTAAACCAGGAGGACGGCCTACTTTGGCTTGTAATTGGTGAATTTGGGTTTTAAGTTGCTGGTGAATTTTTGCTGCTAAGGCTTTACCATCAAGAAGTTTGGCAGTTGTTGTTTCCATGAGAATCCTCAGAAGATTCGCCTCTAAAATCCAAAATGTAAATTGTCTGTAGCGAAGTCAACGGTTTGAAAGGTTTTTGGCTGTTAATTGTTGTTGCGCCTCTCCTACCACAAGACCATACTTGTTCATCTTCTCAGATCCCTTGTCGAATCTGACGGATAAAACTATGAAATCTTAGAGGGAGGGAGTGGGGAATGGGGTGTAGAGAAGGGTGTCAGGGTGTAGGGGGTTGAAGAGGAGAAATTACAATCATTTCTCCCTTGTCGCCCTTGTCTACCTTGTCTCTCACCAAACCCATCAACCGGGGAACAGAGAACGGCTAAAACTCAACAGGTAATAGTACAACAGAAGAACTACCCATTCCCTATGAGACTGATGCACAAATCGCCAAATTATTACCGTATACTTTGCTATTTTGTCCTAGTGGCGGGACTTTCTGGCTGTGCGGCTTGGAGGCTTCCAGAAATCAAAGGTAGCAATTTCATTTTTGGTAGCAATGTGACTCAAATTGCCGAAATTCAAGCCAAACCCAACACACAGGCGACTGTGTATATTCAAGGTAAGGTAGAAAAGCAAGTCCCACTGATGAAGCAGTGGGCATACCAAATTGATGATTCGACTGGCAAAATTTGGGTAATTACCAATCAAAGCAATTTGCAAAAAGGTACTCAAGTAGTATTAAAAGGTAAAGTTAGCTACAAAAGTATCCCCATCGCTGGGCAAGATTTTGGCGAAGTATATATAACAGAAGAGTGATTTTAAGTGTAAATTTTATGACTAATCAATTACCAGAAGTAGCGATCGCCATTCTCTACCAAGACAATAAGTATCTCATGCAACTGCGCGACAATATCCCCACGATTGCGGCGGCTGGTTGCTGGGCTTTTTTTGGCGGACATATCGAACCCGGTGAAACACCAGCCGTCGCCGTCCAACGGGAAATTCTCGAAGAAATTGGTTATGTTTTACCAACATTCGCTGAATTTGGCTGCTATCCCGATGAAAAAGTCATCCGCCATGTTTTTCAAGCACCTTTGTTGGTAGACATCAATCAACTAATGCTGAATGAAGGCTGGGACATGGGACTGTTAACAGCCGAAGACATCCGCCGTGGTAATTGTTACTCAGCCGTAGCCGAGGAAGTTAGACCATTGGGGACAATGCACCAAAAAATTATGCTGGATTTTATTAGTAAGCGAGAGAGTGGGGAGTAGCTGACAGGTGTAGGTTTTTTACATTTCACCCCTACACCCAATCCCCACAGACAATTTTTGTGCGTAAGTCCTGAGCTATTTTAGCTAATAGCAGATTCAGTTCCTGCTAACAATGCTTTAGTTGCAGACTCTCCTGCTTTTTTCAACTTGCGCGTTAGTTGAGATATTAAAAATGTTGCGATCGCAAAATGTCCTAAGATTGCCAGAAAATAAGCCAATGGTAATCCATCTCCGCTTCTTGATGAGGATAAAGCAATGAGTGGTGCAGCAATGGAAAATAGCCAAACTACAGGGTAGTTGTCAGGTCTATTCAAGAATATCCCTAAGAAAATTGGGTGGATGATAATAACAGACATTAACACCCCTGCTGCCCATAATTGGCGCTGTTCATTTTTCATAAAGAGAATTAACTGAGTTAAGGCTGCATAGATCACAGCTAAACTCCCTGCAAACAGCAGCGCCATCCAAGTATTCATTTTATCTTCGATACTGACTTGGGAAATCAAAGCAAAGCAGCTTAAGCAAGTCACAGACATGATAGCATTAATAGCGATCGCTAAAATTCCTGGGCTTTTCTCACCCCAAATTAAATCATCAGTTAAACTAGTTTTACCTAATTCTTTGGGTTGCGTAATATGTCTGTATCTAGCCCAATCTTGCAGTGTTTGACGACCAGGAATAATCGCAGCAATTAAATATAAAAATAGCCCCAAATTCAAAATCATTAAAAGTCCGATGTTTTCTTGAAGTACATAACTATAACTTCTAGATGGGCCATCAAATATTAACTCTCGCCAATCAGCGCATCCTAAAATGATGAGATTAAAAACAGCAGTTAGTAAATAACTCTGCTTTTTGCTCAACATAGTTACATTAGGATCACGAAAGCAACGCTGTAAAGATTGCCAAAAAAAGTATGCACCGATAAAATAAACTGCTACTGCAAAGACAGCCGTAGTAATAAAACTTTCTCCTATGGAGAAAATGAACCAAGAAAAAGATTTGAAATTGGGAATAGCAAAACTAAATTTTCTGTCTATTTCAATGTCAAAATATGGCATTAAAAAATATGGGTTAAGTAGCCCAAAAAAATTAACTGGATTATTAGTAGGGAAATTAGACGTGAAAGTTTGTTTGGTAAATATGAGGTATCCTAATAATGCGCCACTGCCTAACCAAGGCTGAAAACCCCCTAACCAAGAACCCACCAAACCAAATATTAATGCAGCACTGTAGTATAAAAAACTAGCCCCAATGACTACTGCATCAAAACTGATAATTTCCATCACATGAATTTTGGCATTCAAACCCATCCAGAAATGCAAAGGTAATGCTAATACTACAGCCACATAAAGTAAAGCGGGAACACCAAGCATTTTTCCCAATAAAATACTCTGTGGTGATTGGGGACTCAGGCGGATAAAATTTAGGGTATCGCGTCTTTGTTCGGTAGCTAAGTCATTAATTAGTAGATAACTACCTGCTGCTAATAAACCAAAGCTCACAATAATATTTAACCAAGTAAAGACATCCCAAGACCACAATTGCCAATTGATAATCGCATTACCAAAACCATCAGCAAGACATCCAGGTAAGTCATATTTTGTTGTACCAGTGCAGTATCTATTAGTCAGATTTTGTACTGCATCATAGCGTGTAGGTAACTGGGCTTGAAAGGATATAAATAAGATAAATTGACCCAGCAATGATAATGCAGATGTTAATAAAATATTTCGGGGTTTTAGCCGTCCTTTAAGTTCCCGAAATAACTGCGGATTCCCGTTTCCTAAGTAATTTATTAAGGCTTCTATCATGAATATTTCTCCTCAGTAACTAGTTAATTATCTATCTGAATCTGGTTTGATTTCTGAATGTACTTATGTAGGAAAAGAGTAGGAAATAGGGAGTAGGAAAGAAGCTTTGTATAAGTCCAGTTATTTTTTACCTAATCAAAGATTAGCCCTACATAGCAATCATAAATGCTATACAAATATTCCTCTACCTTGTCTCCCCTGTCTCCCTTGTCTACTTTTTCAAATAAGTTCCTTGCTGATTAATTACCGTCCGGCTAATAATGCTTTCGTTGCAGATTCCCCAACTAACTTCACCTGATTGGCCAAATTTACATTTAACAAAGCTAAAACAGTGAACTCAGCTAAAAGCGACATAAAAGTTGTTGTTGTAGCTGAGTATTCCAAAGCAGCCCAAGGAAAATTAGAAAATAACCAAAACATAGTATTAGTTTCAGGTCTGATTTCTAATAGAGCCAAAATTATTGGTGGCACAAACATTAATATCCCTAGAATAATGCTAGACAAAAACACCCGCTTGGAAGTTTTTAACAATAGGATGCTTTGTAATATGGTGGCATAAATCATCGTTATAGCAATGAACATCGCCACTCCTAAAATAGCTTTCAGCCTGCCAATTCGGTTCACCCAATCAATAGCATTGTAATGATGGATATTCAAAGCTGGAGCGAGTAAAATCCATACTATTAAGGGGATAGTTATGATTATTAAACTCAACCCAACTGAAACTATTACAGGACTTTTATCCTGCCAAATTAAATCACGCCATACAGATTTATTACTAAAAGCATCGCTACTAGATGTTTGTTGATGACGATATCTTGCCCAATCTTGTACTTGTTGTCTACAAGGAGACAAAATCATAAACAAACAAGTTAGTAAAACGAAGTTAAGAAATATAAGCCAGAAGAAGTTTTGACCTATTTGATAATTCAAGTCATAGTAGCAATTTATTGGTTCATTATTTCGGTAAGCAAGGCAGTAATTTTTGGTATATTGCAGTGTAAATCCCCAAAAAATTACTTGATAGCCAGCTACCAATAAGTAACTTTGTCCTTTACTAAGTAAGGTAGCATTAGGATTACGAAACCGCCTTCCAAGTGCTTGCCAAATCCAATAGCAGCCAACACCATAATTGAGTAGGTGTAACCCTGTAAATGTGAAAACATTTTTTCCTAATGGTAGGTAAAAAAATTGAGTTTCTGCTAACAATGATGGGTTGCTGTTCTTCAAAAGATTTGGGAACATATATTTCAGCATATCGAACGGGGTTAGTAGCCTCAGCCAAGCTGCTGTGGTGTGTAAATCTTCGCTACTAAATGCAAATTGCATTGCATTTAGCAAAAATATGAAAACTGCACCACTAGCCAACCAAGGCTGAAAACCACTCAATCGATTACTCATTAAACTGAATAATAATGTGGCGCTGTAGAAGAAGAAGCAACTAGCAGCTAAGACGATATAAAAGCTAACAATATAACTGATGTTAACTTGGGCAGAAATTCCTGACCAAATATGCAAAGGAACCGCCAGCAAAATTACTAAGTAAATAACAATTGGCACTCCTAGCATTTTGCCAGTTAAAATGCTAGTTTCTGGCTGGGGACTGAGGCGGATGAAATTCAGCGTACCGCGCTTTTCTTCTTGAGCAAGATTGTTGACTAGTAAATATGTCCCAGCAACTAATAGTGTGTAGATAAAAACTATGCAGAGTGTGATAAATATATATTCCCAGTGGTCACGCCACCACATTTGAAAGTTAATTTCGGAAATGGGACATGGCTGCTGATATAGGGTATATTCTAACTGTTTTTGCTGTGCTTTGAGGGATTGTAATTTATCTTGGGATTCCAGTAGTTTTGAGAGATCATAGTTTTGCTTAGTGCTGTAAAAATTGACTTGCTTTTGAGTCTGATCTATGAGTTTATAACCTGAGTCAATTTGCTTTTGATAAACCTTGCCCAGATTACAATAAAAGTTATTCATGGGATATTTATTATTAGGATATTCTCTAAGATGATAGATAAACAATCCTAACTGAGCGATTAGTGAGATAGCGAAGGCAAATATTACGTTAAAAACTTTAAGACGACCTTTAAGTTCTCGTAAAAGCTGAGGATTCCAATCGCCAATTTTATCCAAAAAGTTGAGATACATAGGAAGAATTATTCTAAGTTAAAAATTTGATATTTTAGGATGCTTGTTTATGACCAAGCTTGAGGAAAATGCTTTCTAGGTCTTCTTGGGTGCAATGAAAGTCAGTGATGGGGATATTAGCTTGAATTAGCGATCGCAATAATTCTGCACAAGCATTCTGATCACCAGAAAAATTCACGCGCAGATTATTCCTCCCAGGTAAAACTTCCCATGCTTCTACCAAAGGATGATTTTTTAATTCACTAATTACAGGATCAATTTTTCCCAAGGTTGACAACATAATTTGTTGTCGAGCCAAACGCTGATAAAGTTGTTTGAGTGAAGCACTTTCTACTAAAAAACCTAACTCCATAATTCCAATTGAAGTACACAGTTCCGCTAAATCGCTGAGAACATGGGACGAAATTAAAATTGTCATCCCAGCTTCTTGCAATGCTTTGATAATTTCGCGGAATTGCATTCTGGCGATGGGGTCTAGTCCCGATACAGGTTCATCTAGGAGTAATAAAATTGGCTCATGGATGATAGTGCGTGCTAAACTGAGGCGCTGTTTCATCCCCCGCGACAGTGTAGAAATTAAGCTGTTGCGTTTATTACCTAATTGAATGAGTTCTAAAACTTCGTGTAGACGCTGAGTACGACGTGGTTCGCGCAAACGATACAACCGCGCAAAGTAATCAAGGTAATCCCAAACAGTTAAATCTTCATACAGGGGATAGTCATCGGGTAAGTAGCCAAGACGACGCTTGATAGTCGGGTTACTCTTGTCCCGTACCATGCGATCGCCGTTAATATATATCTCACCCGTAGTTGGTTCTTCAGCCGTTGCTAACATCCGAATGAGAGTTGTTTTACCCGCACCATTCGGCCCTATCAGTCCGTATACTTCACCCGTTTCGATTTCTAAATGAACATCATTTACGGCTATGTACCGTTCAAATTGCTTAGTAAGTCCACAGGTGCGAATTGCTAATTCTTTTACCATATCTAAAAGAGTACGGTGGTTAATTACACACTAACCTAGCCTCTCTTTAGCCCTGTTGTCAGTCTCGTTTCCAAAATTGAAACTGAGTTATGATCAAATTTGTCTTCAGTGTTTAAATATACAGCTAATAACATTTCAGGCTGATAAAAAAGTAGGTAAAGTATATAACTTACCTACTTGTTCGCAAATATTCTATTTTTTGAGAGATTTTGACAAATTAACAAGACTTACGCACAAAGATTATCTGTGGAGATTGGGTGAAAGGGTGAAAGGGTTTGGGGTGTAAGGATTTTGAATAAGTACACTCTATACCCCTAAACCCTCGCCAAAGCCCTTGATTTTTCGTTTTTATGCGGAAGTCCTGATTAAATTGGATTTGATATGTGCAAACTTAACTCATCATCGAGGCAGATGACATCACAGATTCACCATCATTGACTGTTCCATTAGAAGATTGACTACTAAAGGCGTAGCGTTGTTCAGGAATGGGATAACCAGCTTCACCAAATGCTTCACGTATGGCTTTGTTGGTGTCAAAATAAACTTGCCAGTAGTGGTCATTATTGCAGTAGGGACGTACGGCTAATACTGGCCCTGCTAAATTAAAGGTGATAATTTCTACATCTGGCACAGGATTATTGACTACGTTGGGAATTTGGCTGATTCTGGCTTTGAGACGAGCGATCGCATCATTATGATCAACATCGTGATGTAGTTGTGCCAGCAAATCAACTCGACGGTAAGGATTAGCTGAGAAATTTTGAATATTATCAGAAAAAATCTTATTATTAGCGACAATGGTTAACACATTATCGGGTGTGGTGATATTGGTCGTGAACAGTCCAATTTCTGTAACTGTACCTGTGATACCTGCGGCTGTGATAAAGTCTCCAACTTTAAATGGGCTAAAGACAATCAAAAACGCCCCAGCTGCAAAGTTAGCTAACAATCCACCCCAAGCTGCACCAATCGCCACACCAGCAGCCGCTAATAATGCAGCAAACGAAGTGGTTTCAATACCGAAAAAGCCGAGAATGGCGACAACTAAAACAATTCTTAAAGTTACGCCGATGATATTCAGCAAGTAGTTAACTAGAGTTGGATCAACGTGTTGACTGCGGAAACCACGTCTGACTAATTTGAGTGCAAAATCAATCAACTTCTGTGCCACAATCCACAGAGCGATCGCACCCAGGATTTTCAAGCCAAATGTCGTTAACAGTGCAACTGCTACTTGACCAATTTGATTAAAATTCATAAACTTTTTTATTTCTTGCTAGTTTTATCAAAAACATTACAAGAAACTGAGCAAAAAGTTTTCAGGAACAGTTTTTTTTTAATGTTTGAGTAAATACCAAAAACTGTTACTCTATTAAAGTTAGTCAGAATTAGTTTATTATCCGCACTTTTATTGTGTTTTTCGATGCTCTTCAATTCTGCTAAAGATGTCATCGATTGTTGAATTTCCTAAAATTTGATCTCTATCTTTTGTGTAATCTCCACTACCTTTTTCAAATTGCTGCATAAATCTTGCCATTCCAGCAGGGCCAAGAGCTTTTGTCAAGGCTTCTATTCCCAACCTTCTAATTTCAGCTTGAGTGAGTTTAGTCACGTCTAGCATTGATTACCTCCAATACCCACTGCAAAAATTAAAGCTTCCAGATGTGCATCTTGCTCGGTATGATATTTAATCTGCAAGCATTTACCTAATAGAAACTAGCTATGACTCAAAACTACCGCATTACCTTACTTCCCGGCGATGGCATTGGCCCTGAAATTATGGCAGTGGCGGTAGATGTGCTGAAAGTCGTAGGGAAAAAATTTGATATTGAGTTTGCCTTCCAAGAAGCTTTAATTGGTGGTGCAGCCATTGACGCGACGGGCGAACCGCTACCAGCCGCTACCTTAGATACTTGTCGCAATAGTGATTCTGTATTACTCGCCGCTATTGGTGGTTATAAGTGGGATACTCTACCATCTCACCAACGCCCGGAAGCAGGTTTGTTAGGACTCCGCGCAGGTTTGGGGTTATTTGCTAATTTACGCCCCGCCCAAATTCTGCCGCAGTTAATTGACGCTTCCACTTTGAAACGGGAAGTTGTCGAAGGCGTAGATATTATGGTGGTGCGGGAACTCACTGGGGGAATTTACTTTGGTAAACCTAAAGGCATTTTTGAAACTGAGACTGGTGAGAAACGCGGTTTGAATACAATGGTTTACAGCGAGTCAGAAATTGAACGTATCGGGAGAGTTGCCTTTGAAGCTGCGAGAAAAAGAAGCGGTAGACTCTGTTCTGTGGATAAAGCTAACGTATTAGAAGTATCGCAGTTATGGCGCGATCGCATCACCAAACTGTCCGCCGAATATCCCGATGTCGAACTGTCTCACCTTTATGTTGATAATGCCGCAATGCAATTAGTCCGCGCTCCCAAACAATTCGATACGATTGTTACAGGGAACTTGTTTGGTGATATTCTCTCCGATGCTGCTGCTATGTTAACTGGCAGTATTGGGATGTTACCCTCTGCGAGTTTGGGTGCTTCTGGCCCTGGTGTATATGAACCAGTCCACGGTTCTGCACCGGATATTGCAGGACTTGATAAAGCTAATCCTCTGGCGCAGGTTTTGAGTGCCGCCATGATGTTACGCTACGGGTTAAATCAGCCACAAGCAGCAGATACCATCGAAAAAGCTGTGTTACAAGTTTTAGAGCAAGGCGATCGCACAGGCGATATCATGTCACCAGGAATGAACCTTTTGGGTTGTCAGGCAATGGGAAATTCCCTCATTCAAGCACTAGAGAAATAATTCTTTTTGCATAAACTCGCCAAATTGGCAATCTTTACAGAAAGTTTCGGGTACACTATAGACAAAATCTAGTAAGTAGATAGCAGTAACATAGTGTACGCTTTACGACAAGAGACAACTAATTTCACCGCCTCTAGAATCCAGCCACCTCTGATTGATCCCGCAATCATCAGGGCGGCTGGCAAGATTTACTACACTTATTGTGAAGTACATCCTGAAATTGCGGGGCAACCTTCTGGGGTAGCAATTAATCGTGTTACCCATCGAGGTAAAGTCATTTTTACTAACCAACCCGTTCTCTTACCGCAAGAATGTTTTGTGCCTCTA
The DNA here is from genome assembly GCF_014697485.1 of Anabaena sp. FACHB-83. Classification (NCBI taxonomy): domain Bacteria; kingdom Bacillati; phylum Cyanobacteriota; class Cyanophyceae; order Nostocales; family Nostocaceae; genus Anabaena; species Anabaena sp. FACHB-83. The sequence continues at coordinate 2,952 of NZ_JACJRY010000002.1, read as the reverse complement.
AATCAAATTGAGTCCCACATGTATTAGTTATGAGTCATTGGTCATTGGTCATTGGTCATTTGACAAAGAACAAATGACAAACGACAAATGACACAGAACAATTGACAAATGACTATATGGACTTTTTAATAGCCGTTCCGGCGATTATTGTTGTTTTCGCCTTGGGTGCATCTATAGGTAGCTTCATTAACGTTGTAGTTTATCGAATCCCTGCGGGGTTATCGATTCTTTGGCCGCCTTCCCGTTGCCCCCATTGCTTAAACCAGCTAAAAGCTTATGACAATGTACCCGTGCTGGGATGGTTGTGGTTACGCGGAAAATGCCGTTATTGCAAAAATAAAATAGCTGTTCGTTATCCCGTAGTAGAAGCAATAACGGGAATAATTTTTGTTGTGATTTTTTTAGTATTTCAAGTTTCCATCGCTACGTTAGGATATTGGGCTTTTTGTAGTTGGCTGTTAGCATTAGCCTTAATTGATTTAGATACCATGACTCTCCCCAATGACCTAACACAATCAGGTTTAGTGTTAGGCTTGGGATTTCAAATAATTAGCGGTTTTACCCAAGAAGCCAGCAGTGTGAGTATAGTTAGACACCTGATGATGGGGATAGTTGGTGCTGTTATTGGTTTATGGCTATTTGATGGCATCGCCTTTGGTGGTTCAATAGTTCTCGGTAAAACGGCGATGGGTGCGGGAGATGCCAAACTTGCAGCCATGATGGGAGCTTGGCTGGGTTGGCGATATTTGCTGTTAGCTAGTTTAATTGCCTGTACTGTGGGAGTATTAATAGGTGGATTAGTATTGGTGCGATCGCCTAAAAAAACCGGAGTAAAAATCCCCTTCGGCCCTTTTTTAGCAATAGGCGCAATCATCACTGTCTTTACTGGCCCAGTCATCTTATCGGCTTATTTGCAACTATTCAATTTATCTCAATAACATTATCCATCTTGTGGGGTGGGCATCTTGCCCACCCCACAAACTACTACTCTGACACCCTCAAACCCTTTCACCCACTCTCCATAGAAAATCTTTGTGCGTAAGTCCTGACTTCTAGATTTAACGAAATTAGATTTGCGTCGCTGAATATATGCAGCAATCAGCATCCATCACAAAGATTTTGTTAGTTGATGCTCAATCATATCCAATCTCGACGATCACTCTTTTGTTTCATCAAAGATGTCATGTAGCGATCGCAACCTCAGCACAAATTAGCTAAGTAACATTTTCGAGTTTCGCCAAACCAGGTTTGCACTAGCCAATCTGTATCTTATTCCCCACTCCCTAAAGATTGTGTCATAATAAGCCGACGCATATTTTAGTCAGTTATCCACCGTGCAAGATACCGACGCTATTAATGACCTTGCTGCTGCCCTACAACAGCCCACTGATCTTAGTTTTGAACTACCCGACCCAGAAGATGAGCAAATTCCTGAGTCTGATTTTTTACAGCAGTTAGATATAGCTTGGCAAGTATGCGATCGCTTTGACCTGCAAACAGAAATTTGGCGGGGACGAATTTTAAGGGCTGTACGCGACAGAGAAAAAAAAGGTGGCGATGGGCGGGGTACTGGCTTTCTCAAATGGCTCAAAGAAAGAGAAATTAGCAAGAGTCAAGCTTATTCTTGGATTCAACTAGCCAACAGTGCCGATACACTTTTAGAAGAAGGTCGCCTAGAACCAGCCGCAGTCAATAACTTTAGCAAACGAGCCTTTGTCGAAACGGCGAAATCGTCCCCAGAAGTCCAACAGATGGTGAGTGAAGCCGCCCAAAAAGGCGATCGCATCACCCGCCGCGAAGTCCGCCAACTCACCGATGAATGGATGGCGATGTCTTCAGATTTAATCCCGGAACCAGTCAAGGTAAAAGCCGCAGATAATTCCTTACCACCACGCTACATCGCGCCACTAGTCAAGGAAATGGAAAAACTGCCAGAACAGCACCAAAAATTTATTCAAAAAGAAATTATTGCCAACCCTGACGTAGACACTATCAAGCAAGTCACCACAGAAGCCCGTCAATTAGCCAAATATCTCAAATCTGCGGCACAAGTCCAAGCACTAGCTAAAGAAGACGTAGACATAGAAACTGCCTTAGAAGAAGCCCACAGAGTTGGCTGTTTAAGCGTTGCGGCTGATTTAGTCAATCAAGCTTCCCAAATGGAACAGCTGATTGGCAAGTTATACATGACATGGAAACGCATCAGCAGTTTAGCCGATAGATTGTATGTAGACACAGGTGCAAGTACACCAAACCTGCGATCGCTTTTGAGTTGCATTGAACCTCTTGGTACAGAAATCATGGAACTGCAACTAAGTGGCACAACCGATCATACAGTCCGTTTGCAAATTCAAGAAACAAATTGAAAATAACCAGTATTGTCGCCTTTAGTGGCGCGGAATGCTGTGTCAGTTAGGGTTTGGGCAAATTCCTTGTTATCAAACGGGGTTGTGTCCATGAACCAGCTGATACCGTTAGCGTCATCGTTGATGAGGATGGTTCCACCATTGGGGCGACCTTGTGCGTTGAATCCGGTGATTTTGGCTTCTGTCTGTCGTTCCCAAGAGCAAGGTAAAACTGAAAAAAGGCATAGTAATTTTTGGATAGGTTTATATGGTTTCAATTGGATAGTTGCTTGGCATGAGTGTCAAGCATGGGTCGAGGAACTGGTCGGTTCGATTCGCCATAAGCAGGCATATTATCAGCGAGATTTAAAGGCTATGAAGCTTATACAGCAAGCACTTTAACTAGTTTGTCGCCCCCTGAAGATATAAAGAGAAGAGAGAATAAAAACTAAAAAGCTCCTTAGTTGTAGAATTGTACTAAGGAGCTTTGAGTGTAAAAAGAGACCTGGCGCCGAGCAATTGTGGCAGGAGGCGACCCTCCAACTATCGTAGCCGCAGCAGCGTTTCACCTCTGAGTTCGGGATGTATCAGTGTGGTTCCACCGCGC